>CAVXND010000079.1:0-76763 GCA_963762785.1 uncultured beta proteobacterium
TCCCACGCCGAGTGCCCGGCGTCGGCGATGACCTGGTAGTCCGCCTCCGGCCACGCCGCGGCGAGCTCGTGCGCCGAAACGATCGGGCACACGACGTCGTAACGGCCCTGCACGATCACGCCCGGAATCCCGCGTAGCCGCCCGACGTTCGCGAGCAACGCGTTCTCCGGCAGGAAGATGTCGTGCCGGAAGTAATGAGCCTCCATCCGCGCGAGGCCGAGCGCCACGACGTCGCCAGCGAAGTAGTCCACCGTCTCACGCGACGGCAGCAAGGTCGAGCACGAACCTTCGTACGTGCTCCACGCCCGCGCAGCCGGCATGTGCACCGCAGGGTCCGGATCGACGAGCCGCCGGTAGTAGTTGCCGAGGAGATCGCCGCGCTCCTCCGCCGGCAGGAAGCCCGCGAACCGCTCCCACGGCTCCGGGAAGATCGCGCGCAGGCCGTAGAGGAACCAGTCGATCTCGCTCTTGCGGCAGAGGAAGATCCCGCGCAGCACGAGCCCGAGGCAGCGCGCCGGATGCGCCTCCGCGTACGCGAGCGCGAGCGTCGAGCCCCAGGAGCCGCCGAACACCAGCCAGCGCTCGATGGCGAGCGATTCGCGCAGGCGCTCGAGGTCGGCGACGAGATGCTGCGTCGTGTTCTCGCGCAGCTCGCCGAGCGGCGTCGACCGCCCCGCCCCGCGCTGGTCGTAGACGACGATGCGGTAGGCCGCCGGGTCGAAGAACCGCCGGTGCTTCGGCGACGATCCGGATCCCGGCCCGCCATGGAGAAAGACGACCGGGATCCCGTGCGGGTCGCCGCACGTCTCCCAGTACATCGAATGGATCGCGTCGAGCGGGAGCATCCCCGACGCGTAGGGCTCGATCGGCGGGTAGAGCTCGGTGCGAGCCGCGCCGTTCGTCACACGCCGCCGTCGAGGCCGGAACGCGTCGCGCGCGCCGCTCACGGAGTGAGGACGGTCGAGCCCGTGGTCTTGCGCGCCTCGAGGTCGCGGTGCGCCTGCGCCGCGTCCTTGAGCGCGTAGCGCTGGGCGATCTCGATCTTCACCTTGCCCGACTTCACGACGTCGAAGAGATCGTTCGCGCACGCGACGAGGTCTTCGCGCTTGGCCGTGTAGTTCACCAGCGTCGGGCGGGTCAGGTACAGCGATCCCTTCGCGGCGAGGATGGTCGGCGCGATCGGGTCGACCGGCGCCGGAGGCGTTGCCGAAGCTCACCATCATGCCCATCGGCTGCAGGCAGTCGAGCGAGCCCATGAACGTGAGCTTGCCGACCGAATCGTAGACCACCGGGACGCCCTTGCCGCCGGTGATCTCCTTGACGCGCTCGACGAAGTTCTCGCGCGTGTAGACGATCGTGTGCTCGCAGCCGTGCGCCTTCGCGAGCGCCGCCTTCGCGTCCGACCCGACGGTGCCGATCACCGTCACGCCGAGCGACTTCAGCCACTGCGAGGCGATCAGCCCGACGCCGCCGGCGGCGGCGTGCCACAGCACCGTCTGACCGGGCTGCACCTTGAACGTCCGCTTGATGAGGTACTGGGCGGTCATGCCCTTCAGCATCATCGCCGCGGCGGTGCTCGAAGGAGATGCCGTCGGGGATCTTCACCGCCCGGTCCGCGGGGTAGAGCCGAACCTCGGAGTACGCGCCGAGCGGCGCCGACGCATACGCGACGCGGTCGCCCGACCTTGAACTCGGTCACGCCCGCGCCGACCGCTTCGACGACGCCCGCGCCCTCCGAGCCCGTGCCGCTCGGCAGCGGCATCTGATAGAGGCCGGAGCGCTGATAGACGTCGACGAAGTTCAGGCCGACCGCGTGCTGGCGGATGCGGATCTGGCCGGGACCGGGATCGCCGACCTCGACGTCCTCCCAGACGAGCACCTCGGGACCGCCGGTCTTGTGGAATCGAATTGCCTTGGGCATCAGCTTCTCCTAAGATGGAAGTGGGCCCGCGGGATCAGCGCGGGACGGATGTCGCTACCGAAAGAGCGTCAGCACGCCGGTGTAGCCGTACAGCCGGTCGTGGGAAATCTCGCCGTTGCAGAAGAATCCCGCGAGCGGGAAGTCGCCGAAGCGCTCGCGGATGATCCCGAGCTCGGCCGAGCGCCGCCCGAACATGTGCTCGCCGCGGCCGACGCACGCGTAGTAGAGCCCGCCCTTCGGCGGACCGTCGAGCTGGCCGGCGATCGAGTCGAGCATGCGCCCGAGGTCCTCGCGGGCGGACGCACCGTCGCGCCGGCAGAACATGACCTGCATCCCGGGCTCGACGTAGGCGCCGATCGCGATCGCCTTGTGCTTGGGATCGATGCCGACCAGGTTGCGCACGAGGTAGTCGCCGGTGTCCGACCCGGACACCGGCAGGCCGACGTGGATCGACTGCACGGCGCGCCGGAGGTCTCCGCCCGCCTCCAGCTCCAGCTCGGCGCGCAGCACGTCGAGGGCCGGACGTCCGTCGAGCGCGACGATGATGTTGCGCTCGCCTTCGGTGACCTCGTGGCGCACCGGCGTCGCGCCGGGGCCGCGCCGCAGCGGCGAGCACCCTTGCGTGAGCCGGGTAGCGAGCTCGATCCGCGACGACAGCACCACGCCCGACAGTCCGCCCTGCAACACGTCGTTCGCGACCTGGAAGGTCGCCGACCGGGAGCTCGAGAGCCCGCCGACGAGATAGCCGCTCGCGACCTTCGCCGACATGTCCTCGATCAGCTCCGGCATGTCGTCGGTCTCCGGGTCGCCGTGCACGATCGCGAAGTGCGCGGCCTCGGCGCCGCTCGCGGTGCGGAGTGCCGAGCGCCGGCGGCCGGAGCTTGCCCGAGAACACCTGGAACTCGCCGGCCGGGAGCGCCGCCAGCATCACCGACACCGCCGGCTCGTCGAAATATTCCACGCCGCTCCCGAGCACGCCGATGCCGACCGAGCCGACCCACTCCTGCACGCCGGTCTCGTCGCGCAGCCGGTCGAGCATGTCTCCGGCTGACCCGCCAAGGCGATCGCTCACGTACAGGAAGCCCAGGTTCGCGCCCGGCGGCGGATCGCCGGCACCGGCAAGGGCCTGCTCGACGGCGTCCTGCCAGCGCGCGGCGCGCGCATGCCCGGCGCGGAACGAGCTCGCGGTCGCGGTACCGCGCCCGGTCATTTGCCCTTCTTCTCGGGCTTCGCTTCGGGCTTCGCCGCCGGCGGAGGATTCTGCACCTGCTGCAGCAGCGACCACCAGGCGTCCGCCACCGACGGGGGCGCTCCGGCGGTCGGCTGCGCTCCCGCGCTTCGGCTGCGCTCCCGCCTTCGGCTGTGCCCCGGCGCCCGGCTGCATCGCCTGGAAGGCCGCGAGCGTCGCCTTCTGCATCTCGAGGCCCTGGATCGTCATCCGCAGGACGTTCATGTTCATGCTCAGCCAGTTCTCGACCGACTTCAGGTCGGCGATCCGCTTCTCGATGTCGTTCGGGTCGAGCAGCGGGGCAGGCGCCAAGCGGCAACCCCATCGGCGCCCACATCTTCTTGAGCAGCTCGAACGGGTCCTGGAACGATGTGTCCTGGCTCATGGCGGGGAAATGCGCGGCGGAGGGGCGTGCGCAGGCTACCTCGGGGCTCGTCGAGTTTAGGCCCCGCGCCGCAAAAACGCCAGCATCTCGTCGCCGCGCGCCATCGTGTCCTCGTAGCCCAGATGGATGAGCGCCTTGGTGAACGGCGCTTCGAACAGGAGATAGCTCGCGAGGTTCGAGCCGTTGCGGTTCATCGCACCCACCGCACGCAGCAGGAACCTCACGGCGCGCGGGAAATGCTGGGCGTAGCGCGCCGCGATCCGCTCGATCTCCTGGCTCGGATGGAGCACGAACACGTCGATCGGCCGCAGCGAGAGGCCGAGCTCCTTCGCCTTGTCCGGTTCGACGCATTGCAGGGTCTTGTTGATCCGCTGCAGCCGCTCGATGTCGACCGCGAGGCTGTCGAGGAAGATCGAGTTGAGCGCGTGGCCGGCGATCTGCGCAAGCGAGGGATACAGGTTCGACCGGACCCGCGCCGGCTCGTGCGACTGCCGGCCGGTGCCGATCACCAGCACCTTGTCCGAGCCGAGGTGGAGCGCGGGCGAGATCGGCGCGATCTGGCGCATCGACCCGTCGCCGAAGAACTCGCGATGGAACTTGACCGCCGGGAAGATGAACGGGATCGCGCTCGAGGCGAGGAGGAGGTCGACGCTCAGCGTCGTCGACGCCCCGACCCGCTGCCAGCGCTCCCAGTCCTCGAGCCCCGACCCGCCCTGGTAGAACGTGACGCTCTGGCCCGAGGTATAGCCCGAGGCGGTGACCGACACCGCGTAGACGGCGCCGCTGTCGATGTTCGCCTGGATGCGGCCGAAGTCCATCGTGCGCGCGAGCATCTCCCGCAGCGGCGTGTTGTCGAGGAGCGAGATCGGGTTCGTGCGGTTGAGCAGCATCAGGTTGCCGAGCCACCGGCGGCCGGTGCGGATGATCCCCGGCCAGTCGCTGCGGTACACGTGGTCGCAACGGAAGCCTTCCCACACGCCGACCAGGTGCCGCACGCTCTCGGCGAAGTCGTCGGCGTGGATCGCGAGCGCGGCGGCGTTGATCGCGCCGGCGGACGTCCCGCACAGGATCGCGAACGGGCTCTCGCGCGGCTGACCGCAGAGTTCGGCGACCGCCTTGAGCACGCCGACCTGATAGGCGGCGCGCGCGCCGCCGCCGGTGAGGATCAGCCCGGTTTTCTTGCCGGTGCTCATGACGCGAGGGGCCAGGGAAGGGCGGCGGGACCCTTCCCTTCCCGCCGATTCCCCTCGTGCTCCCCAAGGTCGGGAACACCGCCGCCTGCGGCACCGGTCTTCGCTCTGGTTGTCATCGGTCCCCGCACGGCCCTCCCCCGTCTCGCCTCCGGGGCCGCGTGCCAGGGAAGTTTAGCGCCCGGGGCTAGGCGGAGAAAAGCGTCCGCTGCGCGTTGGCCTCGACCACGGTCAGCGCGGTCATGTTGACGATCCGTCGCACCGTGGCGGACGGGGTCAGGATGTGCGCCGGGCGCGTGCAGCCGAGGAGGATCGGGCCGATGGTGACGCCGTCGGCGGCGGCCGTCTTGAGCAGATTGAACGCGATGTTGGCGGCGTCCAGGGTCGGCATGATCAGCAGGTTCGCCTCGCCCTTGAGCCGCGAGCGCGGGAAGGTGTTGGCGCGCACGTCCTCGGACAGCGCCGCGTCGCCGTGCATCTCGCCCTCGACCTCGAGGTCGGGCGCGCGCCGGCCGATCAGCTCCAGCGCCTGGCGCATCTTGACCGCGGTCGGCCGGTCGCTCGTGCCGAAGTTCGAGTGCGACAGCAGCGCCACGCGCGGCGTGATCCCGAAGCGGCGGATCTCCTCGGCCGCGAGCACGGTCATCTCCGCGACCTGCTCGGCGGTCGGATCGAAGTTCACGTAGGTGTCGCAGATGAAGAGCGTGCGCTTGGGGAGGATCAGCACGTTCATCGCGTAGAAATGGTTGACGCCGTGCCGGCGTCCGAGCACCTGGTCGATGTAGTGCAGGTGCAGATCGTGCGTGCCGAAGGTGCCGCAGAGCATGCCGTCGGCCTCGCCGCGGTGGATCGCCATCGCGCCGATGCCGGTTGCGCGCCGGCGCATCTCGATCTTCGCGTACTGCACCGAGACGCCGCGGCGCTCGGTGAGGCGGTGGTACTCCTGCCAGTACTCGCGGTAGTGCGGGTGCGACTCGATGTTGATCAGCTCGAAGTCCGCGCCCGGCTTGATGCGCAGCCCGTGGCGCTCGATCTGCCGGTCGATCACCGCCGGGCGGCCGATCAGGATCGGCTTGGCGAGCCCTTCGTCGACGACCACCTGCACCGCGCGCAGCACCCGCTCGTCCTCGCCCTCGGCGTAGACGATCCGCTGCGGGGACTGCTTCGCCGCCGCGAACAGCGGCTTCATGATGAAGCCGGTGTTGTAGACGAACTGCTGGAGCGAGTCGCGGTAGGCGCCGAAGTTCTCGATCGGCCGCGTCGCGACGCCGGAGTCCATTGCCGCCTTGGCGACCGCCGGCGCGATCTGCACGATGAGCCGCGGGTCGAACGGGCGCGGGATCAGGTACTCCGGCCCGAACCGCACGTTCTGCTCGCCGTAGGCGGCGGCGACCACGTCGGACTGCTCGGCGGTGGCGAGGTCGGCGATCGCCTTCACCGCGGCGATCTTCATCGCCTCGTTGATCGTCGTGGCGCCGACGTCGAGCGCGCCGCGGAAGATGAACGGGAAGCAGAGGACGTTGTTGACCTGGTTCGGGTAGTCGGAACGGCCGGTGGCGATGATCGCGTCGGGCCGCGCCTGCTTCGCGAGGTCGGGCAGGATCTCCGGCTCGGGATTCGCGAGCGCGAGGATGAGCGGGCTCGCCGCCATCTTCTTCACCATCTCCGGCTTGAGCACGCCGCCGGCCGAGAGGCCGAGGAAGATGTCGGCGCCTTCGATGATCTCGGCCAGTGTGCGCGCACTCGTCTTGCGGGTAGTGATCCCGAAGCGGCGGATCTCCTCGGCCGCGAGCACCGTCATCTCGGCGATCTGCTCGGTGGTCGGATCGAAGTTCACGTAGGTGTCGCAGATGAAGAGCGTGCGCTTGGGGAGGATCAGCACGTTCATCGCGTAGAAATGGTTGACGCCGTGCCGGCGTCCGAGGACCTGGTCGATGTAGTGCAGGTGCAGATCGTGCGTGCCGAAGGTGCCGCACAGCATGCCGTCGGCCTCGCCGCGGTGGATCGCCATCGCGCCGATGCCGGTCGCGCGCCGGCGCATCTCGATCTTCGCGTACTGCACCGAGACCCCGCGCCGCTCGGTGAGCCGGTGGTACTCCTGCCAGTACTCGCGGTAGTGCGGGTGCGACTCGATGTTGATCAGCTCGAAGTCCGCGCCCGCCTTGATGCGCAGCCCGTGGCGCTCGATCTGCCGCGTTCGATCACCGCCGGGCGGCCGATCAGGATCGGCTTGGCGAGCCCTTCGTCGACGACCACCTGCACCGCGCGCAGCACCCGCTCGTCCTCGCCCTCGGCGTAGACGATCCGCTGCGGGGACTGCTTCGCCGCCGCGAACAGCGGCTTCATGATGAAGCCGGTGTTGTAGACGAACTGCTGGAGCGAATCGCGATAGGCGCCGAAGTTCTCGATCGGCCGCGTCGCGACGCCGGAGTCCATTGCCGCCTTGGCGACCGCCGGCGCGATCTGCACGATGAGCCGCGGGTCGAACGGACGCGGGATCAGGTAGTCCGGCCCGAACCGCACGTTCTGCTCGCCGTAGGCGGCGGCGACCACGTCGGACTGCTCGGCGGTTGCGAGGTCGGCGATCGCCTTCACCGTGGCGATCTTCATCGCCTCGTTGATCGTCGTGGCGCCGACGTCGAGCGCGCCGCGGAAGATGAACGGGAAGCAGAGGACGTTGTTGACCTGGTTCGGGTAGTCGGAACGGCCGGTGGCGATGATCGCGTCGGGCCGCGCCTCCTTGGCGAGGTCGGGCAGGATCTCCGGCTCGGGGTTCGCGAGCGCGAGGATGAGCGGGCTCGCCGCCATCTTCTTCACCATCTCGGGCTTGAGCACCCCGCCGGCGGAGAGGCCGAGGAAGATGTCGGCGCCTTCGATGATCTCGGCGAGCTTGCGCGCGCTCGGTCTTGCGCGCGTAGCGGGCCTTGTTCGGATCCATCTCCTCCTTGCGGCCCTCGTACACCACGCCGGCGATGTCCGACACCCAGATGTTCTCCATCCTCATGCCGAGGCCGACCAGGAGGTCGAGACAGGCGAGCGCCGCGGCGCCGGCGCCCGAAACGACGAGCTTCACCTTCGCGATGTCCTTGCCGACGACGCGCAGGCCGTTGGTCACCGCGGCGCCGACGATGATCGCGGTGCCGTGCTGGTCGTCGTGGAACACCGGGATCTTCATCCGCTCGCGGCACTTGCGCTCGATGTAGAAGCACTCGGGCGCCTTGATGTCCTCGAGGTTGATGCCGCCGAACGTCGGCTCGAGCGCGACGATCATGTCGACCAGCTTGTCGGGGTCGCGCTCGTCGAGCTCGAGGTCGAAGACGTCGATGCCGGCGAACTTCTTGAACAGCACGCCCTTGCCTTCCATCACCGGCTTGCCGGCGAGCGGACCGATCGCGCCGAGCCCGAGGACCGCGGTGCCGTTCGAGATCACCGCGACGAGGTTGGCGCGCGAGGTGAGCGACGCGGCCTCGGCCGGGTTGCGGACGATCTCCTCGCACGCCGCGGCGACGCCCGGCGAATAGGCGAGCGCGAGGTCCCGCTGGTTGAGCAGGCCCTTGGTCGGGGTGACCGCGATCTTCCCGGGCTTCGGCAGCCGGTGATAGTCGAGCGCTGCTTTGCGGATTTCCTCGTCCATGGTGGATCGCCCTTCTCCTGGGGAGCGGTCGCCATTATATTCGTCCCGGTCCCCGCTCCTCCTATAATTGCGCGCATGGAGGCACGGCTCCGGCCGGCACGCGGAATCATCGGGCGCGGCCGTCAACTGGCGGCAGCGCCGCGCGTTGAGCCGGAGAAAGGGTCAGGAAACCGTCATGCGCAACATCGTGCTCATCCTCGCCGTCGCGGCGGTCGCGGGCTGCGCCACGCAGCCGGGCGTCGGCCAGCGCGACGCGGCGGGCAATCCCGTCCTCGAGCGGCTCACGCCCGCGGAGTGGTCGCAGATCGGCCCGCAGGCGCCGGTGCGGTTGAGCGTGCCGACGATCGTCGCCCTGTCGCAGCAGGGCGTGCGCCCCGACGAGATCATTCGCCGCTACTACCAGACGGGCACCCGCCTCAAGCTGAACGATGCGCAGCTCGCCGCGCTGCGCAAGGACGGCGTCGACCAGCGCGTCCTCGACTACATCGCGAGCGCGGAACAGGACGCGGCGCGGATCGACGCGATCACGGCGCAGGCCGACCAGGCGGCGCAGGCGCGGCTCGCGTTCGACCGGGCGCTCTACGCGGGCTGGTGGGGCGGCTATCGGGTATTGGGGCCCTTGGGGGCCCGCGCTCTTTCCGTTCGCCGGCTACGGCTGGGGGCCCCGCGGCAGCGGCTGGTACGGCGGGATAGGCGTCGGCTTCTAGGCTCGGCGCCCGGCGGCCGGCGTTTCCGCGGGACGCTAGCGCTCCCGCCCCGCCTCGTGCAGCGTTCGCTGCACCGGCGACAGGACGTACTCGAGCACGGTCCTCGTTCCGAGATTGATCTCCGCCGTCACCTGCATGCCGGGCGAGAGGGGATAGCGCTTGCCGTCCGCCTCGAGGTAGGGCGTGTCGAGCGACACCAGCGTCCGATAACCGGACCCCGTCGTCGGCTGCTGTTCGGTGCCGCGCCGGTCCGAGCGCGCGTCGGAAGCATCGCTCGCGTCGGGGCTGATCCGCTTCACCTGGCCGTCGATCATCCCGTACTTCTGGAACGGGTAGGTCGCGAGCTTCAGCTTCACCGGCCGCCCGGCACCGACGAATCCGGCGTCGTCGTGCTGCACCCACACCTCGGCCTGCATCGGGTCGTTGGTCGGCACCAGCGTCATGAGGACGGTGCCGGGCTGCAGCACGCTGCCGAGCGTGTGGGTCGCGAAGTCCTTGACGATCCCGTCCTGCGGGGCGCGCAGCTCGAGCAGCTCGTGCCGCGCGGTGGACTTCGCCCACTCCTGCTGCAGCTTCTGGAGCTGCGCCTCGGCGTCGACGCGCTCGTTCTGCAGGGTCTGCTGATAGTTGGAGGCGAGCTGCGCGAGGCGCTTGCGCGACTGCTCGATCGACGCGGAGAGGCTCTCGATCGTGAACTCCTGCGCCTTGAGATCCTGCTCCTTCTCGATGCGGTCGCGCTGCTTCTCGAGATACATCATCCGGCCCGCGTAACCTTCCTTCGTGAGCTTCTCGAAGGCCGCCTCCTGCTCGCGATAGATCGGCAGCTGCTTCCGCAGCTTCGACTCGATCTCCTTCGCGCTCCGCAGGTCCTGCTCCGCCTTGGCGAGGATCGACTTCTCGGTCTCGAGCGAGTCGAGATACGCCTGCCGCCGGGCGCGGAACTGGGCGTCGACCTGCGCGAACAGCGCCGGCGGGTCGCCCGACTGCCGGGCGAGCGACGTCCCGGCGAGCTCGGCATCGATGCGGCGGAGCTGCAGGCTGCGGGACGCGAGCTCGTTCCTGAGCGCCTGCCGATCGGCCTCCGAGAACCGCATGTCCATGCGGGCGAGGATCTGGCCCGACTTCACCACGTCGCCCTCGCGGACGAGGAGCTCCTTGACGATCCCCGACTCCGCAGGCTGCACGATCTGGAGGTAGTTCTGCGGCACGATCCGCCCCTGCGCGACCGCGATGATGTCGAGCCGGCCGATCGCCGACCAGACGAGCACGGCCGCGACGAGCGCGAGCAGCACCCACAGGATGACCCGCGGGAACGGCGACGGCGGCGCCTCCTGCAGCTTGAGAATGCCCGGCGCGAAGTCGAGCTTGTCGGCCGCGAGCGTCCTGATCCGGGTCGGCGCGTCCACTCTAGCCTCCCGAGCGCTTGACCGGCATCGGCTGGGCGGGTCGCACCGGCGCGATCGGCTCCTGCGGCGGGCCGAGCCGAACGACTTCGTCCACGTGCAGGGTGCGCGGCAGATGGTGCGCAATAAAGAGCATCGTTACCCGCCCTTTGAGCTGATTGACGGTGCGCGTGAAGGATTCCGCGGTCTCCTGATCGAGGCTCGAGGTGGCCTCGTCGAAGATCAGGACCCGCGGCCGCTTCAGCAGCGCGCGCGCGATCGCGAGGCGCTGGCGCTGGCCGCCCGACAGGCCCACGCCGTGCTCGCCGATCACCGTCTGGTAGCCCTCCGGCAAACGCTCGATCACGTCGTGAATCTCGGCCATCTTGCACGCCTGGATCACCTGCTGGAACCCGGCGTGCGGGTTGGCGAGAATGAGGTTGTCGTAGATCGTGCCCGAGAAGAGCACCGTCTCCTGCGGTACGACGCCGAAGTTCGCGCGCAACTCGTTCGCCGCGAGCGTGCGGGTGTCGCGCCCGTTCAGGAGGATGCGACCGTCGGTCGGCAGGTAGAAGCCCTGGAGGAGCTTGGCGAACGTGCTCTTGCCGCTGCCGGACGGCCCCATGAGCGCGACGCAGGCGCCGGACCGCAGCCGCAGGTTCAGCTTCTCGTAGAGGTACGGCAGGTTGTCGGCGTACCGGAACGCGAGGTCCTGCGTCTCGACCTCCACCACGTCCGGGCTCGCGCGCGCGGCGAGCAGCGTCGACGGCTCGGCCGGCGCGTTCATGATGTCGCCGAGGCGCTTCACCGCGATCGCCGACTGCTGGAACTCCTGCCACAGACCGACGAGGCGCAGCATCGGCTGCGAGAGCCGGCTCGCGAACATCTGGAACGCCACCAGCATCCCGATCGTGAAGCCGGCGTTCCGCATCACGATCCATGCGCCGACGCAGAGGATCAGCAGCGTCATCACCTGCTCGAGCGCGGTCGCCACGACGTTGTAGGTATTCGAGAGCTGGCGGGTGTTGAAGCCCGCCGTCAGGTAGCTCGCGAGGTAGTCGCCGTAGCGGCTGCGCAGCTGCGGCTCCATCTGGAGCGACTTGACGGTCTCGATCCCCGCGACGTACTCGGTGAGGAACGCCTGGTTGCGCGCCCCGAGCAGGAACTGCTGGTTGAGCCGGGCCCGGATCAGCGGCACGATCAGGATGCTGATCGTCACGATCGCGGCGAGGATCGCCGAGCGCGATCAGCGTGAGCTGCCAGCTGTACCAGAACATCAGCGCGAGGAAGATCGCGAGGAACGGCAGGTCGAGCAGGAGCGTCACCGCGGCACCGCTGACGAACTCGCGGATCGTCTCGACGCCGTGCAACCGCGCGACGATCGTGCCGGTCGGCCGGTGCTCGAAATAGCGCGCGGGCAGCCCGAGCAGGTGCTCGAAGACCCGCGTGCCGAGCACTGCGTCGACCCGGTTGCCGGTGTGCAGGACCAGGTACTGCCGCACCCAGGTCATGGCGGTGCTGAACAGCGTGACGACGACCAGTGCAACGCCGATGACGACGAGCGTGTTGACCGTCTGATGAACGACGACCTTGTCGATGACGACCTGCGTGAAGAGCGGGGTCGCGAGCGCGAGCAGCTGGATCGCGGCGGAGGCGAGCAGCACGTCGCGCCAGATGCGCTTGTGCTTGAGCAGCTCGGGCACGAACCACCGGAAGCCGAAGACCGGCGCGCCTTCCGCGCGCGCGTCGGGATCGGCGAGCGGCCTGCCCGCCAGGGCGAACTGGACGACGAGTCCGGTGAACCGTGCGGCGAAGCCTTCCGGGGTGACCGTTGCCGGGCCGGCGCGACCGGGCTCGATGAGCTGCAGCTCGGTCTCGGTCGCGCGGGTAACGACCGCCAGCCGGTGCGCGGGACCGTCCGCGCCTTCGACCGGCACGGCGGCGAGCAGCACCACGCAAGGCGTGCCGATCGCGGGGATGCCGTCCGCTGCCGCTTCCCGCGCAGCGGCCTCGAAGCCGAGGCGGCCGGCGGCGTGGAGCAGGGTTTCGAGCGAATACGGCGGCGGGAATTCGCGGAGGACGAGCGAGGCGTCGAACGGCACGCGCTCGAGCTGGCACATCGCGGCCAGCGCGAGCAGCACGTCTTCCTTCGCCAGCCCGACGTCGCGCACCTTCCCTCCCCGACTGCCCCGCGCGGCGCCGCGAGGGGAGCCCGGGCAGTCTATGCCCGAACACTCCACGCGAACAACGATTTACGTGCTTCCCCGCGCCTTATTCCGCAAGGGTCCCGGCGGTTAGAATGCCGCGTCCCAGAGGCCGCGACAACTATTCCTCATGACGCCCGCCGACGATCCCCGGACGCACCAACGCCTGCGGCTCGCGGCGCGCATGGACGCGATCGAGCCGTTCCACGTCATGGAGATCCAGCGACGCGCGTTCGAGCTCGAGGCGAGCGGGCGGCGCATCGTCCACATGGAGATCGGGCAGCCGGATTTCCCGGCGCCGCAACCGGTCGTCGAGGCGGCGATCGCGGCGCTCCGGCGCGAGCCGATGGGCTACACCGATGCGCTCGGCATCCGCCCGCTCCGCGAAGCGATCTCGCAGTTCTACGCCGACCGCTATCGCCTGAACGTCGCACCGGAACGGATCGTGGTCACCGCCGGCGCCTCCGGTGCTTTCCTCGTCGCGATGGGCTCGCTGATCGGCCCCGGCGACGAGGTGCTCATGCCCGACCCGTGCTACCCGTGCAACCGCCACTTCGTCCGGATGTTCGAGGGGCACGCGAAGACGATTCCCGCCGACGAAACCGCGCACTACCAGCTCTCGCTCGCGGACGTGCGGCGGCACTGGGGGCCGCGGACGCGCGGCGTGATGCTCGCTTCGCCGTCGAACCCGACCGGCTACCGTCGTGCCGCTCGACGCGCTGCGCGGAATCATCGCCGAGGCCGAAGCGCGCGCGGGGTTCGCGCTCGTCGACGAGATCTACCAGGGACTGACCTACGACGGCCCGCATCTCCCGACCGCGCTCGGCTACTCGGAGCGCGTGTTCGTCGTGAACAGCTTTTCGAAGTATTTCTGCATGACCGGCTGGCGGCTCGGGTGGCTGGTCGCGCCGCCCGAACTACGTGCGCGAGATGGAGCGCCTGGCGCAGAACGCGTTCATCTGCGTGTCCGCGCCCGCCCAGCACGCGGCGCTGGCGGCGTTCGCGCCGGCGACGATCGCGATCCTGGAAGAGCGCCGGTCGGAGTTCCGACGGCGGCGCGACTTCCTGGTGCCGGCGCTCCGCTCGCTCGGGTTCGACGTGCCGCTGATGCCGCAGGGGGCGTTCTACGTCTATGCCGGGCTGCGAGCGGTTCGCGGCGGACAGCGAAGCGTTCGCGTGGCGGGTGCTCGAGGAGGCCGGGGTCGCGATCACGCCAGGGATCGACTTCGGCGAGCATCGTGCGCGCTCACACGTGCGTTTCGCCTACACGCGCTCGCTGGCCGACATCGAGGAAGGCGTGGAGCGGTTGGCGCGCCTGCTCGCCCACTCCCGGTAAAAGAAAACCCCGCCGGAGCGGGGTTTGTTGGCGGCAGGAGTGACCTGGCGCTTCAGGCCACGGTGCCGGCCACGTTCGGCCGAGGTGACCCGACGAGTCGCACCGCCGGGATAGCTACTGGCTCAGGCCGCGGTGCCGCCCGGACGCGGAGCACGCAGCGTCTGTTCGAGTCGCTGCTTCTCGGCCATCACCTTCTGGGCGTAGCTCTGCGCCGGATCGTCGTGGGCGCCGTTGTACATCTGCAGGCCGGCCTCGACCCCGCCCGCGAGGCGGATGTACTCCTTGAGGATCTGGGCACCGACCAGGATGTTGGTCTTCGGATCGAGCACCGCATCCTGGCCGCCATGGACCGCGAGCTTCTCGGTGTGGAACTTCGGGATCACCTGCATCAACCCCTTCGCCCCCATGTCGCTCTCCGCGATCGGATTGAAGCGGGACTCGACGGAGATCACGGCCAGAATCAGCAGCGGGTCGAGACCGACCGCCTTGCCGACGGTGTACGACTCGCTCACGAGGTCTACGGTCGCATCGCCTGCGACCCGGTACTTGCGGGCGAGATAGCCCGCGAGGACCTTGTGCTGCGGATCGCGCACCGCGGCGGTCTCCGCCTCGAGCGCGTGCGTCGCATCGATCGTCCCGGCGAACGCGGTGGTGTTCGTGGGCCCGAACGGCAGGACCCGACCACCCTCGATCGCAACCAACACCAGGGCAAGGAGACCGAATCCGGCGAGAACGCCTTGCGCGGCTCCGATCATCGCTTGCCACCCTTTACGCAACTGCACCGGCAGGTTGGGCATCTTCATGCTCACCTCCATGATCCACGACGCGGCGCGGACTTACCCGCGCACGCTCAACCAGAATCCACCCTGCCCCAACGGGCGGGCTGGACAGCTTGTTATCCCCTGCTGATCCCCGGTCCGACCGGAAGCCGTCGTACCTGGCTTCCCGAACCACTGCGACTCGCTCTCCGACCCCGTCGCCAGCACTCCTCCGACCCTTGGTGCTGACGAGGGGTTACGCCGTTGAGCGATAGGCTGATTGAGTCGTTGTGAAATTACCGAAAAACGCAGTCTAATGAAGGAGTTAACCTCTGTCAAGCAGCGAAAAACTGGTGCCGAATCAGGGACTTGGCAAAGTGCCTGATGCTGCGTCGCACAATAAAAAAATTTTGGGCGAAACGCAGCCCGGCCCCGCGAGTGGCCGGCTGTTAAAATGGCGCCGTCCCCTTGGTGAGAGCCGGGGGACAGGCAGTTCAAGTGCCGAATGTCTGCGGTTCGGACTTTGCCTGCACAAAGCCCGACCGCAGACGATTCGACTTCCGCCTAGGGCCGTGACCCGGTTGGGAACGGCCAAGCTGCAGCGGGATTGAGGGCGGTCCTCGCCCCTTGCGCCGCGGCGGCCGACGGAGCAGCAGGTGCTGCCGTCGGTGCCGATGGCGCGGGTCTCGCCGCTGGCTTGGCTGCCGCTACCGGCTCCGCCTTCTTCTTGGCGGGTTTCTTCGCAGCTTTTTTCTTGGCGGCCTTGCGGGCCGCCTTTTTCTTTGCCGGCCTCTTCTTCCGTGAGGCCGACTTTTTCTTCGCCGTTTTCTTCTTGGCTGCCGCTCTGCGTCTTCCTGCCTTCTTCTTCTTGGCCTTCTTGGCGGTCTTCTTCTTCGCAGCTTTTTTCGCTTTTCTCTTCGTTGCCATGCTTGCACTCCTTCCAGGGTTGACGAAAGGTGCTACCAGCTGCACCCGGCCGTGCCGGCCCGGGTATCCGGCCGCCGGAGCGGACTCCGGCCGCCGAATCCGTGACGCCGCGGCTTACACGCGGCGCTCGCATACAAAAATGTCGGAGCCCGCAGGGGTCCGACACCATGGTCATTCCGAAAATCCCCGCGCGCCGGTCTGCACCGACGCAAGTACCTCGCATTCGCGCACCGCGCCCAGCGCTGCGCGCATCGCCCACGAACCCGAACCGTAAACGAGTCCTTGCCGCTCGACAACCACTTACTCCCAATTCAGCGCGCCCCCGGTCTGGTACTCGATCACGCGGGTCTCGAAGAAGTTGCGCTCCTTCTTGAGGTCGATCATCTCGCTCATCCACGGGAACGGATTCGCCGCGCCCGCATAGAGTTGCTCCACCCCGATCTGCTGGCAGCGACGGTTCGCGATGAAGCGGAGATACTCCTTGAACATCGGCGCGTTCAACCCGAGCACGCCCCGCGGCATCGTGTCCTCGGCGTACCGGTATTCGAGCTCGACCGCCTGCCTGATGAGCGCCTGGATCTCCTCGCGGAACTCCGGGGTCCACAGGTGCGGGTTCTCGAGCTTGATCTGGTTGATCAGGTCGATGCCGAAGTTGCAGTGCATCGACTCGTCGCGCAGGATGTACTGGTACTGCTCGGCGGCGCCGGTCATCTTGTTCTGCCGGCCAAGCGCGAGGATCTGGGTGAACCCGACGTAGAAGAACAGCCCTTCCATCACGCACGCGAACACGATCAGGCTCCGCAGCAGCTCCTGATCCGCGTCCGGTGTGCCGGTCCGGAAGGACGGGTCGGTCAGCGTGTCGATGAACGGGACCAGGAACTCGTCCTTGTCGCGGATCGAGGAGATCTCGTGATAGGCGTTGAACACCTCGCCTTCGTCAAGCGCGAGGCTCTCGACGATGTACTGATAGGCGTGGGTGTGGATCGCCTCCTCGAACGCCTGCCGCAGCAGGTATTGCCGGCACTCCGGCGCGGTGATGTGGCGGTAGGTGCCGAGCACGATGTTGTTCGCCGCGAGCGAGTCCGCGGTGACGAAGAACCCGAGGTTGCGCTTCACGACGCGCCGCTCGTCATCGGTCAGGCCGTTCGGGTCCTTCCAGAGCGCGATGTCGCGGCTCATGTTGACTTCCTGCGGCATCCAGTGGTTCGCGCACGCCGACAGGTACTTGTCCCAGGCCCACTTGTACTTGAACGGGACGAGCTGGTTGACGTCGGTGCGCCCGTTGATGATCCGCTTGTCCTCGAGCCGGATCCGCCGGTGGTCGGCCTCCGGATTCGATCGGTTCGGGCGCCCGCACTCTCGCCGCCGGCGCGAGCTCCGCTGCGGCCGTCGGCACGAAACCGGCGACTCCTGGCAAGCCGAATCCCGACATCGCCTGCAGCCCAAGTGCGCCGCCTGCCATCACGTCATCGTCGAACTGCAACATCCTTCTCCTCCCTCGTTCCTGGGGCCCTTACTGGCAGGCCTCGCATTCAGGGTTGTCGATCGCGCAGAACTTCGGCTCACCCGCCTCCGTCGCGGGCGCGGCGAGCACGCCGCCGTCGCTCGGCACGGCGTTGAGCTGGCCCGCCTTGACGGTCGATTTCTCGGCGTGCGTCGCACCCAGAGAGCGCAGGTAGTAGGTCGTCTTCAACCCGCGCAGCCACGCGAGCTTGTAGGTCTCGTCCAGCTTCTTGCCGGACGCGTTGCCGAAGTAGATGTTGAGCGATTGCGACTGGTCGATCCACTTCTGCCGTCTCGCTCCCGCTTCCACGAGCCACGACGCGTCGACCTCGAACGCCGTGGCGTACAGCCGGCGCAGCTCGGCCGGCGCGCGATCGATCCGCGCGAGGCTGCCGTCGAAGTACTTGAGATCGGCGATCATGACCTCGTCCCAGAGCCCCGCCGCCTTGAGGTCCGCCACGAGGTACTCGTTGACGACGGTGAACTCGCCCGACAGGTTCGACTTCACGTAGAGGTTCTGATAGGTCGGCTCGATCGACGGCGACACGCCGATGATGTTCGCGATGGTGGCCGTAGGCGCGATCGCGAGGCAGTTCGAGTTGCGCATGCCGTGGCGCTTGATGCGCTCGCGCAGGGCGCCCCAGTCGAGCGTCTCCGACGTGTCGACCTCCACGAACCCGCCCCGCTCTTCCTTGAGGAGCGCGAGGGTGTCCTGCGGAAGCACACCGCGATCCCACAGCGAGCCCTTGAAGGACGAATAGCGGCCGCGCTCTTCGGCGAGCTCGGTCGACGCCCAGTAGGCGTGAAATGCCACCGCCTCCATCGACCGGTCGGCGAACTCGACCGCCTCGGCCGAGGCGTATGGAACGCGCAGCAGGTGCAGGCAGTCCTGGAACCCCATGATCCCCAGCCCGACCGGCCGGTGCTTGAGGTTCGAGTTCCGCGCCTTCGCGACCGCGTAGTAGTTGATGTCGATCACGTTGTCGAGCATCCGCATCGCGGTGGCGATCGTCGCCTTCAGCTTGTCGTGATCGAGCCGCCCGTCGCGCATGTGCGCGACCAGGTTGACCGAGCCGAGGTTGCACACCGCGATCTCGCGATCGTTGGTGTTGAGGGTGATCTCGGTGCACAGATTGGAGCTGTGAACGACGCCCACGTGCTGCTGCGGCGACCGGAGGTTGCACGGGTCCTTGAAGGTGATCCAGGGATGCCCGGTCTCGAACAGCATCGAGAGCATCTTCCGCCAGAGCTGGACCGCGGGAATCTTCTTGTGCAGCTTCAGCTCGCCGCGCGCGACCTTCGCTTCGTAGCCGAGATAGGCCTGCTCGAACGCGGCGCCGAACTTGTCGTGCAGGTCTGCGGCGTCGGACGGCGAGAAGAGCGTCCATTCGCCGTTCTCCACCACGCGCTTCATGAACAGGTCCGGAACCCAGTTCGCGGTGTTCATGTCGTGGGTCCGGCGCCGGTCGTCGCCGGTGTTCTTGCGCAGCTCGAGAAACTCCTCGATGTCGAGGTGCCAGGTCTCGAGGTACGAGCACACCGCGCCCTTGCGCTTCCCGCCCTGGTTGACCGCGACCGCCGTGTCGTTCACCACCTTGAGAAACGGCACTACGCCCTGCGACTTGCCGTTCGTCCCCTTGATGTGGCTGCCGAGCGCCCGCACCGGCGTCCAGTCGTTGCCGAGACCGCCGGCGAACTTGGCGAGCAGCGCGTTCTCCTTGATCGCCTCGTAGATCCCGTCGAGGTCGTCGGAAACCGTGGTCAGGTAGCAGCTCGAGAGCTGGGAGCGCCGGGTCCCCGAGTTGAAGAGCGTCGGGGTCGAGCTCATGAAGTCGAATCGCGACAGCACGTCGTAGAACTCGATCGCCCGCTCTTCCTTGTTGATCTCGTTCAGCGCAAGCCCCATCGCCACGCGCATGAAGAACGCCTGCGGCAGCTCGATGCGACGGCCGTCGACGTGCAGGAAGTAGCGGTCGTACAGCGTCTGCAGGCCGAGGTAGCCGAACTTCAGGTCGCGGTCGGCGTCGAGCGCGGCGCCGAGCTTGAGGAGGTCGAAGCGCGCGAGCCGCTCGTCGAGGAGCTCCGCCTGAATGCCGCTCTTGATGAACTGGGGGAAATAGTCCGCGTACCGCGTGGACATCTCGGCCTGGGAGACTTCTTCTCCCAGCACCTCGAGGCGGATCGTGTGCAGCAGCAGGCGCGCCGTCACGTAGGCGTACCCGGGATCCTTCTCGATCAGCGCGCGCGCCGAGAGGATCGCCGACTTGCGCACCTCGTCCATGGGCACGCCGTCGTACAGGTTCTTGACCGTCTCCTGGAGGATCGCCTCCGGACCCACCGCGTCGCCCTAGCCCCGCGCACGCGACCTCGACGAGCTCCTTCAGCCGCGCGATGTCGAGCGGGCGGCGCTCGCCCTTCTCGAGCGCGTGCAGCACCGGCTGCACCGCGGCGGTCTTCTTCTGGGCCGCCTCCTGCGCGCGGACCTGGGCACGCTTCTCCCGGTACAGCACGTACGCCCGCGCCGTGTCGTGCTCGCCCGAGCGCATCAGCGCGAGCTCGACCTGGTCCTGGATGTCCTCGATGTGGAAGGTGCCGCCGGTCGGCTGGCGGCGGATGAGCGCGCCGACGACCCCGTCGGTGAGCCGCGCGACGACCTCGCGGATGCGGGCGGACGCCGCGCCCTGACCGCCGGTCACGGCGAGGAACGCCTTGGTCATCGCGACCGAAATCTTGCCCGGCTCGAACGCGACGACCGCGCCGTTCCGGCGTATGACCTTGTACTGCGCTAGGAGCGAAGCCTGATGACCTGGAGCGGACTCGGGAACACTTGCGGTGACGAAAGGCTGGGACGGTACGGCTTCACCCGCAAGTTGCATCTCGGTCTCCTCTGTTCGTGCTTATTGATTGCCCGGGCCCCCTCCGGCCCGCCCGTCCGGCGCCCGCGGCCGGACCACTACATATAGTGTATTGCTAGAGTAGTAGCCCTAATTCTAGTGCGCCGGGCGGCCGCTTGCAACGCTTTTCTCAAGCCTTTCACGGCTCCAGCGCGGGTTGTGCGCGCAGCGCGTGAAGTTCGTCACGGATTCGTCACGTGCGCGTCCCGGCGCGGGCGCGAACAGGGGCGATGAGGAGACCAGTCACGAGGCTGAGGACCGGAACCGCCGACGGGCTGACCGGCGTCGAAGCGACCAGCGACGAGGGAGCCGACGGACGAGCCGCGACGCCTCAGCGTCGGCGCGCGGTGCCGAGGAGCGCCCGCAGGCGCGGCCAGTCGAACGCCGGGCCCGGGTCGGTCTTGCGGGCCGGCGCCACGTCGCTGTGACCCACGAGGTCGGCGATCGGGTAGCGCCGCCGGAGCGCGATCACGAGGTCCGCGAGCCGGTCGTACTGGACGTCGGCGTAGGGGACGGTATCGGTGCCCTCGAGCTCGACCCCGATCGAGAAGTCGTTGCAGCGCGAGCGCCCGTTCCACGTGGACTCGCCGGCGTGCCAGGCACGCCGCCCGCATGGCACGAACTGGACGACCTCGCCGGTCCGCCGGATGAAGAAATGCGCCGAGACCCGCAGCGCCTGCAGCGCCTCGTAAGCCGGGTGGGACGAGCAGTCGAGCGTGTTCGTGAAGAGCCGCACGACGTCGTCGCCCGCCGAAGACCCCCGGGGGCAGGCTGATGTTATGGACGACGAGCAGCGTGATCTTGGTCCCGCGCGGGCGGGCATCGGCGTTGGGCGAGGGCACCTGCCGCGCTCCGGCGGCGCGCCCGGCGGCATCGATCCGCAGCGACGGCAGCCGGCCGCGGCCGGGAATCCGTCCCCGCGGGCGCCGGACGCCGCGGTCGGCGCGCGTCGCCACGCCCCGCTAGTGGATCCCGAGCCGCTCCATCCGGTAGCGGAGGGCGCGGAAGGTGATGCCGAGGAGCTTGGCCGCAGCGGTCCGGTTGAAGCGCGTCTTGTCGAGCGCTTCGAGGATCGCCTCGCGCTCCACCCGGTCGAGGTACTCCTGGAGCGGCCACTTCGCGTTCGGTGCCTGCGGCTCTTCGGCGATGGTCGGCGGAGCGAGCTGCAGATCGTCGGGGTGGATCTCGTCCGTTCCCGAGAGCGCGATCGCGCGCTCGAGGACGTTTTCGAGCTCGCGGACGTTGCCCGGGAAGTCGTACGCGGCGAGCGCCGAGAGCGCCGCGGCGGAGAGCCGTCGGCGCCGGGCACCGCTCTCCTCGCCCAGGCGCGCGAGCACCGCGTCGGCGAGGAGCGGGATGTCCTCCCGGCATTCGCGCAGGCTCGGCAGGCGCAGCTCGATGACGGCGAGCCGGTAGTAGAGATCCTGGCGGAACTTGCCCGCTTCCACCAGCGCGGGGAGCGACCGGTGGGTCGCGCAGATGATCCTGACGTCGACCGGATCCTCGGTCGTCGCCCCGACCTTGCGGACCCGCTTCTCCTGAATCGCGCGCAGCAGCTTCACCTGCATCGGCAGCGGCAGGTCGCCGACCTCGTCGAGAAACAGCGTCCCGCCGTTCGCGGCATGGAAGAAGCCTTCCCGGTCGGATTCGGCGCCGGTGAAGGCCCCCTTGCGGTAGCCGAAGAACTCGCTTTCCACCAGGTTCTCGGGGATGGCGCCACAGTTCACCGGCACGAAAGGCTTGTCCCGTCGCGCACCGCCCTCGTGGATGAGGCGCGCAGCGAGCTCCTTGCCGCTTCCGGATTCGCCGGTGAGATAGAGCGGCGCCTGGCTGCGGGCGAGCTTCTCGATCATCGAGCGCACCTGCTGCATGGGCGGGCTGTCGCCGAGCAGCCGGTACGCACCGCCGCCCTCGGGCTTCGGCACCGCCTTCTGCGGCAGGTTGAGCGCCGACTTGACGAGCGTGCGCAGTTGTTCGAGCGAAAGGGGCTTCGACACGTAGTCGAACGCGCCCGCCTTGAGCGCCGCTACTGCGTTCTCGGTGCTGCCGTGCGCCGTGATCACGGCCACCGGAAGGTCCGCGCAGTGCGCGCCGATGTAGCGCACCAGCTCGAGGCCGTCGCCGTCCGGCAGGCGCATGTCGGTGAGGCACAGGTCGAAGCTCATGCGCTCGAGGAAGCCGGTCGCCTCGGCGACCGAGCCGGCGCATTCGACCCCGAGACCCATCCGGATCAGGGTGAGCTCGAGCAGCTCCCGGATGTCGGCCTCGTCGTCGACCACGAGCACCGTGGTCTTCGCGGCTGCGCGGCGCTCCGGCCGGTTCATCCCCGTACCCCCTGCCAAGTGATCCGGAAATCGCCGCCCGCCCCGCGGTCGACGTAGTCGAGCGCGGCGCCGTTCGCCCCGCACAGCTCGCGGGCGATGTACAGGCCGAGGCCGGTGCCCGCGCTGTAGGTCGTGAAGAACGGCTCGAACAGCTGGCTCTGCAGGTCCTTCGCCACGCCGGGGCCGTCGTCGATGACGTGCAATTCTAGCCGATTGCCCTGCCGCAGCAGGCGCAGACGGACGCTTCCCGCGCCCTTCAGCGAGTGGCGCCACCCGTTCCGGACGAGGTTCCACAGCACCTGGTGCAGGTGGACGCGGTCGAACTCGACGACGCCGTCGCCGTCGATCTCGAGCACGAAGCCCTCGCGGGCGACCTGCTCGTTCTGCGCGAACTCGTCCAGGAACGTGTCGAGGAAGGGCGTGAGCCGGATGCGCCTCGGGCTGCACGCGGTCGCGCCGGTTGAGCTCGAGCACGTCCTTCACCATCCGGTCGAGCCGGCCCGCGTTGTCGCGGATGATCCGGATCAGGCGCTCGCGCGCGGGCTGCCGGTTTTCCTCGCTCATCAGCTCGGACGCGTGGGTGATCGCCGCCAGCGGGTTGCGGATCTCGTGCGCGATGTTGGCGGTGAGCCGGCCGAGGGCGGCGAGTTTCAGCTGGCGCGCCTGGTCTTCCAGCTTGGAGATGTCCTCGAGGTAGATCACCGTGAAGCTGTCGTTCCCGACGCCGGCGTCGACGAACCGCGCGCGCACCACCGTGCCGGTTTCGGGAAGGGTCAGCACCGGTGTCGCCCGCCCGGAGCCCGTGCGCCAATCCGCGAGCGCCTGGGCGAGCTCGACCGAGAACGCCTCGATCTGATCGAGCTCGGGCGCCGGCCGCCCGAGCAGCTGCGAGACCCGCGGGTTGTGGCTGCGCACGAGGCCGTTCGAATCCACGACGAGCACGCCGTCCTGCACGTCCTGGATGACGCGCTGGTTGATCCGGAGCTGATTGGCGAGATCGAGGCCGCGCTGCCGGGCGACGCGCTCGTTGGTGATGACCCGCTGCGCGAGCTGGTTGGTGACGAGCGCGGTGGCGAAGTAGCCGATCGAGATCATCGCCGGTGGCAGGAAGCCCCCGACGCTCTCGCCGAAAGCGACGACCTCGACCGCCTGCTCGACCAGCACCGCGATGGTCGCGAGCGCCGCGTAGAACAGCAGCAGCCGGCCGCGGCTCACGAGCGACGCCGCGGCGATCGAGATCAGCAGCATCACCGCGAGGCCGCTGCGGAACCCGCCGCTCGCGAACATGAGCAGAACCGTCGCGGCGATGTCGGTGCAGATGTGGGTGGTGAGGTGGGTATCGAAGCTCCGGGGCGCCCGCTTGAGCGCCACCTGGAACGCGACCGCGGCCGCGAGATACGCCGCGGCGGCGGCCGTGAAGAGCCGCAGGTCGTGGCTGCCGAGGTTCAGGGCGTCGCCGTAGACGAGCGCCGAGGCGAGGAACAGCGCCGCGATCGCGATCCGGTAGGCGTTGAAGTAGCGAAGCGAGACCCAGAACGAGTCGGGAACCGCCTGCGGCTCGCGCGGCTCCACCTGCAGGGGATGCGCGCGAAGCGCCGCGAGTTCGGGTGCGGTGGGCTTGTTCAAGCGCTGAACAGCCGGCGGTGCTCGTCGGAGCAGAAGTACCTGCCCCTCGCTTCGACCGCCTCGGAGACCGGCAGGTGCACGCCGCACTGGCTGCAGTCCACCATGCGCTCGCCATCGGCGGGCGGTTTCCGAGTTGCCTCGCCGTCGCGCCGGAACCCTCGCCACAGGAAGTAAGCGACGAGTCCGACGAGGACGAGGATCAGCAGTTTGCCCATGACGAGGGTAGGCGGCGAGCCGCGACGATTATAGGGTCGCCGTGACGCTGCGGTTGGCGCGTTCGTGCCCGAAACGTGAAGAGTCGCGCACCGACACTACCGGACGGCGGGGCGACGGAGGGGGAAGGATGGTCGGGGTGACTGGATTCGAACCAGCGACACCTGCGTCCCGAACGCAGTACTCTACCAGGCTGAGCTACACCCCGAGTCGCGGGAAGACGGCGGCGGCGCCGGCTGGAATCAGTAGTTGCGCTCCACCGCGAAGGCCGCCAAGTGTAGCAGACCTTGCTTGTAGGCTGAATCGCCGGCGGCGGCGAGCGCGTCGCAGGCCGCTGCGGCCTCTGCCCGCGCCTGCGTGCGCGCGACCTCGAGCGCGCCGCTTGCGTGGATCGCGTCGAGGACCGCGGCGAACGCGTCCCGCCCGCCGTCCTCGATCGCCCGCCGGACGGTCGCGATCTGCGCCGGGGTGCCGCGGCGCATGACGTGAATGAGCGGCAGGGTCGGTTTTCCCTCGTTCAGATCGTCACCGATGTTCTTCCCGGTCTCGTGCAGGTCGCCGGAGTAGTCGAGCACGTCGTCGACGAGCTGGAACGCGGTCCCGAGATGGCGGCCATAGGCGGCAAAGCCGTCCTCGACCGCGGGCGACGCACTCGCCGAGGATCGCGCCGAGCCGCGCCGAGGCCTCGAAGAGCTTCGCGGTCTTGCGGCGGACCACCTCCAGGTACTCCGTCTTCGCCGACGTCGGCGTTGTGGACGTTCAGGAGCTGCATCACCTCGCCCTCGGCGATGGTGTTGGTCGCTTCGGCGAGCACCTCCATCACGCGCATGCTTCGCACGGCCACCATCATCTGGAAGGCACGCGAGTACAGGAAATCGCCCACCAGCACCGAGGCCGCGTTGCCGAACGCCGCATTCGCGGTCCGGCGGCCGCGGCGGAGCTCCGATTCGTCGACGACGTCGTCGTGCAGCAGCGTGGCGGTGTGGATGAACTCCACCACCGCGGCGAGCTCGTGGTGATGCGGCCCGCGATACCCGCACGCGCCCGCCGCAAGCAGCACGAGCACCGGGCGCAGCCGCTTGCCGCCGCTGGCGATGATGTACTCGGCGACCTGCCGCACCAGGACGACGTCGGAGTCGAGCCGGCGGCGGATCAGGGCGTCCACGGCCGCCATGTCGTCGGCGACGAGGGCGCGGATCGGGTCGAGCGAGGCGGACAAGCGGGGCGGGCGGGTCCAAGGAGGGGCCCGGACAGGGTAGCACAAGCGGTCTTTGACTCGACCGCGAAGCGATCGGTATAATGCTGAGTTTCCTGGGGATTTACCCTGCCATGGGCGGTGCGCATCATGTACGCGGTTATCAGGACCGGCGGTAAGCAGTACCGGGTATCGGCCGGCGACAAGCTCAAGGTCGAGAAGCTCGCGGCCGAGGTCGGCGCCGAGGTCGTCCTCGACGAGGTGCTCGCGATCGGCGAGGGTGAAACGGTGAAGTTCGGCGGCCCGCTCCTCGCCGGGGCGGCGGTGAAGGCGACCGTCGTCGCTCACGGCAAGCACGACAAGGTCTCGATCTTCAAGCTGCGCCGCCGCAAGCACTATAAGAAGTCGCAGGGGCATCGCCAGCAGTACACCGAGATCGCCATCACCGGCATCTCCGGCTGATCGCCGACCGAACGGAGCGTCAAATGGCACACAAGAAAGCAGGCGGAAGCTCGCGGAACGGCCGCGACTCCCAATCCAAACGGCTCGGCGTGAAGCGCTACGGCGGCGAGGTGGTCCCGGCCGGGAGCATCATCGTGCGGCAGCGCGGCACCAAGATCCACGCCGGCCCGAACGTCGGCATGGGGCGCGATCACACGCTGTTCGCGAAGGTCGCGGGCCGGATCGAGTTCGGCGCCAAGGGCCCGGACTCGAAGCAGGTCGTGAGCGTGATCCCGGCACCGTAGACTGGCTTCCCCACAACGAAGCCCTATCCTTGCGATAGGGCTTTTTTGTTGGTGCCCTCCGCAAGCATGAAGTTCGTCGACGAAGCCCGCATCTCCGTCCACGCCGGCAAGGGCGGGGACGGGGCGGTCAGCTTTCGCCGCGAGAAGTACGTGCCCCGCGGCGGGCCGGACGGCGGCGACGGCGGGCGCGGCGGGAGCGTCTACGCCGTCGCCGATCGCAACGTGAATACGCTCATCGACTACCGCTACGCGCGCATCCACCGCGCGAAGGACGGCGAGAAGGGTCACGGCAAGCAGGCCAACGGCCGGGGCGCGGACGACATACGGTTGCGGATGCCGGTGGGTACCGTCATCACCGATCGCGAGAGCGGCGCCCTGGTCGCGGACCTCGCCGCGCACGGACAGGTCGCGGTGCTCGCACAGGGCGGCCGCGGCGGCCTCGGCAACGTCAACTTCAAGTCGAGCGTGAATCGCGCGCCGCGCCGGGCGACCCCGGGCAAGCCCGGCGAAAGCCGCGAGCTCGCCCTCGAGCTCAAGGTGCTCGCCGACGTCGGCCTGCTGGGGCTGCCGAACGCCGGCAAGTCCACGTTGATCCGCGCCGTCTCGAGCGCGCGGCCGAAGGTCGCCGACTATCCGTTCACGACGCTCCACCCCAGCCTCGGCGTCGTGCGCGTCGACATGAACCGGAGCTTCGTCGTCGCCGACATCCCGGGACTGATCGCCGGCGCCGCGGAGGGCGCGGGCCTCGGGCACCAGTTCCTGCGCCACCTGGCGCGCACCCGGCTGCTGCTCCATGTCGTCGACATCGCGCCGTTCGACCCGGCCGCCGATCCGGTTCGCGACGCGCGGGCGATCGTCGCCGAGCTGCGGAAGTACGACGAGCGCCTGTACCGCAAGCCGCGCTGGCTGGTGCTCAACAAGGCCGACCTGCTCCCGCCGCCCGAGCGCGATCGCGCGGCAGACGAACTCGTGCGCCGGCTGCGCTGGAAGGGGCCGCGGTTCGTCGTGTCCGCCCTCACCGGCGAAGGCTGCCGCGAGCTCTGCTACGCGGTGATGAACGAGCTGGAGCGCAAGTCGTGAACGACCGTGTGCGCGACGCGAAGCGACTCGTCGTCAAGGTCGGAAGCTCGCTCGTCACCAACCAGGGCGAGGGCCTCGACCTCGCGGCGATGGGAAACTGGGCGCACCAGATCGCGCAGCTCCGGGCCGCCGGGAAGGAGGTGGTGCTCGTCTCGAGCGGCGCGATCGCGGCCGGCATGCAGCGGCTCGGCTGGAAGAAGCGGCCGCACGCGATGCACGAGCTGCAGGCCGCGGCCGCAGTCGGCCAGATGGGGCTCGCCGAGGCCTACGAAGGCTGCTTCCGGAAGCACTCGATCCGCACCGCCCAGGTCCTGCTGACGCATGCCGACCTCGCCGACCGGAGCCGGTACCTGAACGCGCGGTCGACGCTGCGCACGCTGATCGCGCTCGGCGTCGTCCCGGTGATCAACGAGAACGACACCGTCGTGACCGACGAGATCCGCGTCGGCGACAACGACACGCTCGGCGCCCTCGTCGCGAACCTCATCGAAGCCGAAGTCCTGGTGATCCTCACGGACACGGCGGGTCTCTTCACCGCCGACCCGCGGCGGGACCCTGCGGCGACCCTCGTTCGCGAGCGCGCGCGCCGGTGAGCTCGCGCTCGAGGACATGGCCGGAGGCACGGGCAGCGCGCTCGCTCGCGGCGGCATGCTGACGAAGGTCCTGGCGGCGAAACGCGCGGCGCGGAGCGGCGCGCATACGGTGATCGCGTCCGGCCAGGAGCCCGACGTCCTCCTCCGGCTCGCCGCGGGCGAGGCGATCGGCACGCTGCTCTACGCGGACACCGCGCCGCTCGCCGCGCGCAAGCAATGGCTCGCGGATCACGTGCAGGTGGGCGGACGCGTGGTGCTGGACGCAGGCGCCGTCCGCGCGCTCGCCACCGGCGGGAAGAGCCTGCTGCCGATCGGCGTGAAGCGCGTGGAAGGCGAATTCGAGCGCGGTGCCGTCGTCGCCTGCGTGGCCCCGGACGGCCGGGAGGTGGCCCGTGGGCTGGTCAACTACAGCGCAGCGGAGTCGCGCCGCATCCTCGGGCGCCCGTCAAGCGAGATCGAGAGCGCCCTCGGCTACGTGGACGAGCCCGAGCTCATCCACCGCGACAACCTCGTGCTGCTCTGACCCGCCTCACTCGGCGAACGAACCTTCCGGCCGGGCATTCGGATGCCGGCCGAAGCGCAGCGCGTCGACACCCTCGCGCGGCGTGTTGATGGTGTGCTTCCCGGGGCAGAAGAAGTTCCAGTAGAGCTCCTTGCGAAACATCTGCGTGGTGCAGCTCGCTGACCGGTTCCCAGCCCGCGCCCTTGACCATCGCCCACGCGCCGTCGCGGTTGGCGCGCGCGTACATCTTGTGCTCCCGCGTGATGCAGCGGAATCCCTCGTAGCTGACGTTCTCCGCCGCGCCGGTCTTGGCAACGACGGTGAACCGAACGATGCCCTCGCCCGGCAACGAGATCGAGCGTCGGATCGACGAAGTACTCGAACGACGTCCGCGGATAGACGTCGAACCGGATCAGGACCTGCTCCTTCGGGAACGGCGGGAGCTTCACCTCCGGCTCGACCTTCGCCTTCTGGGGCGCGGCGGGGTCGTCGATCTCCTCGGCGGTCACCAGCGGCGCCGGGCCCGAGCAGGCGCCGACCGCGATCGCGGCCGCGAGCACGAGCCCGGCGAGATGCTTCACGCGAGGTCCGCGACCAGCGCGTCCCGCACGTTGCGCGGGACCGCCGGGATCTCGGCGTGGTACTCGGGATGGTCGACGCCGATCGCGAGGTCGCCGCCGCGCTTGAGCGCCTGCGCCATCGGCTCCGCGAGCTCGAAGCGCAGGAAGTGCACCGCGGAGGTCTTCTCCTCGTTCTCGCGCTCGAGGTCCTCGTCGGCCACGGCGTAGACGCGCTCGCAGCCCTCGACGCGGATCCAGACCCGGTCCTCGATGCCCTTCAGCCGCGCCAGCATGCGCTTGCGCTCCGCCGGATCCGGGTACTCGATCATCATCGTCGCCTTGAAGTTGCGCCCGTCGGGAACCAGGGGATTGTAGGCCTCGAGCTCGCTGCGGATGCCGTCCTCCTCGAAGACCCGCTCGATCCGCAGCATCTCCTGGATCTGGTAGCGGATGGTCAGCTCGTCCTCGAAGGCAAGGGCGACGTGGGCGCCGAGCTCGACCTTGCGGTTCTTCTTGTGCGCGATCACGCGCGCGCGGAAGTCGTTGCGCTGCCGCGCGTAGGCCTCGAGCGAGAGCAGGCTCCCGCGCTCGATCTTGGCCCTGCCCGTCATGACCGGCCCGCCAGCCCGTAGGCGATGCGCAGCAGCGCGAGCGGGTGCTCCCGGCGCGCGCGCGTCTCGCCCATGCCCTGCTCGATGTGCCGGCCGGCGATCGGACAGTCGGAGCTGATGTAGTCGGGATCGGTGCCGGCCATCGCCCTGAACACCGGTCTCCCGATCTTCATCGCGTTCGCGAAATACTCGGTCTTGACGCCCCACGTGCCGTCGTGTCCCGAACAGCGCTCGACCGTGTTGACCTGCGTGCCCGGCACCAGCTCGAGCAGCTCGCGCGTCTTCTGGCCGACGTTCTGCACCCGGGCGTGGCAGGGAATGTGGTACGACACCTTGCCGAGCGGCTGCTTGAAGTCCTTCTTGAGCAGCCCGTCGCGGTTCCTGAGCACGAAGTACTCGAACGGATCGAACATCGCCTCGGCCACCGCCTTCACGTCCGCGTCGTCGGGGAACAGCAGCGGCAGCTCCGACTTGAACATCAGCGTGCAGGACGGCATCGCGGTCAGGATCGCGTAGCCGTCGCGCGCGAGCTTGACGAGCGGCGGGATGTTGACGTTCTTCAGACGCGCCACCGCATCGAGATCGCCGAGCTCGAGCTTCGGCATCCCGCAACAGGCCTCCTTCTCGACGAGGACGTACGGAATCTCGTTGTGGTCGAGCACGGCGAGCAGGTCGTCGCCGATCCCCGGCTCGTTGTAGTTCACGTAACAGGTGGCGTAGACCGCGACCTTGCCGGGCGTGCGCTCGCCGTCACGGACGTCGTGCCGCTTGGCCGGCGCGGCGTGGCCGCGGAACCTGCCCGGGCTGTACGGTGGCAGCTTCCGCTCGTGGTGAACGCCGAGCACCTTCTCGAGCGCCGAGCGCGCGGGACCGTTCGCGTTCAGGGCATTCACCGTCTGCGCGACGACCGGGATCGCGGCGAGCTTGCCGAGCGCGTCGGTGCTGGACAGGAGCTTGTCGCGGAAGCGGACCTCGCCGTTCCGGAACTTGACCGCCTTGGCGCGCAGCATCAGGTGCGGGAAGTCGACGTTCCACTCGTGCGGCGGAACGTAGGGGCACTTCGTCATGTAGCAGAGGTCGCACAGGTAGCACTGGTCGACGACCTTGGTGTAATCCTTCGTGTCGACGCCGTCCAGCTCGCCGGTCTTGCCTTCGTCCACGAGATCGAACAGCGTCGGGAAGGCGGTGCACAGGCTGACGCAGCGGCGGCAGCCGTGGCAGATGTCGAAGACGCGGTGCAGCTCGCGGTCGAGCTTTTCCGCATCGTAGAAATCGGGCGAGCGCCAGTCGATCGGATGACGCGTCGGGGCTTCGAGGCTGCCTTCTCTGGCCATGATGGATGTAGCCGTATGTACCGGCGCGCGCGCGCGCCAGCGAAAACAACGCGGGTGGAAGCAACGCGATCGGCAGGCAAGCGAGGAGCGGCGGGGACGCCGCTCCTCCCCCGAGCGATCGCGCCGCGCGTCAGTCGGCGAGCGAGTCGAGCGCCTTCTGGAAGCGGTTCGCGTGCGAACGCTCGGCCTTCGCGAGCGTCTCGAACCAGTCGGCGATCTCGTCGAAGCCCTCGGCCCGCGCGTCCTTCGCCATCCCCGGATACATGTCGGTGTACTCGTGGGTCTCGCCGGCGATCGCCGCCTTCAGGTTCTCGCGCGTGCGGCCGATCGGCAGCCCGGTCGCCGGATCGCCGACCTGCTCGAGGTACTCGAGATGGCCGTGCGCATGCCCGGTCTCGCCCTCGGCGGTGGAGCGGAAGACGGCGGAGACGTCGTTCTGTCCTTCGACGTCGGCCTTGTTCGCGAAGTACAGATAGCGACGATTGGCCTGCGACTCGCCGGCGAACGCCGCCTTGAGGTTGCCTTCGGTCTTGGATCCTTTCAGCTGTGCCATGAGCGGCCTCCTTGTTTGCGCCAGAAGTTTGCGGGGGTCTCGCCCCCTCGCGAGAAGCCGATTTAGACTAGCTCTAAATCGCTCGATCGACTATAGGCGCGGGCCCATGCGCCTGTCAAGCCGGTCGTCAGCGGCCGAGCGCCGCTTCCACCTCGGCGAAGGTCGCGGCCACCGACGTGGTCTCGATGCTGATGCCGAGATCGCTCGCGATCTGGGTGAGCGAGAAGATGCCGCGGACGGTGTCGCCGTCCGCCCCGGTCTCGACGACGAGCGCGTGCTGGCGCCCGGCCTTGTGCAGCGTGGCGGCGACGTGGCCGATCTTCGCGTCGATCAGCGCGTCGATCGGCAGCGCCTCCATCCGGTCGAGCGGCGTCATCACCTCGCGGACCGGGACTTCGTGGTGCTTCACGCCGTGCTCGAGCGCCACCTGCATCGGCCGCTCGCCGAGGACGTCGGTCGCGGTGATGATGCCGAGCACGCGGTGCGCGTGGTCGACGACGATCAGCGAGCGCACGCCGCGGCGGATCATCGACCGGTTGGCGTCGTCGACCGACGCGTCGGGCTCGATCGTCGCCGCCGGCACGATCGCGAAGTCGGTCATGACCGACAGCGCGCGGGAGTCGAGCGTGAGCCGCTCGCCGCTGTGCGGCGTCGTGGCCCGCAGGCGGGCCCCCGACCTCAAGCGTCGCAGCGGCAGGGCAGCGTAGTCGAGCGTCATTGCCGGTCCTCCGTGGAGGCTTGCGCCAACGCCAGCGCTAGCTCGTTTCGCGCGGGACCCGCGGTCCGTCGGGCCGACGCTGGTCGCGGGCGAGATAGCGCGCGAGCTCCGACAGCGCCTGCTGGTACACGTCGCGCTTGAACTCGATCACGCTGTCGAGCGGGACCCAGTACTCGCTCCAGCGCCAGGCGTCGAACTCGGGGTGCTCGGTCGCGCGCAGGCTGACATCGCAGTCACGGCCGACGAGGCGGAGCAGGAACCAGATCTGCTTCTGGCCGCGGTAGCTGCCGCGCCACTCGCGCTTGATCCACTGCGCCGGCACTTCGTAGCGCAGCCAGCCCCGGGTGCGTCCGAGGATCTTCACGTGGCAGGGCTCGAGCCCGACCTCCTCGCGCAGCTCCCGGTACATCGCCTGCTCCGGCGTCTCGCCGTGCTTGATGCCGCCCTGCGGGAACTGCCAGGCGTGCTCGTGAACGCGCTTGCCCCAGAAGACCTCGTGCCGGTGGTTGCAAAGGACGATGCCGACGTTCGGGCGGTAGCCGTCCCGGTCGAGCATGATCGGCTCCGTAAAGCTGTTGTCCGGATCCATTCTTCCACAATTCCCACGGGCTGCAAAGCAAGCGAGCGCGCGCGGGCGCGGCTCCGCTAGAATCCGCCCGGTCTCTACGGGAGCTTCACGCGATGCGGGCTTCGCAGTTCTTCGTCTCGACGCTCAAGGAAGCGCCGGCCGACGCCGAGATCGTCAGCCACAAGCTGATGCTGCGCGCCGGGCTGATCCGCCGTCTCGCCGGCGGCATCTACACCTGGATGCCGATCGGCCTGCGCGTCGTGCGCAAGGTCGAGGCGATCGTCCGCGCGGAGATGAACCGCGCCGGGGCGATCGAGGTCTTCATGCCGGCGATCCAGCCGGCCGAGCTGTGGCAGGAATCCGGCCGCTGGGACAAGTACGGCCCCGAGCTCCTGCGCCTCAAGGACCGGCACCAGCGCGACTTCTGCGTCGGCCCGACCCACGAGGAGGTGATCACCGACGTCGCGCGCCGGGAGCTCCAGAGCTACCGGCAGCTGCCGGTGCACTTCTATCAGATCCAGACCAAGTTCCGCGACGAGATCCGGCCGCGGTTCGGCGTCATGCGCGGCCGCGAATTCACGATGAAGGACGGCTACTCCTTCCACGCCGACTACGCCGACCTCGAGCGCGAGTACCGGAACATGCACGACACCTACTCGCGCATCTTCAGCCGGCTCGGCCTCCAGTTCCGCGCGGTTGCGGCGGACACCGGTTCGATCGGCGGCACCGGCTCGCACGAGTTTCACGTGCTGGCCGAATCGGGCGAGGACGCGATCGCCTACTGCCCGCAGTCCGACTACGCGGCCAACGTCGAGCTCGCCGAGGCGCTCGCGCCGCCGGCGCCGCGCGCGGCGCCCGGCGCGGCGATGCAGAAGGTGCCGACCCCGGGCAAGACGCGCTGCGAGGACGTCGCCGCCCTCCTCGGTCTCCCGCTCACGCAGACGGTGAAGGCGATCGCCGTCATGCACGACGAGGCGTTCAACCTGCTGCTCGTGCGCGGCGATCACGATCTCAACGAGATCAAGGCGCAGAAGCTTCCCGGCCTCGACCCGTTCCGGTTCGCCACCGACGCCGAGATCGAGCGCCATCTCGGCTGCAAGGCCGGCTACATCGGCCCGGTCGGCATCGATCCGGGGATCCGCGTCGTCGCCGACCGATCGGTCGCGGCCATGGCGGACTTCGTGTGCGGTGCGAACGAGGAAGGCTATCACCTCACCGGCGTGAATTTCGGCCGCGACCTGCCCGAACCCGCGCTCGTCGCGGATATCCGCAAGGTCGTGGCGGGCGACCCGAGCCCGGACGGCAAGGGATCGCTCGAGATCGTCCGCGGGATCGAGGTCGGCCACATCTTCCAGCTGCGAACGAAGTACTCGACCGCGATGGCAGGCGACTTTCCTCGACGAGCAGGGCAAGCGCCGCCCGTTCGAGATGGGCTGCTACGGCATCGGGGTGACCCGCATCGTCGGCGCGGCGATCGAGCAGGGCAACGACGAGCGCGGCATCGTGTGGCCCGACCCGATCGCGCCCTTCCGCTCGCGATCGTGCCGCTCGGCTACCGCCGCAGCGACGCGGTCCGGCAGACCGCCGACGCGCTGTACAAGCAAGCTTGCCGCTGCGGGCATCGACGTGCTGCTCGATGATCGCGACGAGCGCCCCGGCGTCCTCCTCGCCGACTCGGAACTAATTGGCATCCCGCACCGCGTCGTCGTTGGGGATCGCGGGCTCAAGGATGGCAAACTCGAATATCAGGGGCGCAGGGACGCGTCCCCGACCGTCAGTGCCGGTCGCCGAGGCAGCCGACTTTCTGACAGCGAGACTGTGCGCCACCTCCTGACCGCGGGAATCCTGCTCGCGCTCGCCGCGGCGCCGGGCGCGGCAAGCGCGGGCGCGCAGGAGTACGAACCGCTCTCGGCGAGCGTGCAGGCGGCGATGTCGCGCGCGATCAGCGACAAGGGCGTACCGCAGCTCAAGTTCGCCCACCCCGAAGACGGGTACAAGTGGCTGCTCGCGATGTCGGACCGGCTCGCGAAGCGCATCCCGGACACGCAGTACCGCGTCGAGCTGCTGAAGACGGTGCACTACGAAGCCACCCGCGCCGGCCTGGATCCGCAGCTCGTCCTCGGCATCATCCACGTCGAAAGCGGCTTCAAGAAGTACGCGGTGTCGAAGGCCGGCGCGCGCGGGCTGATGCAGGTCATGCCCTTCTGGGTCGGGCTGATCGGCGCGAAGGACGACAACCTCTTCCACCTGCGGATGAACATCCGCTACGGCTGCGTGATCATGCGCCACTATCTCGACATCGAGAAAGGCGACCTCTACCGCGCGCTCGGCCGCTACAACGGCAGCCTCGGGCGGCCGGAGTACCCCAACCTCGTCCTGGCCGCCTGGAAGGGCACGTTCAAATACGAGGGGCGATTGGCCTGACCGCGGCGCCTTCAGTCGGCAAAGATCCCGGCGATGGTCGCCTGGATGGCGGCGGCAGCGGCCGCCGGATCCGCCGCCTGGCGGATCGGCCGCCCGACGACGATGTAGTCGGCACCGTTCGCGAACGCCTGCGCGACATCGACGGTGCGCTTCTGGTCGTCGACCGGCCGGTTCTCGACCGGGCGAATCCCCGGGGTGACGACGAGGATCCGGTCGCCGAGCTCGCGCTTGAGCATCGGCGCCTCGAGACCCGACGAGATCACGCCGTCGCAGCCCGCCTCGAGCGCGCGGCGCGCGCGCGACAGCACGAGACGGTCGACGTCGCAGGCGAAGCCGAGATCGTCGAGGTCGCCGCGATCGAGGCTGGTGAGCACCGTGACCGCGAGGATCTTCACGTCGCCCTTCTCCGCGGCGGCCGCTTCCATCATCTTCTGGTTGCCGTGGACGGTCGCGAGCGCGATCCCGCGTCCGCGCAGCGCCCGCACGGCGCTGCGAACGGTCTCCGGGACGTCGAAGAACTTGAGGTCGACGAACACGCGCTTGCCGCGCGCGACCAGCCAGTCGACGAGCTCGAAGTAACCGCCGGTCATGAAGAGCTCGAGGCCGAGCTTGTAGAACACCGCTTCGTCGCCGAGCTTCGCGACGAGCGCGCGCGCATCGCTCACGGACGGCACGTCGAGCGCGACGATCAGCCGCTCGCGGCGCGGAATGCTGCGGGAATTTGCCACAGTTTCTCCGGCATGTTCTTTGCGTTAATCGGGTTCGCAGGCACCTGACAACCCCGATGATCCTGAATTTTATCTCGGCGACCGGCAGTACCGACGAAGACGGCGAGTTCTCCCCGGAGAACCTCCGCGGGTGGCTGTCGTCGCTCTCGGCCGCCGACGCCACCGGCACCGCCCGCGCGCTCATCGACCGCCTGGTGCAGGTGAACAAGGCGGAGCTGCAGAGCCGGCTGCGGTTGCGGCTGCTCGACATGTTCCGCGACCACATCGACTGGCTCCTGCCCCAGCTCGAGAGCCGGATCGCCCGCGCGCAGCCGCCGCTCGCCGGGAATCTGCGGCAGGTCGCCTACTTCATCGAGAAGCTCCTGAAGGAGCTTGCGCTCGGCTACTCCCGCGTCGTCCTGCGCGTGCCGCGGGCGTGGCTGTCGCTCGGCTTCAAGGGCCAGCTCCACGTCCCGCTCACCCGTGCGATGGACTTCCACGCGCGCCGGCTCCAGCTCAGCCAGCGCCTCTATGCGCGCAACCCGGGCGGCGTCTGGAGCGAGCTGCACCAGCTCTACCAGGTCGCGCGCGACTGGGGGTTCGCCGACCGCGAAATCGACGCGCCGCAGACCTCGCCGCTGCGCGTCTACCGCGACGCGCTGCTCCTCGCGTTCGCGCAGCCGACGAAGCTGATGCACGGGGACTTCCTCCGGGTGCAGGCCTATCTCGCCGCCAACGCCGATCTCGCCGAGCTTTCCGCGGGCGGCAAGGTGGAGGACCCGCTCTGCGTCTTCGCGGTCGATCCGCGCCGCGACCGGCCCGGGATTGCCTACGCCAAGCGCGCCGACGCCGGATACGACAACGGCGCGCTCCTGCTGCTCACGCACCGCCTCGTCGAGCGGCTCCAGACCCAGCTCAAGAAGCTCCACGACGGCGTCGCGCCCGCCACGCTCGGGCTGCCGGAGGAGTCCGCCCGGCTCGCCTACCAGGAGCTGATGCAGCGCCTGATCACGCACTGGCGCGGCGAGCGCAAGGCACGCGCCACGCGCATGCGGTTCCATCCGCGGGTCGAGCTGTGGGTCGGCCTGCGCGAGATCTGGCGCGTGCTGCGCGCCGAATCGCCCCAGGACACGCCCGCCGCCGACATCACCCAGCGCGAGGCCCCGGCACGCGCGAGCGAGTGGATCATCGCCAACGAGAGCTCGCGCGGCTTCGCGCTCAAATACATGTCCGGCACGCTGCCGCCGATCAACGTCGGCGAGATCGTGGCGATCAAGGGCAAGGACCGCGGGTCGGTCTATGTGTGCCTCGTCCGGTGGATCCTGTCCAACACGCCCGAGCACTTCGAGCTCGGGTTGCAGCAGCTCGCGCCGGTCGTGGTCCCCGCGGTCTACAAGCCGGCCCAGCCCGAACGCGTTGCGCCCGAGCCGATCCTGTTCTTCCCCGAGATGCCGGCGCAGAAGCGCGCGCCGGCGGTCGTCGCGCCCCCCAACCGCCTCCGCTCGAACGAGTCGTTCAGCCTGCGCCATCGTCGCGGGCGCCTCGATCTCCGGGCGAGCCGGGTGATCGAGAAGACGCCGAGCATCGAGCTGATCGAGGTCTTCGCGTCGCAGACCGCCTGAGCGCGAGCGCCCTCGCGCCGGCGTGAACTGGTTCACGCCGCGACGCTGACGCGGGTGTCGCGAACGTGTCAGGCGTTCGACGACACCTCCGCACGTTCCGTTCGCGCGTCCGCACCGCTCGGCGGGCTGCTTGCGTCGCGCGGGACCCGGATGCGATCCTGTGACCGAACGCACGTTCGGACGCTCGGCGAGCTTCCGGGCAGCGCTTCGAGTCGACGTCACGAGCGCCGTTTCGGCACTTCAGCAGGCCGGAGTCCATTCCGGGAAACGGCAGGGTGTCACGGCCGAAGCCGCGTCGCGCGGGCGCACCGGCAACTCAGTGGCATGGTCCTTGCGACCCCGGGGGCAGGTCCGCACGACGGACGCCGCTCGATAACATCGACTACAGGAGCCGGAGAATGCCACTGCACTTGACGCTGCCGCAGACCGCCGAGGGCGAGTCGAGGCGATTCGAGCTCGCACCCGAAGAGGTGCCGGGCTGGCTCGCCACGCTGCCCAAGGACGACCCCCACACCGCGGGGCGCATGATCCTCGAGAAGCTCGCCCCGCTCAATCGCGGGCGGGTCCGGATCACGCTCCGCCAGGACGTCACCGAGGGCATCCTCGGCTTCGTCGAGCACCTCCTGCCCCGCCTCGACGCCGCGCTCGCGTCCGGCACGCTGCCGCTCTCGCTGCAGACGCGCAGCTCCGCGGGGCTGGCGGAAGATCTCCTCACCGAGCTCGCCTACTCTTACAAGCTGCTGCTCGTCGAGCAGTCGCGGCGGCTCTTCGGCTTCGCCTCGAGCGGCCGGGCGCTGCTCCCGGTGCTGCGCGCCATGCAGATGCTCGCGCAGCGGCTCAAGCTCGGCTACCGGATGTACGCGACCAACCCGAAGTCGGTCTGGTCGGAGCTCCACGAGCTCTATCAGTTCGGGCTCCGGCGCGGGCTCGCCAACCGGGCGCTGGTCGAAGGCGGCGAGACGCCGCTCTCGGTCTACCGCGGCGCGCTGCTGCTCGCGTTCGCCGAGCCGCTCAAGCTCATGCAGGGCGACCTCGATCGCGTCGCCGCCTGGCTCGAGCGCTTCGGTCACCAGTCGACGCTCGGCCCGGCCGGCCAGCAGAAGAGCGGCCAGGGCCTGTTCCTGATCAAGGCGCAGCGCGACGTGCCCGGCTACGCGCTCTCGAAGCGCCACCACCCGGTGCCGCAACCGCACGACCTGCTGCTGAACACGCTGCCGCTCGCCGAGCACCTGCTCGACCAGCTCGCGCGGCTGTCGGCGGGCGAAACCGCGGCCGCCGTGGGCCTGCCCGAGGACGCGGCCGACGCCGCGTTCCGGGACCTGATGGGCCGGCTCGTCAAGCACTGGGGCGCCGTGCCGAACCGCCGCTTCACGCGGTTGCGCACGCACGCGCGCGTGGAAGTCTGCGTCGGCATCCGCGGCATCTGGGAGTTCCTCAACTCGCGCGGCACGACCAAGCCGAGCGCGGGTGAATGGATGGTCACGAACGAGAGCCCGCGCGGCTTCGCGCTGATGCACGTCAAGGGGCCGATCGAGCCGATCCGCGTCGGCGAGGTGCTCGGCCTGCGGACGCGCGACAGCCACACCTGCCACATCTGCGTCGTGCGCTGGGTGCTCTCCGACAACCCCGAGCACCTGGAGCTCGGCCTCGAAGAGCTCGCGCCGACCGCGCGGCCGGTGTCGATCCGCAAGACCCGCGGCGCGTCGCAGGAGTCGGAGCACGTCCTGCTGCTGCCCGAGGTGCCGTCGCTCAACCAGGCACCGGCGATCCTCGCGCCGCTCTTCCCGCTCGACTCGACCTGCGAGCTGTCGCTCGGCGACCTGCAGTCGAAGCTGCGGGTGCGGGCGACGCGGCTGCTGGAGCGGACGGTCAGCGTCCAGCTCGTCCAGTTCAGCGCCGTCAGCTAACCGTCCACAGCACTTCCGACCGTGCGGGGCGCCGGGTCCTCCTGGCGCCCCGTACGTTTTGGAGGCGACGTTTTCTCGTCGTTCCACGAGCGCCCGTAGCGGCGCGTTGATCGCCCGGCCGGCCCCTGCCGCCGCGCGCTCCATCACGCCGTCGAGCATCGGGTCGCCGCCGTGCCAGCTGCCCGACCCGGCGAACACCAGCCGCGTCGTAGACCTGTGCGATCGTGACCTCGTCGGGATCGCAGGCGAGCGTCCACCGGTCGCCCACCACCCGCGCGAGCCAGCCCGCCGCCGCGAGCTCGTCGAGCAGCCGCTCGCCCGCCTCGCGCGGGACGCGCGCTGCGGCGATCACCTCCCGCGTCCGCAGGGTGCGCGTCTCGCCCTGCGCGCGCACCAGCACCCGCAGGATCTCGAGCGCGTCCCGGAATTCCGTACCGGGACGCGTCGCCGCCCCGTCACGCAGCACATGCAAGTCGGGAAGTGCGGCCGCGATCTCCGCACCGAGCAGCGTCACGACCCACGACAGGTAGATCCAGAGCAGGAAGATCGGAACGGTCGCGAAAGCGCCGTAGACAAGCGTATAGCTCGGCACCTTCGAGATGTAGACGCCGAAGCCGTGCTGCACCAGCGCGAACACGACTGCAGCGACACAGCCGCCGATCGCCGCGTGCCTGACCTCGATCCGCCGGTTCGGCACGACGAGGTACACGAGCATGAACGCGATAGCGGTGAGCGCGAGCGGCACCAGGCCGAGCAGCAGCGCGGCAGCGCCCGGGATCTGTCTCGCGTAGCCGAGCGAGGCGCCGACGACGTACGAAGTGGCGGTCAGGCTCGCCCCGATCAGCAGCGGGCCGAGGGTCAGCACGCCCCAGTACACGAGCACGCGCACGACGACCGGCCGCGGGCGTCGCACGCGCCAGATCGCGTTGAACGCGGTCTCGATGGTCGTCATCAGCATGATCGCGGTCACGCCCAGGAACAGCACGCCCACGGCGGTGAGACGCCCGGCGTTGTCGGTGAACTGGTTGATGTAGCGGGTGACCGACTTCGCCAGCGCCGGCGGCAGCATGTTCTCGGCGAAGAACGAATCGATGCCCTGCATGAGGTGCTCGAACACGGGGAACGCGGCGATGACGGTCAGCGCGATCGTGATCAGCGGGACGAGCGCGAGCAGCGACGTGTAGGCGAGGCCGCCGGCGAGACTGAAGCAGCGGTCGCCGGCGAATCGCCGGCCGACGTGGCCGGCGAAGCGGCCGAGGAGCTGGAGGCGAGTGCGCACCGGCGATGGCGGAGGGTCCTGACGGGGCGCTTCGTATAATAGCAGCCGCCTTCGCCGCTTCCCGTGCACGATGCCCGATGTCCTCGTCCTCTACTACAGCCGCTACGGCGCGGTGCGCGACATGGCGCGCTGGGTCGCGCACGGGATCGAGCGGGTCGACGGGATGCGGGCGCGGCTGCGCACGGTGCCGAAGGTATCCGCCGTGTCCGAAGCGGTCGCGCCCGAGGTGCCCGACTCGGGCGCGCCTTATTGCGAGCTCGCGGATCTCGAGGCGTGCGCCGGGCTCGCGCTCGGCAGTCCGACGCGCTTCGGCAACATGGCCGCACCGATGAAGTACTTCTGGGACGGCACGGCCGAGCTCTGGCTGCGCGGGACGCTCGCCGGCAAGCCGGCCGCCGTCTTTTCGTCGAGTTCGAGCCTGCACGGCGGCCAGGAGACGACGCTCGTGTCGATGATGCTGCCGCTCCTCCACCACGGGATGCTCATCGTCGGCCTGCCCGTACACCGAGCCGGGGCTGATGGCCACGGCGAGCGGCGGCACGCCCTACGGCGCGAGCCACGTCGCCGGCGCGGCCTCCGACCGCGCGGTCGACGAGACCGAGAAGGCGCTCTGCATCGCGCTCGGGCGCCGGCTCGCGGACGTCGTACGGCGGCTGGCGAAATGACGCTCGGCCAGGACGCCCGCCGTTACCTGCGCGCGCATCGCTCGGGCGTCCTTTCCACGCTGTCGGCAAAGCTGGGCGGCTACCCGTTCGGCTCGATCGTGCCGTTCGTGCTCGACCGCGACTGCCGCCCGGTGATCCTCGTCAGCGCCCTGGCGGAGCACACGAAGAACCTCGTCGCCGATCCGCGCGCGAGCCTGATCGTGCACGACTACGCCGACGACGTGCAGTCGGGGGCGCGCCTCACGCTCGCCGGCGACGCGGCCCGGCTCGCCGACGATGCCGGAGCGCAGGCGAGGTATCTGCGCCAGTTCCCGGCCGCGCAGGACCTGCTCGCGCTCGGGGATTTCTCGTTCTGGGCGATCGCGCCGAAGCGGCTGCTCTTCATCCGGGGCTTCGGGCGCATCGACTGGATCGACGCCGCGGAGTTCGCGCCGCCGGCCAATTCCCTGGCCGAGGCGGAAGCGGACGATCGTCGCGCACATGAACGCCGACCACACGGTCGCGCTCGCCGACTACTGCCGGCACTACCGCGGCGTGACGCCGGTCGCGGTCGAGATGACCGGGATCGACTGCGACGGCTTCGACGTCCGCGCCGACGGGCGCCGTTGCGCTTCGAGTTCCCGGACGTGGTCACCAACGCCGGCAAGGCCCGGGAAGCGCTCGTCGCGATGGCGCGCGAGGCCCGGACACCCTGACGCCCGGCTCGCGCCGCGAGCGCGGCGGGCCGCGCGCGGGTGGCGCCGATCAGGGCGTCGTGCCGTGCTGCGGGTTCAGTCGCTCGCCGCTGGCGAGCTTGTTGAGCGCGCTCACGTAGGCCTTGGCCGACGCGACGATGATGTCCGTGTCGGCGCCGACGCCGTTCACGATCCGCCCGCCCTTCGCGAGCCGCACCGTCACCTCGCCCTGCGACTCGGTGCCCTGCGTCACCGCGTTCACCGAGTAGAGCAGCAGCTCGGACCCGCTCTTCGCGACGCTCTCGATCGCCTTGAACGTGGCGTCCACCGGTCCGTCGCCGTTCGATTCGGCGCGGCGCTCGGCGCCGCCCTCGTTCAGCACGATCGTCGCGTGGGGCCGCTCGCCGGTGCCGCTCGCCTGCTGCATCGAGACGAGATGCCAGTGCTCGCGCTGCGCGGTCGCCGCCTCGTCGGAGACCAGCGCGTGGATGTCCTCGTCGAAGATGTCGGCCTTCTTGTCGGCGAGGTCCTTGAACCGCTGGAACGCGATGTTCACCGCGTCCTCGCTCTCGAGGTCGATCCCGAGCTCCTTCAGGCGCTGCTTGAACGCGTTGCGGCCGGAGAGCTTGCCGAGCACGATCTTGTTCGTCGTCCAGCCGACGTCCTCCGCCTGCATGATCTCGTAGGTCTGGCGCGCCTTGAGCACGCCGTCCTGGTGGATGCCGGACGCGTGCGCGAAGGCGTTCGCGCCCACGACCGCCTTGTTCGGCTGCACCACGAACCCGGTGATCTGCGACACGAGCCGCGAGGCCGGCACGATCTGGGTGGTGTCGATCCGCGTTTCCAGCCCGAACACGTCGCGGCGGGTCTTGACCGCCATCACCACCTCCTCGAGCGAGGTGTTGCCGGCGCGCTCGCCGAGGCCGTTGATCGTGCACTCGATCTGCCGCGCGCCGCCGACCATCACGCCGGCGAGCGAGTTCGCCACCGCCATGCCGAGATCGTTGTGGCAATGCACCGACCACGTCGCCTTGTCCGAGTTCGGGATCTTCGCGCGCAGGGTGCGGATGAACTCGCCGAACAGCTGCGGCACGGCGTAGCCGACGGTATCGGCGATGTTGATCGTCGTCGCGCCCTCCTTGATCACCGCCTCGAGCACGCGGCAGAGGAAATCGACGTCCGACCGGCTCCCGTCCTCCGGGCTGAACTCCACGTCCGGACAGTGGTTGCGCGCGAACTTCACCGCCAGGCGCGACGCCTCGAGCACCTGCTCCGGCGTCATGCGGAGCTTCTTCTCCATGTGCAGCGCGCTGGTCGCGATGAACGTGTGGACGCGCCAGGCCTTCGCGCCCTTGAGCGCCTCGACGCCGCGCGAGATGTCGCGGTCGTTGGCGCGGCAGAGGCCGGCGACGACGGAGTCCTTGATCGTGTTCGCGATGGCGCGCACGGCGTCGAAGTCGCCGTTCGACGCGGCGGGGAAGCCGGCCTCGATCACGTCGACGCGCAGTCGCTCGAGCTGCTTGGCGATGCGCAGCTTCTCCTCGCGGGTCATGGATGCGCCGGGGCTCTGCTCGCCGTCGCGGAGCGTCGTGTCGAAGATGATCAGCCGGTTGTTGCTCATGGTCGCCTCCCGAGAAAGGCCTGAAGTTGGGTCCCGCAGCGCGCGATGACGCGCTGCGACGAAACAAACCGAATTGGGGGAAGAGGTGTGCTAGCGCGCGGGGCGCAGCAGCAGCCCGAGCAGCAGGCTGCGGAGAAGCAGGAGCGTCAGCGGAAGCGCTTGACGTGGCATGGCCCGGACTATAGCGGCAAACCGGCCGGGCCTGCAAGGCCCCCGCCGCGGTGGCGCCGCCGGCGCTAAAACGCCGACCGGGACTTGCGGAACTTCCAGACCCAGATCACGTACCCGGAGAGCGCGTACGCGACGAAGAGACCGAACAGCACCATCGGCGGGTTCGCCGACACGAGGATCAGCCCGAGCACGATCACCAGCACCGCCCAGAACGGGACGCTGCGGCGGAAGTTGATGTCCTTGAAGCTGTAGAACGGGACGCTGGTCACCATGGTGACCGCGGCGAACAGCGTCACGACGCAGGCGAGGCCGAACAGCCACTCGGTCCGCTGCAGATCGAAGTCGTCGATGATCCAGACGAACCCGGCGACCAGCGCCGCCGCCGCCGGGGACGGCAGGCCCTGGAAGTAGCGCTTGTCGACGACTTCGGTGTTGCACGTTGAAGCGCGCGAGCCGGAGCGCGGTGGCGGCGCAATACGCGAACGCCGCGATCCAGCCGAGGCGCCCCAGGGGCCGCAGCGCCCACTCGTACATCACGAGCGCCGGCGCCGCGCCGAAGGCAACGACGTCGGCGAGGCTGTCGTACTCGGCGCCGAACTCGCTCTGGGTGCGCGTGAGCCGCGCAACCCGCCCGTCGAGGCCGTCGAGCACCATCGCGACGAAGATCGCGATCGCCGCGTGCTCGTAGCGCGTGTTCATCGCCTGGACGATGGCGTAGAAGCCGCCGAACAGCACCCCGGTCGTGAACAGGTTCGGCAGGATGTAGATCCCGCGCCGGCGGAGCGTGCCCCGCAGCAGGCCCTTGCGCGGCGGGTGCATCTCGGCCATGGTCTAGAGCTCCGCGAGGACGGTGCTCGCCGCCCGGACCTTCTCGCCGAGCGCGACCCGCACGCGCGCCTCCGGCGGCAGGTAGACGTCGACGCGGGAGCCGAACCGGATGAAGCCGAAGCGATCGCCGCGGCGGAAACGGTCGCCGGCTTTCGCGTAGCAGAGGATGCGCCGCGCGATCAGCCCGGCGATCTGGACGCAGGTGACATCCGGGCCGGCGTCCGCCTTGAACCACAGCGCGCTGCGCTCGTTCTCCGCCGAGGCCTTGTCGAGCGCCGCGTTCACGAACGCGCCCGGGTTGTACCAGGACTGCCGCACTTCGCCGTCCACCGGGGAGCGGTTCGAATGAACGTTGAAGACGTTCATGAACACGCTCACCTTGGTCGCCGCGCGCTTGAGGTACGGATCCTCCGCGCTCTCGACCGCGACGATGCGGCCGTCGGCCGGGGAGACGACCGTGCGGACGTCGCCCGGGATCGCCCGCGCCGGATCGCGGAAGAACTGGACGACGAACGCGACCGCGAGCCAGACCGGCACCGACCACCACCCGCCGAGGAACCAGGTCGCCGCAACCGCAGCGATCACGCCCGCGGCGACGAACGGCCAGCCTTCGCGGGCGATGATCGGGTGCGGATAGGCGCCCAACGGCGCTAGTTCTTCGACGTGTCGACGAGCCGGTTCTGCTTGATCCACGGCATCATCTCGCGCAGCTTCGCCGCCGACCTTCTCGATCTCGTGCTCCGCCGTCAGCCGCCGCCGCGCGAGCAGCATCGGCGCGCCGGCACGGTTCTCGAGCACGAACTCGCGCGCGTACTCGCCGGTGCGGATGCGCCCGAGCGCCGCGCGCATCGCGTCCTTGACCTCGGGCGTGATGATCTTCGGCCCGGTCAGGTACTCGCCGTACTCGGCGTTGTTCGAGATCGAGTAGTTCATGGTGCCGATCCCGCCCTCGTACATCAGGTCGACGATCAGCTTCAGCTCGTGCAGGCACTCGAAGTACGCCATCTCGGGCGCGTAGCCGGCCTCGACCAGCACCTCGAACCCGGCCTTCACCAGCTCGACGCAGCCGCCGCAGAGCACCGTCTGCTCGCCGAAGAGGTCGGTCTCGGTCTCTTCCTTGAAGCTCGTCTCGATGATGCCGGCGCGGCCGCCGCCGATCGCCGCGGCGTACGACAGCGCGACGTCGCGCGCCCGCCCCGACGGATTCTGGTGGAGCGCGATCAGCATCGGCGTGCCGCCGCCCTGCGCGTAGGTGGAGCGCACGGTGTGCCCGGGCGCCTTCGGCGCGACCATCCACACGTCGAGGTCGGCGCGCGGCTGGATCTGGCCGAAGTGGATGTTGAAGCCGTGGGCGAAGGCGAGCGACCCGCCCTTCTTGATGTTGGGCTCGATGTGCTCCTTGTAGATCGCCGGATGGTGCTCGTCGGGGAGCAGGACCATCACGATGTCGGCGCCCTTCACCGCTTCGCCGATCTCCTTCACCGCGAGCCCGGCGTTCTTCGCCTTGTCCCAGGACGGGCCGCCCTTGCGCAGGGCGACCGTCACCGCGATGCCCGAATCCTTGAGGTTGAGCGAGTGCGCGTGGCCCTGCGAGCCGTAGCCGACGATCGCGACCTTCTTGTCCTTGATCAGCGAAAGATCGGCGTCCTTGTCGTAGTAGACCTTCATGGTGTCCTCGTGTGCCTCGTGTGTGCTGGATGGACGAATGGCGGCGGCGCGCGCGAGCCGCGCGCCGCCCCGTTAGACCCTGAGGACCCGCTCGCCGCGGGCGATGCCGGAGGCGCCGGTGCGGACGGTCTCGAGGATCGCGGTCTTGTCGAGCGCCTCGATGAACGCGTCGAGCTTCGAGCCGGTGCCGGTGAGCTCGATCGTGTAGGTCGTCTCGGTGACGTCGAGGATGCGGCCGCGGAAGATGTCGGCCATGCGCTTCATCTCTTCGCGATCCTTGCCGGTCGCCCGCACCTTGATCAGCATCAGCTCGCGCTCGATGTGCGGCGCCTCGGAGAGATCGACCACTTTCACGACCTCGATCAGCTTGTTCAGCTGCTTGGTGATCTGCTCGATCACGTCGTCGGAGCCGACGGTGACGATCGTCATGCGCGAGAGCGACGCGTCCTCGGTCGGCGCGACCGTCAGCGACTCGATGTTGTAGCCCCGCGCCGAGAAGAGGCCCGCCACGCGCGACAGCGCGCCGGCCTCGTTCTCGAGCAGGATGGAGATGATGTGGCGCATCGCCATCGGCTCGCCGGTCGGCAGCGTGTACGGGCTCGCGCCCGGCGGAGAGGTAGGAGCGTTCATCGTCGTTGTCCGGCGCGCCCGCTCACAGCTCTTCGGCGAGGATCATCTCGGAGATCCCCTTCCCGCCCGGGACCATCGGGAACACGTTCTCCGTCTGGTCGGTGACGAAGTCCAGGAACACGAGCTCGTTCTTCCGGGCGAACGCGTCGCGCAGCGCCGGCTCGACGTCCTCCGGACGCTCGACGAGCACGCCGCGGTGACCGTAGCCCTCCGCGAGCTTGACGAAGTCCGGCAGCGCGTCCATGTAGGACTCGGAATAGCGGTTGCCGTGGAAGAACTCCTGCCACTGGCGCACCATGCCCATGTAGCGGTTGTTCAGGTTGACGACCTTGATCGGCAGGCGGTACTGCTTGCAGGTCGAGAGCTCCTGCAGGCACATCTGGATGCTCGACTCGCCGGTGACGCACGCGACCGTCGCGCCCGGATTGGCGAACTGCGCGCCCATCGCCGCGGGCAGGCCGAAACCCATCGTGCCGAGGCCGCCGGAGTTGATCCAGCGCTTCGGCCGGTCGAACTTGTAGAACTGCGCCGCCCACATCTGGTGCTGGCCGACGTCGGAGGTCACGAACGCCTCGCCCTTCGTCACCTCGTACAGCTTCTCGATGACGAACTGCGGCTTGATCACCTTCGACGAGCGGTCGTAGCGCAGGCAGTCCTTCGCCCGCCACTCGGCGATCTGCGCCCACCACGCGGCGAGCGCGCGCTGATCGACCTTCTGCGTCTGGCCCTCGAGCTGCTTCAGGAGCTCGTCGAGCACCTCGCGCACGTTGCCGACGATCGGGATGTCGACCTTGACGCGCTTCGAGATCGAGGACGGGTCGATGTCGGCGTGGATGATCCGGCGCGGCACCTGCCCGAAGTGCTTCGGGTTGCCGATCACGCGGTCGTCGAACCGCGCGCCGACCGCGAGCAGCACGTCGCAGTGCTGCATCGCCATGTTCGCCTCGTACGTGCCGTGCATGCCGAGCATGCCGAGGAACTGCTTGTCGGTCGCCGGGTAGCCGCCGAGGCCCATCAGCGTGTTCGTGCAGGGGAAGCCGAGCGCCTGGACGAGCCGCGCGAGCTGCGGCGCGGCGTCGGACAGGATCACCCCGCCGCCGGTGTACACCATCGGCCGCTTCGCCTCGAGGAGCAGCTGGACCGCTTTCTTGATCTGCCCGGGGTGTCCCTTCACCGTCGGGTTGTAGGAGCGCATGCCCACCGTCTCCGGGTACTCGAACCGGCAGGTCTGGGTGGTGACGTCCTTCGGGATGTCGACCAGCACCGGCCCGGGCCGGCCGGTCCGGGCGATGTGGAACGCCTTCTTGATCGTCGGCGCGAGGTCCCTCACGTCCTTCACCAGGAAGTTGTGCTTGACGCACGGCCGGGTGATGCCCACCGTGTCGCACTCCTGGAACGCGTCGAGCCCGATGGCGTGGGTCGGGACCTGCCCGCTGATGATCACCATCGGGATCGAGTCCATGTACGCCGTCGCGATCCCGGTGACCGCGTTGGTGACGCCGGGCCCGGAGGTCACCAGGCAGACGCCGACCTTGTTGCTCGCCCGGGAATAGCCGTCCGCAGCGTGGGCCGCGCCCTGCTCGTGGCGGACCAGCACGTGCTTGACCTTGTCCTGCTTGAAGAGCTCGTCGTAAATGAAGAGCACCGCCCCGCCGGGATAGCCGAACACGACTTCCACGCCTTCGGCCTGCAGGCAGTGGATGACGATCTCGGCGCCGGTGAGTTCGGGCACGGCGAGCTTCGTGCCTGGGTCCATCTCAACCCCTATTCTGTTGAATATTTGGTGAAAACTGCGGGAAAACCATGGAAGTTAAAGGCTCACTGCGGTTTGGTCAAGCATCGCGGCAGGAGCGCCATCGGGGCCCGTCGTCGTCCCCGCTCCGGGCACGGACCGGTTCGCGCCGAACCCCATTTGATACTATCGCGCGCCATCCTCCTCCCAGCGGGTCGTGCGCGCTGCGGCGCGCCTAGAAAAGGGACCCACCCCTGGCCTCGCGCAGCGAACTCTCCGAGTTTCTCGCCGGCGTCGAACGCCGCGCCTTCAAGCAGGCGCTGTTCGCCGTCCGCGACCAGGAGGCCGCGCTCGACATCGTCCAGGACGCGATGATGCGGCTCGCGGAGCGTTACGGCGACAAGCCCCCCGCCGAGCTGCCGCTCCTCTTCCAGCGCATCCTCCAGAACGCGATCCGTGATTTTTTCCGCAGGCGGAAGGTGCGCTCGCTCTGGACAACGCTCCTGTCCGCGCTTACACCGCATCGTGACGACGAGGACGCCGACCCGCTGGAAACTTTGGAAATAGCCGCCGGTCCTACCCGGGACGGCGGTCCGGACGCCCAGCTGGAGCAGGCACAACTCCTTGATTTGATTGAAAAGGAGATCCGGAAGCTCCCCGCCCGTCAACGCGAGGCGTTTCTCCTTCGTTACTGGGAGGAATTGGACGTGGCCGAAACCGCTGCCGTCATGGGATGCTCCGAGGGCAGCGTCAAGACGCATTGCTCACGCGCTGCGCACACCTTGGCGGCCGCGCTCAAGGCCAGAGGCATCGAGCTGTGAACGAGTCGGAACTCGCCCGGACCGTCATCAGGGCACTGAACACCGGCCTCGGGCTGTCGCCCGAGGCTGACCGCGCGCCTGAAGGTCGCCCGGGAGCACGCGCTCGAGCGCCATCGGGTACCCGTAGGCGAGGTTGCGCTCGCCGGGGCCGGACGGGGTAGCGCCTTGATGGGCAGCCCAAGCTACTTCCTCACCCGGATCCTGCTCCCCGCCGCATTCCTCGTTGCGGCGGCGATCGGCCTCCAGCAGTGGCAGGAAGCCCAGCGCGCGCGCAAGCCAGCTCGCGCAGCGGGCCGCGGAGATCGAGGAGGTCGACAGCGGTCTCCTCACCGGCGACCTCCCGATCAAGGCCTATCTCGACGAGGACTTCCAGGCATGGCTAAAGCGCACCTCGGAATAGCCCTCGCGCTCTGCCTCGGCTTTTCCGTCGCCAACGCCCAGTCCAGCAAGCAGAACCCCTCCTGGGGGCAGCTCACCCCGGAGCAGCAGAAGATCCTTGCCCCGATCCAGGGCGAGTGGGACAAGCTCGACGCCGCTGCGCAAGCAGAAGTGGATCGTCGATCACGCAGCGTTACCCCAAGATGAGCGCCGAGGAGCAGGCGCGGCTGCAGAAGCGCATGCAGGAGTGGGCGACCCTGACGCCCGACCAGCGCCGCGCCGCGCGCGACAAGTACCGGGAGTTCGAGCAGCTGCCCCCCAACGGAACGCCAGGCGATCCGCGAGAAGTGGGACCAGTACAAGCAGGAGCTCGCCCAGAAGCCGCCGGCCGCTCCCGCCCAGGAGTCGAGCCCGCCCGCCGAAAGCGCTCCCGCCGAGGGTACCCAGCCGGCGGACGGCACCCAGCCCGCCCGCGGCGCCCCGCCCGCCACGAGCAACCAGCCCGCCGCGGGCACCACCCAGCCCGTAGCGGCAACCCCCTCCCCCCCAGCAGTAACCGCTCTCCTCGCATGACGCCGGCCGGCGGAGCGGGAACGCCGTCGTGCACCGCCGCGCCGCTCGTGCGGCGACTCGCGGCGATGGTCTACGAGGGGCTCGTCGTGGTGGCGATCCTGCTGATCGCGAGCTTCCCGTTCGCCGGCGCCGCGACCGGCCGCCTGCAGGGTGTCACCCAGCATCTGTTCCAGTGCTATCTCTTCCTCGTCGTCGGGCTCTACTTCGTCTGGTGCTGGCGCCGCGGCGGACAGACGCTGCCGATGAAGGCCTGGAAGCTGCGGGTGGTCGACGCGCACGGCGCGCCGCTCGCGACCTCGCGGGCGATCCTCCGCTACGTGGTCGCGGCGCTCGCGCTCGGCTCGAGCGCGGTCGCGGCGATCGTCCTCCTGCGGTATCCGCGGGAGCTCGCCGCCTGGCTCGCCCTCGCGCCCGGCCTGGCGACGATCCTCTGGAGCGCGGTCGATCGCGACCGGCAGTTCCTCCACGACCGGCTCGCCGGAACCCGGATCGTCCGGGCCGAACCGCTCAGCGCCGCTCCACCCACCACATCATCGCCACCGCCGCGAGCAGGAACAGCGCGCTAGGCGCCACCGCGGCCGCGAACGGCGGCCAGCGCTCGAGCACGGCGATGTGCGAGAAGAGCGTGTTCAGGAAGTGGAAGAGCACGCCGATCATCAGCCCGGCGAAGAGCTTCACCCCGACCCCGCCGTGGCGGACCTGGACGTACGCGAACGGCAGCGCGAGCGCCATCATCACGAGCGCGGCGAACGGGTAGACGAGCTTCTTCCACAGGGCGATCTCGTAGCGTTCGCTCCGCTGCTTGTTGGCCTCGAGGTGCTGCGTGTACTGGTACAGCCCCCACGCCGACAGCTTCTCCGGCACCACCAGCAGCACGTTGAGCATGTCGGGCGTCACGACCGACGCCCACTCGAGGGTCGGCAGCGTGCGCACCTTCGCGCCGTCGTCGCCGAACTGGGTCTGCGTGACGGCTGCGAGCTGCCACTTGTTCGCGCCCGCGTAGCGGCCGCTCGTCGCCTGGCTGATCGAGAGCAGGCGGAAGTCCCGGTCGAAGTCGTAGATCTTCACGCCCTTCAAGCGTGGCGTCGGGCGACACCTCGCCGATGTTCACGAACTGCGTGTCCGACTTGACCCACAGCCCGGTGCGGAGGTCCGAGCTGACCGAGGCGCCGAGGCGGTCGAGCCGCAGGCGCTGCGCCGCCCGCTCCGACACCGGTCCGACGAGCTCGCCGAAGACGACCGCAAGCAGCACGAACACCATGCCGATGCGGGCGAGCGTGCCCGCCGCCTGCAGCGGCGACAGGCCGGAGACGCGCATCACCGTGTACTCGCTGTTCGCCGCGAGCGTCGACAGCGCGACCAGCGTGCCGATGAGCACCGCGATCGGGAAGAGCTCGTAGACGTGCCCGCCCACCGACAGCAGGACGTAGCGCGAACGCATGCACCAGGCGGTAGCCGCCCTTGCCGACGTCGTCGAGCTCGTTGATCAGGTCGAAGAACATGAAGAGCGAAAGGAACGCGAGGAAGACGAACGCCGTCGCCTTGTAGATCTCGCGCGCGAGATAGCGGGTGATCGTCCTCATCGCCGCAGCCAGAGCTTGAACCCGAGGGTGTTGCGCCAGAGGAACAGGAACGCGATCAGGCCGAGCATCGCCGACGTGCAGCACCCACCAGCCGACCTCGAACCGGACGCGCCCCTGCGCGACCCACGCCTGCACGATGCTGAGCAGGTTGCTGTAGACCATGTAGGCGAACACGGCGAAGATCAGGTTCACCGACCGGCTCGCGCGCGGGTTCACGAACGCGAGCGGGATCGCGAGCAGCGACAGGTTCAGCGCGACCAGCGGCAGCCCGATGCGCCACATCAGCTCGGCGCGCAGCTCCCGGTCCCTCGACTCGAGCAGCTCGAGCGTCGAGGCGGTCTTCGGGCGCTGCGAGGCCGCGCGCGCCTCCTTCGCCTTGATCCGCGCGGCGTAGCGCTCGAACTCGGTCACGCGGTACTCGCCGGTGCCCGGGATGCCGTCGTACTGCCGCCCGTTCAGCAGCACCGCGAAGCGGTCGCCGTTCTCCGCCGACTCGATGAAGCCTTCGCGGCTCACCGTCACGCCGCTCCGGCCGCGCTTGTTGCTGGCGATGAACACGTTGCGGACGACGTTCTCCGTCGCCGTCGACGGCCTCGACGAAGAACACCCGCTCGGCGTTCGACGGACTCGCGGAACACGCCCGGGGCGATGCGCGCGACGTCCTCGCGGCTCTCGAGGTTGCGGCGGTACTCGTCGGCCCTTGCCGTTCGCCCACGGCGTCAGGAAGAGCGCGAGCAGCGTGATCAGGAGCACGATCGGCGCGGCGAAGATCAGCACCGGCTTCACCCACGCGGTGAGCGGCAGCCCGGACGCGGACCACACGACCATCTCCGAGTCGCGGTAGCTGCGCGAGACGGCCATCAGCACCGACACGAACAGCGTCAGCGCGAAGAGGATCGGGAGGTAGTTGAGCGCGGTGAAGCCGAGCAGGGCGAGGATCGCATCCGACGGGAGCTTGCCGCCGGCCGCGCGCGCGAGCATCCGCACGAGCTGGCTGGTGACGGTGATCGCGAACAGCACCGAGAACACGGCCGCCGCGTAGTTGCCGACTTCGCGCAGCAGGGAGCGCTGGAAGATCACCGGTCGGTCCGGAGTGCGGTCATCGTGGCGGTGGACAGGCGGATGCGTCGGGTGGTTCCCGACGATCGCCGGCTTTGACGCGGGCGATTCGGAGCGGGGATAATCCGACTCGCCTCGGCGGGCACGACGTCGCGAGGACGCTCCAGAGGGATCGAACGTTCAAGGGAGAGTCGATTGGAATTTAGCACGAAAGCCCTGGCGCCGGAGAAGACCGCAACGCCGTGTCTCGCCGTCGGCGTGTTCGAGTCGCGCAAGCTCTCGTCCGCCGCGGACGCCCTCGACCGCGCGACGCGCGGCGCGCTGCGCGAGCGCCTCAAGCAGGGCGACATGGAGGGCAAGTCCGGGACGACGCGGCTGCTCTTCAAGCCGGCCGGCGCGGCCGCGGAGCGCGTCCTGCTCGTCGGTCTGGGAGCCGAATCCGGGTTCGGCGCGAAGGAATACCGCGAGGCGGTGCGTGCCGCGGTGGCCGCGGCCGCCGACACCGGCGCGGCCGAGCTCGTGCTCTGCGTTCGGCGAGCTGCCGGTGAAGGAGCGCGATGCGGCGTGGCGCGCGCGTCATGCCGCGCTCAGCGCCGCCGAGGCGCTCTACCGCTTCGACGCGATGAAGAGCAAGAAGGCGCCGCCGCGCACGCTCAAGTCGGTCGTGTTCGGGGTCGCGCGGAAGCCGGCGGAAGCGGCCGCGGAGCGCGGCACCGCCGAGGGCCGCGCGATCGCGGCCGGCGTCGCGCTCGCCAAGGATCTCGGCAACCTGCCCGGCAACGTCTGCACCCCGACCTATCTCGCGGAGCAGGCGGAGAAGCTCGCCCGCGAGCAGAAGCTCGGCGTCGAAGTGCTCGAGCGGCGCGACATGGAAAAGCTCGGGATGGGCGCGCTGCTCTCGGTCGCGAAGGGCTCGCGCCAGCCGCCGAAGTTCATCGAGCTCCGCTACCACGGCGGGGCGAAGAACGCGAAGCCGGTGGTGCTCGTCGGCAAGGGGATCACCTTCGACACCGGCGGCATCTCGCTCAAGCCCGCCGCCGAGATGGACGAGATGAAGTTCGACATGTGCGGCGCGGCGAGCGTGCTCGGCACGCTTCCGCGCGGTCGCGGAACTGAAGCCCAGGCTCAACGTCATCGGGCTCGTCCCGACGACCGAGAACATGCCGGGCGGCGCGGCGTCGAAGCCGGGCGACATCGTGAAGAGCATGTCCGGCCAGACGGTCGAGATCCTCAACACCGACGCGGAGGGCCGCCTCATCCTGTGCGACGCGCTGACCTACGCCGAGCGGTTCGCGCCCGCGGCGGTGGTCGACATCGCGACGCTCACCGGCGCGTGCGTGATCGCGCTCGGCCACGTCGCGAGCGGGCTCTTCGCGAACCGCGACGAGCTCGCCGACGAGCTCGTCGCGGCCGGACGGAACGCGCTGGGACCGCGTCTGGCACATGCCGCTCTGGGACGACTACCAGGAGCAGATCAAGAGCCCGTTCGCGGACTTCGCGAACATCGGCGGCCGGCCGGCGGGCAGCGTGACCGCGGCGTGCTTCCTCTCGCGCTTCACCGGCAAGTACCCGTGGGCGCATCTCGACATCGCCGGCACGGCGTGGACCACGGGCAAGAACAAGGGCGCGACCGGGCGGCCGGTGCCGCTGCTGACGACGTTCCTGCTCGGCCGGGCCGCCAAGAAATGACGGCGTCGCGGCGCTGGCGCCGGAACGCGCGAAAGAGCTGTCAAGCAGCCGCGCGAGGGTGCGGAGCGGCGGCGGTCCACGGTGACGCGGATCGATTTCTACGTCGACGCCGACGACCGGCTGCGCGTCGCGTGCCGGCTGGCGGCGAAGGCCGTGTCGCAGAAGCTGCGCGTGCTCGTCTATGCCCCCGATGGCGACACCGCTGCCGCGCTGGACAAGCTGATGTGGACGACCCCCGCGATCGGATTCCTGCCGCACGTCGTCGCCGGGCACCGGCTCACGGCGGAGACGCCGGTCGTGATCGCGCGCGGCGCCGAGGACACCCCGCACGACGAAGTGCTCGTCAACCTCGCGGCGGAATGGCCGCCGGCGTTCGCGCGCTTCCAGCGCCTGGTCGAGATCGTGACCCGCGACGAGGAAGACAAGCGCGCCGCGCGGGAGCGCTACCGCTTCTACCGCGATCGCGGGTACGAGATCCACACGCACAACCTCGCTGCCGCGGCGGAGTCGGCATGAGGCGCAATGGCCGATAACGACGTCCTCGGCAAGGCCGACGCGCTGCTGCAGCGCCACCGCGCGGCGCGCGCCGCGCAGCGCCCCGAGCCGCCGGTCGAGTTCCCGGTGCTCACCGACGTGGTGTCCGAAGCGCAGGCCCCGCCCGCTCCGCCCGCGCCCGCGCCGCCGCTCAGCGAGGAGGACCTCGTCCGGATCGAGCGCGATCTTCGCCTCGAGCTCCTCGCGCTCCTCGGCCCGGAGTTCGAGCGCCTGGTCGAGTCGAAGGTGCACGAGCGTCTCGGCGCCAAGGTCGACGAGATCATGAGCCTCACCCGCAAGGTGATCGAGGCCGAGGTCCGGGGCGCGGTGCGCGACGCGATGGCCGAGGTGATCACCGCCGAAACCGCGCGCCTCAAGGGCGAGCGCTAGACCGCGCGCCGCATGGAACTCGCGAAGAGCTTCGATCCGGCCGCGATCGAGTCGCGCTGGTACGCCGAGTGGGAGCGCCGCGGCTACTTCGCCGCCGGGCTGGACGCCGGCAAGCCCGCGTTCTGCATCCAGCTGCCGCCGCCGAACGTGACCGGCGTGCTGCACATGGGCCACGCGTTCAACCAGACGATCATGGACGCGCTCACCCGCTATCACCGGATGCGCGGCTTCAACACGCTCTGGCTGCCGGGCACCGACCACGCCGGGATCGCGACGCAGATCGTGGTCGAGCGCCAGCTCGAGGCGCGAGGGCACCTCGCGCGAGCAGCTCGGGCGCGAGAAGTTCGTCGAGCAGGTGTGGGCAGTGGAAGGAGCAGTCCGGCTCGACGATCACCGAGCAGATGCGCCGGCTCGGCGCGTCCTGCGACTGGGCTCGCGAGTACTTCACGATGGACCCGAAGCTCTCGCGCGTCGTCACCGAGACGTTCGTGCGGCTCTACGAGCAGGGGCTCATCTACCGCGGCAAGCGGCTCGTGAACTGGGACCCGGTGCTGCTCACCGCGGTGTCCGACCTCGAGGTGGAGAGCGAGGAGGAGGACGGCAGCCTCTGGCACATCACGTATCCGTTCGCGGGCGGTCCGATCGGCGGGCTTGCGCGGTCTCACCGTGGCGACCACCCGCCCCGAGACGATGCTCGGCGACGTCGCGGTGGCGGTGAATCCGGAGGACGAGCGCTACAAGCACCTGATCGGCAAGCGCGTCGTCCTGCCGCTCGCCGACCGCGAGATCCCGGTCATCGGCGACGCCTACGTCGACAAGGAGTTCGGCACCGGCGCGCTGAAGATCACGCCCGCGCACGACTTCAACGACTACCAGGTCGGGCAGCGGCACGGGCTGCCGCAGATCGGCGTCCTCACGCTCGATGCGAAGATCAACGACAACGCGCCGGCGAAGTACCGCGGGCTGGATCGCTACGACGCCCGCAAGCGCATCGTCGAGGACCTGAAGGCGCTCGGCCTCCTCGAGTCGGTCAAGCCGCACCGGATGACGGTGCCGCGCTGCGGCCGCACCGGTGCGGTCGTGGAGCCGATGCTGACCGACCAGTGGTTCGTCGCGATGTCGAAGCCCGCGCCCGAGGGCACGCTCTTCCCCGGCCGGTCGATCGGCGGCGTCGCGCTCGACGTCGTGACCGAGGGCAAGGTCAGGTTCTTCCCCGAGAACTGGGTCAACACCTACAACCAGTGGCTCACCAACATCCAGGACTGGTGCATCTCGCGCCAGCTCTGGTGGGGCCACCAGATTCCGGCGTGGTACGACGACGCCGGCCGGATCTACGTCGCCCGCGACGAGGCGGCGGCGAGCGCGCAGGCGCGCGCGGCCGGATTCACCGGGGCGCTGCGGCGCGACCCGGACGTGCTCGACACCTGGTTCTCCTCGGCGCTCGTCTGCCACTCGACGCTCGGCTGGCCCGACCCGCAGGGCGACGACCGGAAGGCGTACGAGCTCTATCTCCCCTCCTCGGTGCTCGTCACCGGCTACGAGATCATCTTCTTCTGGGTCGCGCGGATGATCATGATGACGACCCACTTCACCGGCCGGGTGCCGTTCAGCGACGTGTACATCCACGGCATCGTCCGCGACCACGACGGCGCGAAGATGTCGAAGTCCGAGGGCAACGTCATCGACCCGGTCGACCTGATCGACGGCATCGCGCTCGAGCCGCTGCTGGAGAAGCGGACGACCGGCCTCCGCCGCCCGGAGACGGCGCCGCTCGTGCGCGAGCGCACGAAGAAGGAGTTCCCGGAGGGCATTCCCGCCTACGGCGCCGACGCGCTGCGCTTCACGATGGCGGCGTACGCGACGCTCGGCCGCAACGTCAACTTCGACTTCAAGCGCTGCGAGGGCTACCGCAACTTCTGCAACAAGCTCTGGAACGCGACGCGGTTCGTCCTCATGAACACCGAGGGCAAGGACTGCGGGCAGGACGAGGCGAAGCCGGTGACGCTGTCGTTCGTCGATCGCTGGATCGTGAGCCGGCTGCAGCGCACCGAGGCCGAGGTCGAGAAGGCGTTCGCCGACTACCGTCTCGACAACGTCGCAACCGCGATCTACCGCTTCGTGTGGGACGAGTACTGCGACTGGTACGTCGAGCTCGCGAAAGTCCAGCTCCAGGGCGGCGACGAGGCGCAGCAACGCGGCACGCGCCGGACGCTCGTGCGCGTGCTCGAGACGGTGCTGCGGCTCGCGCACCCGGTCATCCCGTTCATCACCGAGGAGCTGTGGCAGAAGGTGGCCGGCCTCGCCGGGAAGACCGGCGAGAGCATCGTGGTCGCGCGCTATCCGAAGTCGGAGCCGGCGAAGATCGACGAGGCCGCCGAGCGCGAGGCGGACACGCTGATGGCGCTGACCAACGCCTGCCGGAACCTCCGGAGCGAGATGAACCTCTCGCCGGGCGAGCGGGTGCCGGTGCTCGTCGAGGGCGACCAGGGGCGGCTCGCACCGCTCTTCCCGTACCTCCAGTTCCTCGGGCGGCTGTCCGAGGCGACGGTGGTGGCGCAGCTGCCCGACCTCGACTCGCCGGTGGCGGTGGTGGGCGACACGCGACTGATGCTGAAGATCGAGATCGACGTGGCCGCCGAAGTCGCACGGCTCGAGAAGGAGGCCGCGCGCCTCAAGGGCGAGGTGGTCAAGGCCGAAGCGAAGCTCGGGAACAAGAGCTTCGTCGAGCGCGCGCCGGCGGCAGTGGTCGCCCAGGAGCGCGAACGGCTCGCGAGCTTCCAGTCGACGCTCGAGAAGGTCCTGGCGCAGCTCGAGCGCCTCAAAGCGAAGGCCTGACCCTCCGTCCGATGCATCCCGCGCTGCGAGCGTTCCGCTATCGCAGCTTCCGCCTCTTCTACGCCGGCCAGGGGCTGTCGATCCTCGGCACCTGGATGCAGACGATCGCGACGAGCTGGCTCGTGTACCGGCTCACCGGCTCGGCGTTCATGCTCGGTCTCGCCACCGCGGCGCTGCAGTTCCCGATGCTGTTCGTCGCGCCGGTCGCCGGCGTCTGGGCCGACCGCGTCGACCGGCGGCGGATGCTGATCGTCGTCCAGGCGCTCGCCTCGGTCCAGGCGCTCGGGCTCGCCGCCCTCACCTGGACCGGCGTCGTGCAGGTGTGGCACGTGCTCGCGTTCTCGCTCCTCCTCGGCACGATCAACGCGTTCGAGACGCCCACCCGGCAGGCGTTCCTGCTCGACATGGTCGAGAACAAGTCGGACCTGCCGAACGCGATCGCGCTGCAGTCGATGCTCTTCAACAGCGCGCGGTTCGTCGGGCCGACGATCGCCGGCGTCGTGCTGGCGTTCGCCGGCGAGGCGCTCTGCTTCCTGCTGAACTCGATCTCCTATCTGGCGGTCGTCGTGGCCTACCTGCTCGTCCGCGTCGCCGCGCGCGCGCCCGCCGCCGAGCACGAAGCCGCTCGTGCACGAGCTCCTCGCCGGCTTCCGCTACGCCTTCGGCGAGCCCGCGATGCGGCGCCTGATCCTGCTCCTCGCCGCGCTCTCGCTCTTCACCGCGCCGTGGCAGTCGCTGATGCCGATCTACGCCGGCGAGACCTTCGCCGGCGACTCGAAGACGCTCGGGCCTGCTGATCGGCGCGGTGGGCCTCGGCGCGCTCGCCGCGACCGGCTTTCTCGCGATGCGGCCGAGCGTCCGCGGGCTGGGGCGGATCATCAGGTCCGCGGGGCTCGTCGCCGCGCTCGCCCTGACCGGGTTTGCGCTGTCGCACTACTTCTGGCTCTCGCTCGTGCTGCTCGCCGCGTTCGGCTGCGGGCTGATCGCGACGGTCGCGTCCACCAACACCATCCTGCAGACGATCGCCGACGACGACAAGCGCGGCCGGATCATCAGCATCTACGTCATGACCTTCCTCGGGCTCGCGCCGATCTCGAACTTCGTCGCCGGCGCCGTCGCCCAGGCGATCGGCGCGCACTGGGCGATCTTCGGCTGCGGCGTCGGTCTCACGCTCGCCACCGGCCTGTTCGCGCTCAACTACGAGAGCTGGCGGCGATCGATCCGCCCGATCTACATCAAGCAGGGGATCATCCCGCCCCCGCCGACCGAGACGCACTAGGGGCGCCGCACCACGACCCCCGCTCCTGCTCGACCCAGGCGGGCACTCTGCCCTCCGGGCCGACCTGCGGTTCGGGCGCGGCGGTCTCGACGACCAGCGCGGCGAACACGGCGGCGAGCGCGGCCATGGCGGCCGATGCGACCGCGAATGCGACTTGTTCCACGACGACCATTCCCGATCTCCTCGACGCAAAGCGCAACGACGCCATTGCACGCTGCCGGTCGGGAAGCGGAGAGGATGCGGGCGGGCATGGCCGCGGCGGAATGTGGCGAAAGCGATGGCGAGTGTGTCGCGGCCTTACTTCCGGACGAGCTCGGCGAGGGCCGTGACAGCAGCCTTTGCGGCCGCGCTGACGGTCTCCTCGTCGTCGACCGGCGGGAGCGCGAAGTACCGCTCGGCGACCGTGACGGCGGCCAGCACCAGCGTCGCGAACACCAGCGTCCAGGTCGCCCATACCAGCCTCTTTGCATAGCGCTCCGACGCGGATCGCCGCCTTGGCGAGCGCATCCGCGAGGCGATCGAGCGACTGCGTCAGCTGGTCCCCGTGCCCGGGCGTCTGGTCCAGGTCGCTGTCAGTCATGGGCGCAAAGCTCTCCGAGTCAAGCCGCGAAAGCGCGGCGGCGCAATCACACCACGATCGCGAAGGCAGTTGAAGACGCTCGCGCGGCGCGGGTCGTAGTTCCTGCGCCCGGCAGGACGGCAAGTGCCTGAAATGCAAGGGCGCTGGCAGATCGTGGCAAAAGGATGGCTTTCGCGCACCGCCGGGCGGAGCCCGCAGCATCGCTGGTGTATAGTCGCCGCGACCTCCTCACCTTCCTCCGCATGAGCCGCCGCATCGCCATCGTCGAGGACGACGCCGCCATCCGCGAGAACGTCGCCGACACGCTCCGCCGCCAGGGTTACGAGATCGCCGCCCACGCCGACCGCGCACAGGCGCTCGCGGCGTTCCAGGGACGCCTGCCGGATCTCGCCATCGTCGACATCGGGCTCGGCACCGACGTCGACGGCGGCTTCACGCTGGTGCGCGAGCTGCGCGCGATGTCGGCGGAGCTGCCGATCATCTTCCTCACCGCGCGCGACAGCGACTTCGACCTCGTCGCCGGCCTGCGGCTCGGCGCCGACGACTACCTCACCAAGAACATCAGCATGCCGCACCTGCTCGCGCGCATCGCCGCGCTCTTCCGGCGGAGCGACGTGCTGCGCTCGCCGCCGAAGAGCGAGGAGACGGTCGACCGGGGGTCGCTGCGCCTCGACCTCAAGCGCATGACCGCCGCCTGGCGCGGCCAGCCGGTGGACCTCACGCTGACCGAGTTCTGGATGGTGCACGCGCTCGCGAAGTACCCCGGCCACGTCAAGAACCGCGACAGCCTCATGTCGGACGCGAATCTGGTGGTCGACGACGCGACGGTCACCTCGCACATCAAGCGGATCCGCAAGAAGTTCGTCGCCGTCGACCCCGCGTTCGACGCGATCGACACCGTCTACGGCATGGGGTACCGCTGGGTATCGGGCTGAGTCGGCGCCGGCGCTTTCCCTGAGCGGAACGCACGACGGACGACCAGCTAGACTCGGCGCCGATGCAGACGAGGGTTTCCGACGCTCCTGCCGCTCCCCGCGCGCGGCTCTCGATCCGCGCGAAGGTCGTGCTCGTCTCGCTCGTCCTCGCGGCGATCCCGTTCGTCGGCTACGGCTACGTGCGCGAGATGGAGAACATCCTGCGCGCGGCCCAGGAGCAGCGGGTGATCGCCACCGCGCGCGCGGTCGCGACCGCGCTCCACGACCGGCCGCGGCTGCTCGAGTTCAGGGTCGAGGAGGACGGCTCGAGCCGCCGCCCCGCCGCGCGCGCGGCGACGCAGGAGATCGAGCAGATCCTCGTCGGCCTGCGGCGCGCGAGCTCGCGGATCTTCGTGATCGACCAGCAGCGGCGCCTGCTCGCGGTGGCCGGCAGCCTGCGCCAGGATCCGCCGGCGGAGCCCGCCGACCCGGGCGGCGCGTGGAACTGGGTCCAGTCGCGGCTGGCTCCGCCCGCTCTGGGCGCACCTCCTCGAGCGCCCGCCCGAGGACTTCGACGACGCGATCCCCGAGGAGCTGCTCTCCGGCGGCAAGGAGGTCGACGCCGCGCTCTCCGGCGTGCCCGCTTCGCGCTGGCGCCCGACGCCCGACGGCCGCGCGGTGGTGCTCGGCGCGGCGCACCCGATCTGGAGCGGCACCGAGGTGATCGGCGCCGTCGTCGCCGAGGAGACGACGAACAGCGTGCTCACGCTCAGGAACCGCGTGTTCGAGCAGCTGCTGACGGTCACGCTCGCGGTGTTCGTGCTCGGCGCCGGCACGCTGTTCGTGTTCGCCTCGCGCCTCTCGGGCCGGCTGCGGCGGCTGCGCGACGAGGCCGAGCAGGCGATCGACCCGCGCGGCCGCGTGCAGCGCGGCTTCCGCGCGAGCGGCGACTCGGACGAGATCGGCGACCTCTCGCGCAGCTTCGCCACCGCGGTCGACCGGCTCACCGAGTACAACGAGTATCTCGAGCGGATGGCCGATCGCCTGTCGCACGAGCTGCGCACGCCGATCGCGGTGGTCGGCTCGTCGCTCGACAACCTGCGCACCCGCGACATCCCGCGGGACGCCCAGGTCTACATCGCCCGCGCCGAGGAAGGCGTGCGCCGACTGAACGCGGTGCTCACGCGCATGAGCGAGGCGACGCGGCTCGAGCAGACCTTGCGCACGACCGAGCGCGAGCGGTTCGACCTCGGGCGCGTCGTCTCGGGGTGCGTCGCCGGCTATACCGCGGCCTTCCCGCAATCGCAGTTCGAGCTGCGGCTGCCGGAGCGGCGGGTCGAGATCGACGGCTCGCCGGACCTCGTCGCGCAGCTCCTCGACAAGCTGGTCGACAACGCGCGCGACTTCGCGACCGCAGGCGAGCCGATCGCGATCGCGCTCGACGCGGACGGGGCGACGGCCCGGCTGTCGGTCTCGAACGTGGGCCCGCCGCTCCCGGCGGCGATGGCCGATCGGCTCTTCGAGTCGATGGTCTCGGTCCGGGCGCCGGGCGCGAAGACCGATTCGCCGGCGAAGCCGCGGGGCGAACCCCATCTCGGCCTCGGCCTCTTCATCGTGCGGCTGATCGCCGAGTTCCACGGCGGGAGCGCACGCGCGCGCAACCGCGAGGACGTCGGCGGCGTGACGGTCGAAGTGAGCTTTCCCGATCGCCGGGCCCACGGCTGCCGGCGGTCAGCCCGTCTGAGTCTGCGTCGGCACCCCACTACGTGCCGGCGGGCCGCGCCTTACTTTTGCTGGTCGGCCTGCTCCCGCCGCTCGTCGGCGGATTTCTGCAGCACGTCGCCCACGCCCTTCGCCTTGTCCATCGCCTGCCGCTGGCTCTTGATGATGTCGGGCGGCGGCTCCTTCGGCTTCGAGTCGCAGCCGGCGATCGCCACGATCGCTGCCGCAATCAGGAACGGCCCTGGGCGCATGTCGTCCTCCGCTCGCTACAGCTCGAGACTGTCGCGGATCGCCGCGATGCCCGCGGCGGCGCAGACGTCGTCTTCCTTCCCGCCCGGCGCGCCCGAAACGCCGATCCCGCCGAGGATCGAGCCGGCGGCCTCGATCATCAGGCCGCCACCCGCGGCGACCACGCCCGGACGGTTCCGGATCCCGCTCTGCGGCGACGCGCCCTGCGTCGCCTGGGCGAGGTCGGTGGTATTCGTGCGGAAGCTCACCGCAGTCCAGGCCTTGTCGCGCGCCATCTCGACGGTGTGCGGGCCGGCGAACCGGTCGCGGAGCACGACCTGCACGACGCCCATCCGGTCGACCACCGCGACGGTTGCCTGGAAGCCGTTCGCGCGGCATCGCGCGAGCGCGGCCTGCGCCGCCTTGAGCGCCGTCTCCGGGGTGAGCACGCGCACGCTGTAGGTCGCATCCTGCGCGGCCGCGGTCGCGGCGAACGCGGACGCTGCGAGGACCAGCGCGCGGCGCGAGGCGCTCACTTCTTCTTCATGAAGAACGTGAACTCCTTGCCCGCCGCGGAGTGCGAGAGGAGATCGTTGCCGGTCTGCTTCGAGAACGCCTGGAAGTCCTTCACCGATCCGGGGTCGGTGGCGACGATGCGCAGCACCTGACCCGCCGTCATCTCGGCGAGCGCCTTCTTCGCCCGCAGGATCGGCAGCGGGCAGTTGAGCCCGCGGGTGTCGAGATCCTTGTCGAAGTCCATGACTCGTTCCTCCGTCTCTTTGTATGGCCGGTGGCGGCATTCGCCGCTGGCCGAGGGGCGGCGGTCAATATAGCAGACCCGCCCGCCGCACTCCGCCCCTCACGATATGCGCTGGTAGTAGAGGTTCTGCGGATGGTTCGCCTGCGCGAAGAAGAACCACCGCTCGGCGAGGAGGCCCGCGTACTGGACGAGGAACGCCGCGACGAGCAGCGCCGGGACCTGCCACGCGAGGCCGGCGGCGAGCAGCGCGAGCGGCACCGGGAAGACGGCGACGAGGAACGTCCACTTGATCGACCGCACGAACGCCTGCGAGGCGCCGTGGAAGAACTCGCGGGTGTTGAACGAGCCGCCCATGAACCCCTGCGAGGTCTGCACGATCCGCGGGTGCTTCACGCCGATCGCGGTCTGCAGCGTCGATTTCGGCTTGAGCCGCGCGTTGCGGGCGAGGCTCGCGGCGCGCGTGACGAGGACCGCGAGCGTGAGCCCGGCGGCCCACGCCGCCAGCGGCCGGACGAGCGCCGGCTCGACGAGCGCCGCGAAGCCGGTCGCCAGCATGAGCCCGGACGCGCAGCCGAAGAGCGCATAGTTGACGATCGTGAGCGGCGAGTGCCATTCCTGCAGGAAGCGGAGGCAGGCGTAGATCATGCCGGTGCAGACGAAGAGCGCCGCGCACAGGAGGATTCCGAGCGCACCGATCGCGAGCGTGCCGAGCGGACCCGACGCCGGCCAGCCGAGCGCGTGACCCAACCCGTACGCGGCGACGCACGCCATGAACGCCGGCAGCACGATCACCTCCCGCGACAGCCACGACGTGCGCCACATCGCGACCGCGCGCCAGGCGCGCTCGGGATGCCCGAGGTGGAAGAACGAGGCGACCAGTCCCGCGGCAAGGAAGCCGAACGCGAGCGCCGCACCGACGCGGTAGAACGCCGCGCCCGCCGGAACGAGGTCGAGGGCCTGCACCGCGACGAGCGCCGCGAAGAGCCCCTGCCCGACGCCGATGAGCGTCGTGAGGAGGATCACCGACCAGGCCGGGCGCACGCCGTCGCCTCCACTCGCGCCAGCGGCTACCAGGACGTCACGTCGTCGAGCGACGGGTCCTTCAGCGCCGGCTTCGGCAATCGGCCGTCGATCTTGAGCGGGTTGTCGACGCGCTCGAGATCTTCGGCGCGGACCTTGATCTCGGTCTTCCGGCGCGGGAGATAGTGGTTCGCCGGATGCGTGCCCCACTCCGGCATCAGCTGGTAGCCGCCCGCATCCTGGATCGCCCGCGACACCTCCGACTGCGGGTCGTGGATGTCGCCGAAGAGCCGCGCGTTCGTCGGGCACGCCATCACGCACGCCGGCTTGCGGTCCGCAGGGGGCAGCAGCTCGTCGTAGATCCGGTCGACGCAGAGCGTGCACTTCTTCATCACCTTCTGGTGCTCGTCCACCTCGCGCACGCCGTACGGACACGCCCACGCGCAGTACTTGCAGCCGATGCACTTGTCGTAGTCGACCAGGACGATGCCGTCCTCGGCGCGCTTGTAGCTCGCGCCGGTCGGGCAGACCGGCACGCAGGGCGGATCCTCGCAGTGCAGGCACGACTTCGGGAAGTGCACCGTCTGCGTGTTCGGATACTCGCCGGCCTCGAAGCTCTGCACGCGGTTGAAGAACGTCCCGGTCGGATCCTTCCCGTACGGGTTGTCGTCCGAGAGGAAGCCGGCCGCGCCGGAGGTGTTCCACTCCTTGCAGCTCGTCACGCACGCGTGACAGCCGACGCACACGTTGAGGTCGATCACCAACGCCAGCTGAGTCATCCGCCGATCCTTTCTCCGGCCACGAAGGCCTGCCACTTGCGGCGCGTCTGCTCGACGCCGGGAACGGTGCCGAGCGCCGCCACCTGCGGCGAGGTCACTTGCGGCTCCTCCGCCGCTACCTTGTAGATCCGCACTCTGACGTCGTACCAGCCGGCCTGCCCGGTGACCGGGTCGGAGTTCGAGATCGCGCCACCCGGCGCCGGGCAGCTCGTCGGCGATCAGGTGATTCAGCAGGAAGCCGCGCTGCGACTCGTTCGCATCCGGTGCGAGCGTCCAGGCGCCGGGCGCCTTGCCGATCGCGTTCCAGGTCCAGACGGTGCCCGCCTCGACCGCTTCGCTGTAGCGTGCCATGCAGCGTACGCGGCCCCATTGCGATTCGACCCAGATCCAGTCGCCGTCGCCGATCCCGTGCGCCCCCGCGGTGCGCGGGTTCACGTACAGATAGTTGTGCGCGTGGATCTGCCGCAGCCACGCGTTCTGCGAGTCCCACGAGTGGTACATCGCCATCGGGCGCTGCGTCACCGCGTTCAGCGGATACTTCTGCGCGTCGGTGAGCTGCGCCTCGAGCGGCTCGTAGTAGAACGGCAGCGGATCGAAGTACGTCTCGACGCGCCCGCGCAGGCGCTCCGGCGGCCGCCGCGTCGGCCACTTGCCCTGCGCCGCGAGGCGAAAGCGCTGCAGCACCTCCGAGTAGAGATGGATGAGGATCGGCTCGCCGAAGCGGCGGATGCGCGTCCGCTGCGCCCACTCCATGTAGCCGCGGTTCCAGTTCCGCATGTAGCGGTAGGACGCGGGCAGCGTGTGGTGGAACACGCAGTCGTTCTTCGCGTACATCTCCCACTGCCGCGGGTTCGGCTCGCCGACCATGAACTTCTCGCCGCCCTTGCCGCGCCAGCCGGCGAGGAAGCCGATCCCGGAGCCGGGCTCGGTCTCGAAGTTCACGATGAAGTCGGGATAGTCGCGGTACTTCCGCGACCCGTCGGGACGCACGAACGCCGGCAGCTTGAGGCGCGTGCCGAGCTCGACCAGCACCTCCTGGAACGGCTTGCACTCGCCCTTCGGCGGCACCACCGGCACCCGCACCGAGTCGGTCGGCCCGTCGAACTCCGAGATCGGGCGGTCGAGGATCGACATCACGTCGTGCCGCTCGAGGTACGTCGTGTCGGGCAGCACGAGGTCGGCGAACGCCGTCGTCTCCGACTGGAACGCGTCGCACACGACGATGAACGGAATCTTGTACTCGCCCGCCGCATCGCCGCCCTCGACGCGGTCGTTCAGCATCCGGCGCACTTCCATGGTGTTCATGGTCGAGTTCCACGCCATGTTCGCCATGAAGATCATCAGCGTGTCGATGCGGTAGGGATCGCCGCGCCACGCGTTCGTGATCACGCTGTGCATCACGCCGTGGACCGAGAGCGGGTGCTCCCACGAGAACCCCTTGTCGATCCGCACCGGCCCGCCCGCCTCGTCGACGAAGAGATCGTCGGGCGATGCCGGCCAGCCGAGCGCGAGGTTCCCGAGCGGCGTGTTCGGTTTGACCGCGTGCGGCCCGTTCGGCGGCTTCGCCTGCGGCGGGATCGCGCGCGGGAACGGCGCCTTGTGCCGGAACCCGCCCGGCCGGTCGATCGTGCCGAGCAGGCTCATCAGGATCGCGAGCGCGCGAATGGTGTGGAAGCCGTTCGAGTGCGCGGCGAGGCCGCGCATCGCGTGGAACGCGACCGGGTTGCCGGTGACCGACTCGTGCTCCTTCCCCCAGGAGTCGGTCCACGGGATCGGCAGCTCGATCCGCTGGTCGCGCGCGGTGATCCCCATCTCCTGCGCGAGGCGCCGGATCGTCGCCGCCGGCACGCCGCTCACCTGCTCCGCCCACTCGGGCGTGTAGCGCTTCACCCGCTCCTCGAGGAGCTGGAACGCGGGCTTGACCGGCGTTCCGTCCGGCAGCCGGAACTCGCCGAGCAGGAACGGATCGGCGCCCTCGGTGTGGGTCGCGACCGCGCGATCGGTGTGCCGGTCCCACCACATCTGGTTCTGCGGATACTGCGGGTTCACCTCGTCGGCGCCCGGATCGCGGACGAAGAGGCCGAAGCGGTCGCTCGACTCGTCGAGGTTCACGAGCTGGCCCGCGTTGGTGTAGCGCACCAGGAAGTCGCGGTCGTACAGTCCGAGCGCGATGATCTCGTGGACGATCGCGAGCAGCAGCGCGCCGTCGGTCCCGGGCCGGATCGGCACCCACTCGTCGGCGATCGCCGAGTAGCCGGTGCGCACCGGATTGATCGAGACGAACTTCCCGCCCTCGCGCTTGAACTTGGAGATCGCGATCTTGAGCGGGTTCGAGTGATGGTCCTCGGCGGTGCCGATCATCACGAAGAGCTTCGCGCGCTCGAGGTCGGGGCCGCCGAACTCCCAGAACGAGCCGCCGATCGTGTAGATCATGCCGGCGGCCATGTTCACCGAGCAGAAGCCGCCGTGCGCGGCGTAGTTCGGCGTGCCGAACTGGCGCGCGAAGAGGCCGGTGAGCGCCTGCATCTGATCGCGCCCGGTGAAGAGCGCGAACTTCTTCGGGTCGGTCGAGCGGATGCGCCCGAGGCGCTCCTCGAGGACGCGGAACGCCTCGTCCCACGAGATCTCGACGAACTCGCCGTCGCCGCGCGCCGCGCCGGGCTTCCGCATGAGCGGCTTCGTCAGGCGCGCCGGCGAGTACTGCTTCATGATCCCCGACGCGCCCTTGGCGCAGATCACGCCCTTGTTGATCGGGTGGTTCGGGTTGCCGTCGATGTAGCGCACCTCGCCGTCGCGCAGGTGCACGCGGATGCCGCACCGGCACGCGCACATGTAGCAGGTGGTGGTCTTGACTTCGGCGGCCAACGGCGACGCTCCCGGCGTGGGTGGCGAAGACGCATTCTGCGGCCGCTGCGGGGCCGAAGCAACGAGCGAAACTGATGCCGCCATAAGCCGTGACTCCGTCGCTCTTTATCGGTCTATGATCGCCGCGTGAAAATCTGCATCGTGTCGGACAGCCACGACCGCGCCGACGCACTCGCGCAGGCGGTGCGCGAGGCGAAAGCGCAGGGCGCCACCGCGGTGATCCACTGCGGCGACCTCATCGGCACGCAGACGCTGAAGCCCGCGCTCGCGCTCGGGCTTGCCGCTGCACCTCATCCACGGCAACAACATCGGCGATCCGGCCACGCTGCACAACCTGGCGCGCGCGAGCGGCGGGCTGCTCCAGTACCACGGCCCCGACGCGCGCATCGAGCTCGCCGGCCGGCGCGTCTTCGTCGTCCACTATCACGACTACGGCTACGCGATGGCGTGCACCGGCGACTGGGAGCTGGTGTGCTGCGGGCACTCGCACCAGGCCGAAGTGCGGAAGGTCGCGAGCGTGAAGGGCGGCGAGACCTGGCTCGTCAATCCGGGGACGGTGGCGGGTCTCGCCGCGCCTCCGACCTGGGCGCTGGGCGATCTCGCGGCGATGCGCTTCGAGGTGCGGGAGCTCGGCCGCTATCGTCGCGATCCCGCATCGCATCATCGGCGCTCGCGCCGTCTCGCCGCGCGAGCATTCATCGCCTCTATGGGCGCATAGCGAAGATCAAGGCCAGGGCTTGTCACGCGACACTTAGAATCCCCGCCGAGACGGGGAGGAGACAAGAAATGTTCACCAGCAATCCGTTTGCCGGGCTTTCCATAACGCCTGCCGTCATGCAGGCCTATGTCGTCATCATGATCGCCCTGGTTGCGGCCGGGACGCTGTTCGACATCGTGCACAAGGGGAGCGCCAGGTATTTTTTCGATAACTGGCGGAAATCGAAAAGCAAGGGGTCGAAGCAGGTCGGTGGCGGCGAACTGGTGTCGCTCGCCATCCAGACCGGCCTTGTCGACGTTCTGGCATCCGGGGAATTCTGCAACGCGCGCCGCCGCGTCGCCCACCTGCTGACCATGTACGGGTTCGTGATGTATGTCGTCACCACCGCCGTCATGGTGTTCGCCTACCCGACGCCCGCGACCCCGACGCCCGCCATCCTGCCGCAGCTTTGGTGGATCGGCGGCCTGATGGTTTGCCTCGGCGGATACTGGTTCTGGTTCTTCATTCGGGCCGATGTCGCCGCCGAGGGCAATTCGCCGTTCCGCGTCATGCGCGCGGATCTCTTCATTCTCTCGCTCCTGGCCAGCGTGACGCTGGGCCTGATCTGGGCGTTCCTGCAAACGAGGGGCAGTGCCGGCGGCCGACGTGTTCTTCGGCCTGTACATCATCGCGACGACGGTGCTGTTCGGATCGGTGCCGTGGTCCAAGTTCGCCCACATGTTCTTCAAGCCTGCGGCAGCCTTCGAAAAAAGGCTTTCCTACGCGAACGAGTCCCGGAGCAACCTGCCCGCGCCCGCGGACAAGCCCGAGCAGTTCGGCAGCGCGCGCGAACAGACCCCGGCACTACTGACCGGCCCGCCTCGGACTTCACTTCGGAGACAACGACCATGCCAACCTTCGTCTACATGACCCGGTGCGACGGCTGCGGGCACTGCGTCGACATCTGCCCGTCCGACATCATGCACATCGACAAGACCTATCGGCGCGCCTACAACATCGAGCCGAACATGTGCTGGGAGTGCTACTCCTGCGTGAAGGCCTGTCCGCAGAACGCCATCGACGTGCCGCGGTTACGCCGACTTCGCCCCGCTGGGCCACAGCGTCCGGGTGCTTCGGGAAGAGGCCAAGGGCGACCATTTCGTGGCGGCTCAAGTTCCGCGACGGCCGCGAGAAGAACTTCGTGTCGCCGATCCGCACGACGCCCTGGGGATCGATCAAGGGGCCGGCCGAGTACGAGGCGCCCCGCCCCGAGGATTTCGCCAGGCAGGAACTCGCGCACGAACCGGATGCGCTCAAGATCAACGGCGGATTGCCCGCGTTGCGTCCGGATCAACTCAAGCGGGGAGTCGTCTGATGGGGCTGTTCGGCGGCAGGAAGACGGTTTTCGTCGACGCGGACATCCTCGTCATCGGCGGCGGCATGGCCGGCTGCGGGGCGACCTACGAGTCCCGCTACTGGGGGCGCGACCTGAAGATCGTCTGCGTCGAGAAAGCGAACATCGAGCGCAGCGGCGCGGTCGCCCAGGGCCTCTACGCCATCAACTGCTACATGGGCATGCAATGGGGCGAGAACCAGCCCGAGGACCATGTCCGCTACGCCCGCAACGACCTCATGGGCCTGGTGCGCGAGGACCTGGGCTACGACATCGCCCGGCACGTGGACGGCACGGTGCACAAGTTCGAGGAATGGGGCCTGCCGATCATGCGCGACCCCAAGACCGGGCGCTACCAGCGCGAAGGCAAGTGGCAGATCATGATCCACGGCGAGAGCTACAAGCCGATCGTCGCCGAGGCGGCGCGCAAGGCCGCGACCGAGGTCTACAACCGGATCATGGTCACCCACCTGCTGATGGACAAGAGCAAGGCCAACCGGGTCGCCGGCGCCGTCGGCTTCAACGTCCGGACGGGCGATTTCCATGTGTTCCGCGCGAAGGCCGTCATCGTCGCCGCCGGCGGTGCGTCGCACATCTTCAAGCCACGCGCCGTGGGCGAGGGCATGGGGCGGACCTGGTATGCGCCCTGGAGCAGCGGGTCGTGCTACGCGCTTCCGATCCAGGTCGGCGCCAAGATGACGCAGATGGAGAACCGCATCGTCCTGACCCGTTTCAAGGACGGCTACGGCCCCGTCGGCGCCTACTTCCTCCATCTGAAGACGTACACGCAGAACGGCTATGGCGAGGAGTACGAGAAGAGGTGGTACGACGACACCAAGGCTTTGGTGGGCGACTACATCGACCGTCACCCGGTGCCGACCTGCCTGCGCAACCACGCCATCCTGAAGGAGGTCGCGGCCGGCCGCGGTCCCATCCGCATGGTGACCAAGGAGGCCTTCCAGGACCCCCACAAGGAGACCGTCGGCTGGGAGAACTTCCTCGGCATGACGATCGGGCAGGCGGTCGTCTGGGCGTCGCAGAACATCGACCCGAAGCACATCAACCCGGAGCTGACCACGTCCGAGCCTTACGTCATGGGTTCGCACGCCACCTGCTCCGGCGCGTGGGCGAGCGGGCCGGAAGACTATGCCCCGGCGGAATACCAGTGGGGATACAACCGCATGATGACGGTCGACGGCCTGTTCGGCGCCGGCGACACCATCGGCGGCACCGCCCACAAGTTCTCGTCAGGGTCGTTCACGGAAGGCCGCATCGCCGGCGAAGGCGGCGGTCAAGTACGTGATGGAAAAGGGGAAGGACCAGCCTCAGGTGAGCGAGAAGGAATATCGCGACCTCGAGCAGGTGATCTACCAGCCGCTGGAGAACTACCGGGTCGGCCGCAACGAGATCGTCGCCGGGACCGTGTCGCCGAGCTACCTCCTCCCGATCCACGGTCTGCAGCGCCTCGAGAAGATCATGGACGAATACGTCGGCGGCATCAGCACCAACTACATGACGAACGGCGTGCTGCTCAACCGCGGCCTCGAGTTGCTGGCCATGCTGAAGGAGGACATGAGCCACATGGGCGCGGAGGACCTGCACCAGCTTCAGCGCACCTGGGAACTGCACCACCGGCTTCTCGCCTCGGAGTCCGTGACCCATCACACGCTGTTCCGGACGGAGACGCGCTGGCCGGGGTATTACTACCGGGGCGATCACATGAAGCTCGATGACGAGAACTGGCACTGCTTCACCCTGTCCCGCTACGACCGCAATACCGGCAAGTGGGCCATGGAGAAGGCGCCGGTCTACCACATCATCGACTGATCAAGCTCGGGCTTCGAGCCGCTCGTCGACAACGTGCGGGAACTCGCGGTGAAGGTGGTGCCGGCGAAGCGGTAGCCCCGCCGGGGGGATCAGCAGGACTTCGGGATGTGCGCGGTCGCCGGGTCCGCCATGTCGTGGTCGTAGACCTTCATCTTCGCGGCGACGCACCCATCGATGTACCGGCGCAGCGCGTCGTCGCGATGCCCGAGCGAGAGCCCTTCCCGCGTGCAGATCATCGCGAACACCGCGCGCGCGTTGTCGCCGTCGGCCGCGATCGGTGCGGCATAGGCGAGGCTGAGGAGCATCGCGAGCGAAGCGAGGGTCTTCATGGCCGGGAGTCTACTCCCGCCGCCACGCGCTCATCCAGAACCGTTCCCGTTGGCGCGCCTCGTTTCCGCATGAAACACCGCACGTCGCGGCACCTTCCGGATGCCGCAAGCGCACAATGAGAAGCGACAACGAGTTATGCCCGCGACCGGCAATGGCACGGTTAATGCACGACTCTTCCCGATTACGGGGCGGAGAACCCCAGCCTAGCGGCCCGGCGCTGCACACCAAAGGAGGATCCATGGCGAGCGACACCCGACTGCGTACCCTACCGAAACGAACTCTGCTGTCCGGGGAGGAAGAAGCGAGGCTCGAGTCCGAGGACCGGCGCGCGTTCCTCCGCAAGAGCGCCGCGATGGCGGGCGGCGCGCTCGCGGTCGGCAGCGTCGCCTCCACCGCCCGCGGGGCGCCGCTGGCGGTGCCCCCGTCGGGGCAGGAGATGGGCCGGCCGATCCCGCCGGCGATGTACGGCATGCCCTCGAAGTACGAGGCGCACGTCGCCCGCCGACGCACCGACGTCTTCGTGAACCGGCAGAACTGGTCCGACTGGAGCATGACCCCGCTCCAGCACCAGTACGGCATCGTCACCCCGAACGGTGTGATCTTCGAGCGCCACCACGCCGGCACGCCGGACATCGATCCGAAGACCCACAAGCTCGTCATCCACGGCATGGTGCGGCAGCCACTCGTCTTCTCGATGGAAGACCTGATGCGGTACCCGGCCGTGTCCCGGTTCTACTTCCTCGAGTGCTCGGGCAACGGCCTCGCCAACTGGGTGAACAACAATTCGGTCACCGTCCAGCAGTCGCACGGGCTGCTTTCGGGCGCGCAGTGGACCGGGGTCCCGGTGTCGTGGCTGCTCGACGAGGCGGGCGTGCAGCCCGGGGCGAAGTGGATCGCCTTCGAAGGCGCCGACGGCTCGAACCACACGCGCTCGATGCCGATCGAGAAGGTGCTTGACGACTGCCTACTCGTGTACGCGTCGAACGGCGAGATGCTGCGGGCCGAGAACGGCTACCCGCTGCGCCTCCTCGTCCCCGGCTGGGAGGGGAACGTCTCGGTCAAGTGGCTGCGCCGCATCAAGGTGGGCGACCAGCCGTGGCATTTCCGCAGCGAAACGGCGCGCTACACCGACCCGATGCCGCAGGGCAAGTGGCGCCAGTTCAGCTTCGAGATGGAGTGCAAGTCCGTGATCACCCGTCCCTCGGGCGGGATGAAGCTCGGCGCGCCGGGCTGGTACGAGATCCAGGGCCTCGCCTGGTCGGGCAACGGCCGCATCACCGCGGTCGACGTCACGCTCGATGGCGGCCGGAACTGGCAGGAGGCAACGCTCGACCAGCCGGTGCTGGACAAGAGTCTGACCGAGTTCCGCTTCCGGTGGAACTGGAACGGCGGTCCAGCGATGATCGCGAGCCGCGCGGTCGATTCCACAGGCTACGTCCAGCCTACGGCAGCCGACCTCACGAAGGTGCGCGCGATCGTCGGCTTCGTGCAGCACCACAACGGCATCCAGCCGTGGGCCGTTGCGGGGAACGGGGAGGTAAGAAATGCGATCGCGGGCTGAAGTCGTCGGACTGGTTACCGCGGCCGCGCTCGCCGCGGGCGGTTGCGCACAGATGCAGCACACGGCATCGACCCCGGCGAAGCCGGCGGCCGGTTACGGCAAGCCGATCAGCGAAGCGGACATCGCGTCGTGGAACATCGACATCCGCACCCCCGACGGCCGCGGTCTGCCGCCGGGAAGCGGCAGCGTGGCGCAGGGCAAGGCGATCTACGACGCCAAGTGCACGGCGTGCCACGGCGCGGACGCCAAGGGCGGGCCCGTTTACGGCGCGATGGTGGGCGGGATCGGGTCGTTCACAACCAATGTCCGGGTGCTGACGCCGGGCAGCATGTACCCGTACGCGCCGATCCTGTTCGACTACATCCGGCGCACCATGCCGATGGACCGGCCGCTCAGCCTGACGGCGAACGAGACCTATGCGCTGTCCGCGTACATCCTGAACCTGAACGGCCTCGTGCCGGCCAACGCGGTCATGGACGCGAAGACGCTGCCGGCGGTCCAGATGCCGAACCGCGACGGGTTCATCGTCGACGACCGTCCGGACGCGAAAGCGGTACGCTGCATGACGGGTTGCAAGTAGCGGCGCGCGCGGGCAACGAACGGCGACCGGCTTGTCCGGTCGCCGTTTTTGTTCGGCGGCGCGCCGAGCGCCTGTTTCCTGTGGAAACAGGCGCCGCCGTGCCCGGACGACGCGGACGGCATATCGATCGATAAATTAGTGATTTAGACCCGACGCGCAGCGTGGCACAAAATCTGCGTTTGGGACTTGGGATCAGCTACTAGCAGGAGTCACGCACATGGCCAAAACCGCCGCCGACTGGGCCGCCCGACCCAAATTCCCCGCGACGCACTACGTCGACTCGCGGATCTACACCGATCCGGCGATCTTCGCGGAGGAGCGCGAGAAGCTCTTCCGCCCGAGCTGGATCATCGCCTGCCACGAGTCGGAGATCCCGAACGCCTTCGACTACCGGCTCTTCACCCACCCGGCCGGCGTGCCGCTGATCGTGGTGCGCGGCGACGACTCGAAGGTTCGGACCTTCTACAACATCTGCCCGCACCGCGGGAACACGATCCTGTACGACCCCGCGGGCAACGCGAAGCGGATGACGTGCATCTTCCACCAGTGGTCGTTCGATACCCGCGGCAGCTGCGTCGACATCTCGCGCGGCGAGCAGGGCTACCAGGACCGCTACGGCAAGCAGGACGCAAGCCTGCGGGAGGTGCGGACCGAGGTGGCGTTCGGCGGCTTCGTCTGGGTGAACGTCGACGACGGCGCCCCGTCCCTGCGGGAGTTCATGGGCGGCGCGATGGAGATCCTCGAGCCGTACATGCAGGAGCCGATGGAGGTGTTCCACTTCCACAAGGCGCTGGTGCGCACCAACTTCAAGCTCTGGCACGACACGAACAGCGAGTTCTATCACGACTATCTGCACTACTTCAATCGCATCACCGGGATGATGCAGCCCGGCTACTTCGAGCGGAAGTACACCGCGTTCCCGCGCGGCCACGCGACCGTCGGTTCGATGCAGATCCAGTACGACAAGTACGAGGGCAGCGTCGAGCGCGCGGTCGGCTGGCCGGGGCTCGCGCGCGGCGGCTGGTACATGGTCGACATCTTCCCCGGCATGACCTACAACCTGCGCACCTCGGTCATGCGGATCGACACGTCGATCCCGCTCGGGCCGAACGAGGTCCTGATCGAGTTCCGCGGGCTCGGGCTGAAGAGCGACTCGCCGGCGGACCGCGCGCAGCGCGTCTTCGACCACAACATGATCTGGGGGCCGTTCGGCCGCAACCTCCACGAGGATCTGCTCGGCGTGCACGGCCAGGGCCGCGCGATGCGCGAGGGCACCGACTCGCGCTGGGTGATCCAGGGGCGCGAGGAGAACAGCACCATCCACGACGAGATCGGGATGCGGCACTACTATGCCGAATGGGGCCGCTGCATGGGCCGCCCCGCGCACGACCCGTATCGTCACCCGCCGGTCGAGGGCAAGTCGGTGCGGGCGGCGGCGTAAGGGAGGACCCATGACGACCCTCGAGCAGCGCCGCACGGTGGAGGAGCTCGTGTACCGCTCCTGCCTCGCGCTCGACGCAAAGGACTGGAACGCGTTCCTCGCGCTCTGCGACCCGGCGTTCCGCTACACGATCGCGACTTACAGCCCGGAGATCCGCAGGGACCAGGTGTGGCTCGATCACGACAAGGCGGGCATGACGACGCTGTTCACGAACCTGCCGAAGCACAACAGCGACCACTCGCCGATCACCCGTCACGCGACCGTCTACACCGTCGACGTGAAGGACGGCGCGGACGAAGCCGAAG
>CAVXND010000080.1:0-161036 GCA_963762785.1 uncultured beta proteobacterium
CCTGCACCTGGCGCTTCAAGGTGAGGCTGAAGAACACCAGGGCCATGCCCAGATAATAGAGTTCAGGTCCGAAGAGCATCATGTTCATGGTTACATTCCCTGGAGAAACGGTACTACCGATGATTTAATCATGCTGACCATGATCTGCGGGAAGAACCCGAAAAGGAGCAACGTGCCGATGAGGATCATCCGGGGCAGCGCCAGGAAGGGACTGACGTCCTCAAAGTGCACGAACTTCGGGTTGGGTTCGTTAAAGAAGGAACTCTGCACCACCCGCAAGGCGAACAAGGCGCCCACCACCAGGGCGGCGATGGCGAGGATGCCGGCCACCGGGAAGACCTTGACCGCGGCGACAAAGACCAGCAATTCGGCCCAGAAGCTGGCAAACCCCGGGACGCCGGCGCCACAGAGGGCGGCGGTGATGAAGAAGGCGGAAGCCACCGGCATGATTCGGGAGAAGCCCCCCAATTGGTGGATATCCCGGGTATGGGTGCGGTCATAAATGTAGCCCACCGAGGAGAAGAAGAGGGCGGTCATGGCGCCATGGGCGAACATCTGGAAGACCGAGCCGTTGAGGCCGTCCACGGTGCCGGTGGACAGCCCCAGGCAGACGATGCCCATGTGGGAGACCGAAGAATACCCGATGACGTATTTCAAGTCGGTCTGGGCCAGGCCCACGAAGACGCCGTAGACAATGCCGACGGTGGCCAGGATCATCATGAGGTTGGCCCAGTATTGGAAGCCCTCGGGGAGCAGAAACATGGCGACCCGGAGGATGGCGAAAGAGCCGAGCTTCATCAACACGCCCGCATGGAGCATGGACACGGCGGTGGGCGCGGCCACGTGGCCGACGGGCGACCATGTGTGGAGCGGCCAGACCGCGGCCAGGACCCCGAACCCGAAGAACAGGAGGATGAAGGCGACCTTCTGAACCCAGGGGGTGAAGTGGGCCCCGTGGAGCATGAGCATGTTGAAGGTGTTGAGCCCGGAGCTGGCATAGAGGAGCAGGATGCCGGGGATGATGAGACCGCTGCCGGCCATGAGGTACAAGGTGAGCTTCATGGCGGCGTATTCTTTGCGGGTGGAGCCCCAGACCAGGATGAGGATGTACATGGGCACCACGGCGATCTCATAGAACAGGAAGAAGAAGAACATGTCGTAAGACATGAACACGCCGAAGACCCCGGTCACCAGGGCCATCATCCAGATGAAGTATTCCTTGGTGCGGGTCTCGAGCTCCCACATGGTGAGACAGCCGGTGAAGATGACGATCCCGGTGAGGAGGAGCATGGGGGCGTTGAGGCCTTCGACGCCCACGAAGTAGGTGATGCCGAAGGTCTTGACCCACTCATACTTCTCGACGAACTGCAGGCCCCCGAGACTCTTGTCATAGGCCACAAAGACGAAGATGGCCAAGGCCAGGGAGATACCCCCCGCCACCACGCTGACGGCCCGGATGAGGAACTTCTGCTCTTCCTTCAGGGTAAGGAGGATGAGCAGCCCGGCAATCGGGGACAGCAGCATACAGCTCAGATACGGAAATGAAGCAGCATGTTCGGTCATATCAGCGACCCATCACGAGATAGATCCCGACGCCAGCCAGGACCATTACCATAAACAGCAGGTTGTATTGTAAGAACGCGGTTTGAATAAAGGACAGGAGGCGGCCGCTGCCGACGGTGGAGAAGGCCACGGTGTCGACGCCGCCATCCACCACCCGCCGGTCGTTGAGCGTGAACCACTTGGAAAAGAAGCCATAGATAAAGCGGTTCAGGAACCAGCGCCAGAAATCGTCCATATACCACTTGTGGATGAAGAAGTTTTCCAGGGCCGGGACCTTGCTGATGAAGCCGACGCACTTGGCGCCCTTGGCCCCCCAATCGAACCAGGCCATGGTGATGCCCCCCAGGGCGCAGCTGACGGCGGCCACCAGGAGAAAATAATTCATGGCGTGGTGGTGCACTTCCCCCAGGAGCAATTTCTCGAGATAGCCCTCACAGAACCCGAGGATCACGGTGAAGCCGGCCAGGATGATGAGGGGAATGGCCATGACCCAGGGGACGCCGTGGTGTTCGTCGTGGCCGTCGCCATGCCCATGGGCGTCGTCATCGTGGCCGTGGGCGTCTTCAACGTGGACCACATGGCCGGGGACCTTGCTGTAGGCCTCCGGGTCCTTGGGGAAGAGCATGACAAAGATCACCCGGAAGGCGTAGTACGCCGTCAGGAAGGCCCCAAACAGGCCCAGGACCAACCAGAGCTTGTTGTCCAGGTGGGCCAGGGCCGTCAGGATCAGCTCCTTGCTGAAGAAGCCGGAAAAGGGAAAGATGCCGGCCAGGGCCAGGGCGGCGATGGTAATGCAGGCCATGGGAATGAGCAGCTTGCGGCCCCCCTGGGTGGCCATGGTAAAGAAGTCGTTGGTGCCGAAATGGTGGATGAACACGCCGGAACAGAGAAAGAGCAGGGCCTTGAAGCCGGCGTGGGTGGTCAGGTGGTAGTAGCCGGCGAACAGGGTGCCGGAGGCCAGGGCGGCGGCGGCCAGCCCCATGGCCATGAAGCCCAGCTGGCTGACGGTGGAATAGGCCCAGACCTGCTTGATGTCGGTGGCCACCATGCCGATGGTGGAAGACAGGATCAGGGTGATGGAGGCGATGATCAGGATTACGGTCATCGTCGTGGTCGAGGCCGCAAAGAACGGGAAGATCCGGGTCATGAGATAGACGCCGGCGGCCACCATGGTGGCGGAATGGAGCAGGGCCGAGACCGGGGTGGGGCCTTCCATGGCGTCGGGCAGCCAGACGTGCAGCGGGAACTGGGCGCTCTTGCCCATGACGCCGCAGAAGATCAACAGGCCCGAGGTGGTGAGGAGCCAGGGGGGCATCTTGTGGGCCACCGCGGCGGAGTTCACCGAGGCGATATCCAGGTTGCCGTAGAAGATGACCAGGAAGACCAGGCCGATGAAGAAGCCGATATCCCCGAAGCGGGTGACCACGAAGGCCTTTTTACCGGCTTCCGAGGCGGAGAATTTCTCGTACCAGAAGCCGATGAGGAGGTACGAAGCCAGGCCGACCAGCTCCCAGGAGATGTACAGCTGCAACAGGCCGCTGGAGATCACCAGGGTGAGCATGGCCAGGGCGAAGAGGGACAGGTCGGCGTAAAACCGGCCGAACCCCGGGTCCCCCGCCATGTAGCCGATGGAGTAGACCTGAACCAGCCAGCTGATGGTGGCCACGATCACGAACATCACCAGGCTGGTGGAGTCCAGAAGGAAGCCGAAGGGCACCTTGACGAGGTCGGAGACCAGCCAGTCGAAGTTGTAGATGATGGGGTCGCCGCCGCCCAGCTTGAAGAAGAAGGTCCAGGCGATAATCAGGGGGATGGTGGAGGCCACCAAAGAGATGGCCAGCGACAGCTTGTGATTATCCCTGGTGAAAATCATAATCAGGGCGAAGGCCGTCAACGGCAAAAAGACCGTGAGCAGACAACCCAACAGAATCGGATCAGACGAGAACATGATCAACCCCTAAGCTCGGTGGCGCGTTCGACGTTGATGGATTTCATTTTCCGGTACACGGCCACGATAATGCTCAAGGCGATGGCGGCTTCGGCCGCGGCCACGGCCATGATGAACAGGGTGATGACCTGTCCCACGGCCGGGTGGGGCGCCAGGAAGCGGTTGAAGGCCATGAAATTGATGCTGGCGGCGTTCAGGATCAGCTCCACGGAAATGAGGATGGCGATGAGCGAGCGCCGGGCCAGGACCCCGTAGAGGCCGATGACAAAGAGCACCAGGGCCAGGTAGAGGTAAGTCTGCAATTGGTTGAACAGCAACATCTCAAGCCCTCGAGTTAAGGTTTGCTGCGGCCGCCCCGGGCGGTGACGATGGCGCCCAGCATGGCCACCAGCAGCAGCAGCGAAACGAGTTCAAAGATCAAGGCGTAATTGGTGAGGAGGTAATGGCCGATGGTGGTGATGGACCAGTCGGTGCTCCGTTCCGGGGCCGCGGTCCACTGGGTCTTCTTCAGCAACAGTCCCAGGAAAACAAAGATGGCGCCGGCGCCCACTGCGGCCCCCAGGACCTTGACCCGGTTGCGGGGCGGCGGGGGCAGATACAGGGGCTCAGACAGCATGATGGCAAAGCAGATGGCGATGCAGATGGCCCCGACATAGATGAGGATCTCCATCAGGGCGACGAACGGGCTGTTGAGAAAGAGAAAGATACCGGACACTCCGAACAGGGAGAGACACAGCCCCAGGACATTGTGGAAGATGCTCCGGGCTCCCACCGCGATGAGAGCGCCCAGGATGGTGAGTCCCACCACCATCACAAAGGCGGCGGTGGCCGCAGTCTGGGGAGTCAACCAGGCGCTTGCGAAGTTCATTCTTTGACCTCTTTGTTCTCTTTGGCGGTGGCCGCTTTGGCCTCGGCCTTGGCCTTGGCTTCTTGTTCTTTGGCGGCTTTCGCCGCCGCCTCAGCCGCCAGAGCCGCGTCGATGTCCGCTGCCGTCGGGATGGGCGTGACAGGGAGGCCGGCCGCCTTCTGGTGCGTTTGCAGCAAGGTCAGGTGATCGAGGACGCAGTCTTCCCGGGTGTAGCCCGCCAGGCGGTAAACCTTGGAGAACTCCAGGGCCGAGGTGGGGCAGACTTCAACGCACAGGCCGCAAAGACTGCAATACTGATGCTCATGGATGTACCTGGTGGCCCGCTTCTGTTTTTCCCCGGGGAACTTCACGCCCTCGACGGTAATCAGTTGGGAGGGGCAGATGCGGGCGCACATCTCACAGGCGATGCACTTGTGGGTGTGGGTCTCGGGGTCGATGATAAACTGGGGATAGCCCCGATACCTCGGGGACATCTGGATCTTGGCCCGAGGGTACTGGACGGTGACGATGGGTTTGACAAAGTAGCGGATGGTCACCGCCATGCCGGCCAACAGACTCCAAAACCCCACCGCAATTTCTTTGAAATAACTCATCATCGCTACTCAACCTTTATTCCGGCAGTTAACCGGCCTACCTCATCTAAGTTTCAGCACAAAGGCAGTTATGAGCAGATTGACAAAGGCCAGGGGTATCAAGATTTTCCAGGCGAACGTGATCAGCTGGTCGAAGCGCACCCGGGGAAAAGTCCAACGGAACCACATGAACAGAAAGACCAGGGCATAGACCTTGATCAGGAACCAGACCGCGCCGGGCAGAATCGGCCCATGCCAACCGCCCAGGAAGAGGACCGTGGCCACGGCCGCGGCGATGAACAGGTTGGTGTATTCCGCCAGGAAGAAGAGGGCGAACCGCATCCCGGTATATTCGGTGTGGAACCCGGCCACCAGTTCAGATTCCGCTTCCGGGAGGTCAAAGGGGGCCCGGTTGGTTTCGGCGGTGGCGCAGATAATGTAGAGAACGAAGGCCAGGGGCTGCACCATGACGAACCAGTAGCCGCTCTGGGCGGCGACGATATCGGAGAGCTTGAACGACCCCACCATGAGGATGATACTCATGGTGGTGACGAGCAGGGGAATCTCGTAGGCCACGTTCTGGGCCACGGAGCGGATGGCGCCGAAGACCGAGTACTTATTGTTGGAGGACCATCCGGCCATGAGGATGGCCAGCACCGACAGGGTGGAGAAGGCGAAGATCAGAACGATGCCGACGTTCATGTCCCGGACGATCAGGGTTTGGGAAAAGGGAATGACCAGAAAGGAGAGCAAGACCGGCAGGAAGACCACGATGGGGGCCAGCCAATAGATGGGCTTGTCCACCTCTGACGGGGTGATGAGCTCCTTGCCCATGAGCTTGAGGGCGTCGGCCAGGGACTGGAGGACCCCGTGGGGGCCCACCTCCATGGGACCGGGGCGGAGCTGCATATGCGCCGAGACTTTGCGCTCCACCCAGATGAGAAACAAGGCGTTCACCGAAACCAGGGTGATGACCCCGATCAGGCCCACGATCATCCGGGCCCCAGCATTACTCATTAATTGCCCCACAAGTTCCATAGTTTGCGCTCGTATCCGTACTTACCGGTCAATCTCCGGGATGACCACGTCAATGGAGCCCAGGTTGGCCACCAGGTCGGCCACCAGGGTGTCAACGGCCAATTCCGGGAAGAGGCTGAGATTGGCAAAGGACGGGACCCGGAGTTTGATCCGATAGGGTTTCACGTCTCCCTGGCTGACGATGTAGCAGCCGAATTCCCCCCGGGCGGTTTCCACGGCCTGGTAGACCTCGCCCACGGGGGGCTTGAGGCGCTTGGGCACCTTGTCCGCCATGATGGGGCCCTCGGGGAGCTTATCGCAGGCCTGCTCGATGATGCGGCAGCTCTGTTCCATCTCGGCCAGGCGCACCAGGTAGCGGTCAAAAATGTCGCCCTTGGACCCGACGGGAATCTCAAAATCAAAGAGGGGATAGGCGGAATAGGGCTCGCTTTTGCGGATATCGTAGGGGATGCCGCTGCCCCTTAAGTTGGGGCCGGTGATGCCGTATTTGACGCACTGATCCCGGGTGATGAGGCCGACGTCCCGGGCCCGGTTGATGAAGATGACATTCTTGGTCACCAGGTTGTCGTAGTCGGCCCAGCGGCTGCGCAGCCGCTGCACGAAGGCATGGCAGCCGGCGACGAATTCGGCGTCGACATCAACGGGGACGCCGCCGAAGCGATAGAAGCAGTAGGTCAGGCGGGAGCCGGTGATGCCGTCCAGGAGGTCCAGGAGATGTTCCCGGTCGTCAAAACAGTACATGATGGGGGTGAAGGCCCCCAGGTCCAGGAGATAGGCGCCGAACCACAGCAGGTGGGAGGAGATGCGGTTGAGTTCGGCGGTGATTACCCGGATGAACTCGGCCCGCTCCGGCACCACCAGGCCCAGGAGTTTTTCCACCGCCATGCAATAGCCCTGGTTGTAAGCCAGGGCGTGGAGGTAATCCACCCGGCCCATATTCGGCAGGAATTGCTGGTAGGTGCGATTCTCCGCCATGTGCTCGTGGCCGCGGTGGCCGTAACCGATGACCGGCTCCGCCTTGGTGATGAACTCGCCGTCCATCTCCAGGAGCACCCGGAGGACGCCATGGGTGCTGGGATGCTGCGGACCCAGGTTCAGGGTATAGGTCTTTTCTTCCAGTCCGAATAGCTCAATCATTGCCCTGGGACTCTCCGAAATCTTTCAGTAAGGGATGGAAATCGGCATCTTCCGGCAGCAGGATCCGCTTCAGGTTGGGATGCCCGAAGAAATGGATGCCGAAGAGGTCGAAGACCTCCCGCTCATACCAATCAGCCCCCGGATAGATCTGGGAGATGGTGTACATGCCCTTTTTCTTGCCGAGGGGCACGTGCACTGCGGTCCGGCACAGTTCATCGAAACTGGCGAAGTGGTACACCAGGTCGAAAGAGTCTCTCAAGTCCACCGCGGTGAAGGATTCCAGGAAGCAGCCGGCGTCCAGCATAACCTGGGCCACGTCCGCCATCTGGGCGGGAAGGGCCGCCACCTCCAGGTGGTATCCGGTCTTGGCGTAGTCGCCATCGGCCACCTTTTCGAGGTTCAAGGGGGCCAGGGCTTTGTGGAGATTATCCTTTAGCATCTCTAAACTTCCTGAGACGGCCCCGTTTGGTGATTTTTTCTTCCAGAAGGAGGATGCCTTCGATCAACGTCTCAGGCCGGGGCGGACAGCCGGGGACGTAGACGTCCACGGGGATGATGAGGTCGACGCCGTGGACGATGGGATACTGGGTCGGATAATAAAAGGGGCCACCGGAAATGGCGCAGTTCCCCATGGCGATGACCCATTTGGGGGCGGGCATCTGTTCGTAGAGGGTGACCACCGCGGGGGCCATCTTCTTGGTGATGGTGCCGGCCACGATCATCAGGTCGCACTGGCGGGGGGAGGGCCGGAAGACCTCGCGCCCCGAAACGGGCCATGTCGAACCGGGCCATGCCGACGGCCATCATCTCGATGGCGCAGCAGGCCAGGCCGAAGGTCATGGGCCACAGTGTTCACGTACGGCATCGCGTCCGGCGGAACGAGGTTCGCCAGGCGGACTTCGTAGGGCTCCTTCCCCGCCTCGCGCGCGATCGCGTCAATCACGAGCTCGAGCGCGAAGCACACGCCGGTGCGCGCGACGCCGCGATACGGGAGGATCGGCGGCTTGTTGGTCGCTGCCGACCAGGTGCGGCACCGGTAGCCGTCCATGCGATAGGGGCCGGGCAGAATCGAACCGACCTGCGCCGCCTCGAGGCACGCCGAGAACGGGTAGGACGAGTACGCGCCCGAGTCGACGATCGCTTCGCAGTCGAGCGCGAGCAGCCGCCCGTCGGCATCGGCGTATCCGGTGATGTCGTAGTAGTGCTCCCGGCAGTTCGCGTTCGCCGTGAGCTGCTCGAACCGGTCCTCGAGCCAGCGCACCGGCCGCCCGAGCTTCATCGCGAGCCAGCCGAGGCACACCTCCTCGGGGAGCAGGATGCCCTTGTAGCCGAAGCCGCCGCCGACGTCTGGCGCGATGACGCGGATGCGTCCCTGATCGATGCCGAGGCACTCCGAGAGCCCGGCGCGGTTGATGTGCGGCATCTGCGCCGCCGAATGGACGGTGAGCTGGTCGAGCCGCCGGTCGTAGTGCGCCACGACGCCGCGCCCCTCGATCGGCGACATGCACTGCCGCGCGGTACGGATACGCCGCCGCACGCTGATCGCCGCGCGCGCCCGGATCGGCGCGAGATCATCGTCGACGAACGTCTCGAGCACGACGTTGTCGGCCCAGTGCTCGTGCACGAGCGGCGCGCCGGGCTTGATCGCCGCGACCATATCGACGACCGCGGGCAGCTCGTCGAAGTCGACCTCGACCAGCGCCGCGATGTCCTCGGCCTCGGCGCGGCTCGCCGCGACGCACATGGCGACGAGCTCGCCGACCTGGCGCACTTTGTCCTTCGCGAGCACGTGCTGCGGCGCCGACTTGAAGCCCTTCAGCGACGAGTTGGCGACGATCGGCTTCACGCCGGCGAGATCGTCGACGGTGAAGACCGCGTGCTCGTGGCCGGCGGGCTTGCGCACCGTGCGGATGCGTGCGTGCGCGACCGGCGAACGCACGAACGCGACGTCTAGCATCCCGACCATGCGGAGGTTGCCGACGTACTCGCCGCGGCCGCGGAGGAAACGCTGGTCCTCCTTGCGGCGGAGGCGGGCACCGACGCCCTTCCCGGACGCGCCGTCACCGGTCCTCGCGCCATCATGCTGCGTCACGCCGCCACTCGCCTCGGATGCGGGAGGCCGAACCGCCACTCGCCGAACGACACGTCTACCTCCCGGAGCGGGACGCCGCGCGCGGTGAGCGCGCACAGTTCGTACCCTGACGAAATCTTACGCCGCGCGCCCGCTCCCCGTCCACAGCGGCGGCGGCATGTCGCTACCGGACTACCGGATGCGCAACTTGGTGCGCCCGCGCTCGTTGTTGGCTTCGACCAGGCGCGCGAGGCGCGCGAGAAACGCGGCGCGCTCACGCGGCGGAAGTGCGGCAACGGTGCGCTGGTGCACCCGCTCGACCGCGGGCCGCATGCGCGCGGTCAGGCGCCGGCCGGGCGGCGTGAGGGAACAGATCTTGGTGCGGGTGTCCGCCACGCCGGCCGCGCGGCGCAGGATGCCCCGTCGCTCGAGCCGGCGGATGACGTCGGCGGCGTTCGCGCGATCGATACCCACCTCGGCGGCGAGCGACATCTGGTCGAGGGAGCCCTCGCGCTCGAGGGCGGTCATTACGCTGTACTGCACCGGCGTGATCGCGAAGCGCGCGCAGGCCTCGGTGAAGAACGCGACGTGGATCTGATGCAGCCTGCGGATGAGGAACCCGGGACGATCGGCGAGCGGCAGCCGCTGCGCGGCGCGCGCCGGGAGTCGACTGCGGGCGCTCATCGGGTCAGCCCGGCGGGCCGGCGAACGCGAGCCGCAGCCCCTGCGCGCAGCGCGCGAGCGCGTGGTGCGCGGCCGCGATCACGCCGCCCATCGTCACGAAGCCGTGGATCATGCCCTCGAAGCACTCGTAGGTGACCGGGACGCCCGCGGCCTGGAGCCGGTCGGCGTAGGCGCGGCCCTCGTCGACGAGCGGGTCGAAGCCGGCGGTGATCACGTACGCCGGCGGGAGCCGCGAGAGGTCGGCGGCCTTCAGAGGCGAGGCGCGCCAGTCAGCCTCGTCCGCCCCGTCGCGCAGGTAGTTCCCCCGGAACCAGAGAATCGCGTCGCGGGTGAGCAGGTGCCCTTCCGCGTAGCGCAGATGGGAGGGCGTGTCGGCCGCCATGTCGGTCGCCGGGTAGATCAGCGTCTGCATCGCGAGCGGCGGCCCGCCGTCGTCGCGTGCGACGAGCGCGACGACCGCGGCGAGGTTGCCGCCCGCCGAATCGCCGCCGACGGCGATCCGCCGCGCGTCGATCCCGAGCCGCCCGGCTTCGCGCGCGACCCATCGCGTCGCCGCGACCGCGTCGTCGACCGCGGCGGGGAACTTGTGCTCGGGCGCGAGCCGGTAGTCGACCGAAGCGACCGCGCATCGCGCGAGATCGGCGAGCGTGCGGCACACCACGTCGTGCGTGTCGAGGTCGCCGATGGTCCAGCCGCCGCCGTGGAAGTAGACGAGCACCGGGAGCGGGCCGGCATCCGCAGCGCCGCGTGGCCGGTACAACCGCACGCGGATGTCGCCTGCCGGGCCCGGCGCGTGCAGGTCTTCGACGCTTTCGACCTCCGGCGGCGGCGCGGCGAGCGCACCGCGCGTCTCGCGGTAGAGCTGCCGCGCGCCGGCGGCGCCGAGCTGCGGGTACGGCGGAAGGTTCGCGCGCGCGACGCGCTCGAGGACCGCCTTCGCCTGGGGGTCCAGCTGCTTCAAGCGCGCCTCAACGCCGGTCGGGAAGCGACGCGATCACTTCGACTTCGACCAGCAGGTCGGGATTCACGAGGCTCGTGACGCCGACCATCGTGCTCGCCGGGCGGTGACCCTCGGGCAGGAACTGCGCCCGCACCTCGCGCATGACGTTCGCCTTGTCGGGCGTGAGGTCGACCACGAACGTGGTCATCTTCACCACGTCGCCGAACGTCGCGTCGGCCGCGGCGAGCGCGGCGTAGAGGTTCTCGTACACCCGCATCGCCTGCGCGCGGAGATCGCCCTTGCCGACGATCCGGCCGGTGCCGTCGTAGGCGATCTGGCCCGACACGAAGATGGTGCGCCCCGCCGGCGCGACCGCGACGTGCGAGTAGCCGGTCGGCACCGAAAGCTCGAGCGGATTGATCAGCCTGGTTTCCATTGCGCCTCCTTGCTACGCCGCGACCACCGGGCCGCGCCGCTTCGTCATGAGCCACAGCACCGCGACGCCCATCGCCAGCACGAACGGGATGGCGGCGTAGTTGAGCGTCTGCCAGCCGTTCGTCTCCAGGATCATGCCCGAGGAGAACGAGGACGTCGCCATGGTGAGGAAGATGAAGAGGTCGTTCGCGCCCTGCGCCTTCGCCTTCTCCGCCGGGTGGTAGGTCTCGGTCAGGAGCGCGGTGGCGCCGATGTAGAGGAAGTTCCACCCCACGCCGAGCAGCACGAGCGACCACCAGAAGTTCGCCACCTCGACCCCGGCGAGCGCGACGCCGATGCAGACGAGGTTCACGAGGACCCCGAGCGAGCATCATGTTCAGCACGCCGAAGCGCTTGATGAGGCTGCCGGTCACGAACGACGGCGCGAACATCCCGACGACGTGCGACGAGATCACGGTGGCGGCGGCGGCGTAGGGATGGCCGCAGATGCCCATGGCGAGCGGCGTCGCGGTCATCAGCAGGTTCATCACGCCGTAGCTGAACGCCGCGCTCAGCACCGCGACGACGAACGCCGGCTGCGCGGCGATCTCGGCGAGCGGCCGGCCCGTCTCTCTCGCCTCGGCTGCGGTCGGCGGCGGGATCTCGAGGAACCGCAGCACCACGATCACCAGCACGAGGAAGCCGATCAGCGTGAGATAGGGCGCGAGGTAGGTGGTGGGAAGCAGGTCGATGGTGAACCGGCTCAACGACGGGCCGATGATGCCGCCCACGAGCCCGCCGGCGAGCACGTACGAAATCGCCTTCGCCTTGAAGTCGTGCGTCGCCACGTCGGCCGCGGCGAAGCGGTAGTACTGGCCGAACGCGTTGTATACGCCGAACACCGTGGTGCCGAGGCAGAACAGCCAGAAGTTCGCCATCGAGAGCGCGGCCACGCAGATCAGCGCGCCGACGATGCCGACGCAGGCGCCGAGGGTGAAGCCGGCGCGCCGGCCGATGCGCTTCATCAGCAGCGACGCGAAGAACGTGGTGGCCGCGGCGCCGATCACCCAGCCGGTGACCGGCGCGGTGGCGAGGCTCTTCTGCGGGGCGAGCGCGTAGCCCGCGAGCCCGTTCAGGGCGATGAGCGTCGAGTTGTTGGTGAAGAGCAGCGCCTGGCAGGTGGCGAGTAGCGCGACGTTTTTTTTCTGCGAAGCGGCGACGTCCAATGTCACCTCATCGGAAGAACCGCGACACGACGAAGATCAGGACGATCGCGCCGGCGACGGCGGCGACGAACGCAAGCGGTTCGCCGAGCTTGTACCAGGCCATCGCCTGGCCGCCGTAGCCGGCGCCCAGCGCGCCGACGGCGCCGACGATCGCCGTGCCGAAGAACCCCATGATCTGCTTGCCCGGCATGATCGCCCGGGCGGCGAGGCCGGCGAGGACGCCGACCACCGCCGTCATCACCGCTACCGTCGTCATGGCGTCCTCGCGGACGGCGCTCGTTCAGTCGAGCGGAATGCGGATCTTCTGCCCGGGGAAGATCAGGTTCGCGTCCTTGATCACCTCGCGGTTCGCCTCGAAGATCCGCGGGTACTTGTTCGCGTCGCCGTAGTACTTCTTGGCGATGGCCGACAGGGTGTCGCCCTTGACGATGATGTAGTAGTCGACCTTCTCCTTCGGCGGCGGCACCTTCAGGCCCGAGATGTTCACCTCGGCGACGCCCTGCACGTTGCCTGCGAGCAGCACCGCCTTCTGCATCGCCTCGGCCGTCGGGCACTCGCCGGCGAGCGTGCACTTGCCGTCGTTGAAGCTCACCTGCAGGCCGGTGATGCCGAGGCTCGGGGAGGCGCCCTCGATCTCGGCGCGGATCTTGGCGGCTGCGTCCTCCGGCTTCGCCGTCGGAGGGAAGAGTTTCTTGCCGATGTCTTTCACGAAGTCGAACAGGCCCATCGTGAGATCTCCTTTGAGTCGGGGGGAGGGGAGTACGGCGCACGAGACCGTGCGCGCGCGAGAATGTTAGCACGCTCGGTTTGCAGCCGTCGGAATCGCGACGGGCGGTGCCGCTAGAATCCGGCCGATGCGCCATCTCCTCCTCGCGCTCGCTTTGGCGTGCGCCGCGCCGGCCCACGCACAGCAGCAGCAGGCGGTGTCGATCATGCACGGCTTCGCCGACATGGCGAGCATGACGCTCTGGCTGCAGACCGAACGCGCAGCGCGAGTCGCGGTCGAGCTGCACCCCGACGGCGAGGCGGCGAAGCGCCGCCGGGTCGAGGGGGCGACGCGCGCCGAGGACGACTTCGCGTTCCACCTGCGCCTCACCGGGCTGGACCCCGGGATGCGCTATCGCTATCAGGTGTTCGTCGACGGCCGCCCGGCCGGCGAGCCGGGGACGTTCGCCACGCAGCCGCTTTGGCAGTACCGCACCGACCCGCCGGACCTCGCGGTCGCGTTCGGGTCCTGCGCCTACCTCAACGACCGGTTCAGCCGGCCGGGACCGCCCTGGGGCGGCGACTACGGGATCTTCGACGCGATCGCGGCGCGCGCGCCCGATCTCATGCTCTGGCTCGGCGACAACGTCTACTTCCGCGAGCCGGAGTGGACCTCGCTCGAGGGCATGAGCGCCCGCTATCGTGCGTACCGCGCGATGCCGGAGCTGCGCCGGCTCGCGCGCGCGAGCTCGCACCTCGCGATCTGGGACGACCACGACTTCGGCCCGAACGACTCCGACGGCTCGTTCACGATGAAGGGCGCGGCGCTGGAGGCGTTCAAGCGCTACTGGGCGAACCCCTCCTACGGGCTGCCGCGCGTGCCGGGCGTGTTCGGCATGGCAACCCTGGGCGACGTCGACTTCTTCCTGCTCGACAACCGCTTCTACCGCTTCCCCAACCGCTATCCGCCGGTGGCGGAGAAGGCGATGTTCGGCGCGGCGCAGCTCGAGTGGCTGAAGCAGGCGCTCGTTTCCTCCCGCGCGACGTTCAAGGTGATCGCCGCGGGCGGGCAGTTCTGGAACCGCCGCAACAAGTACGAATCGTTCGGAAACTTCCCGGCGGAGCAGCGCGCGCTCGCCGAGTGGCTCGCCGAGCGCCGCATCGAGGGCGTGCTTTTCTTGTCGGGCGATCGGCACTTCTCCGAGCTCTTGCGGGTGGAGCGGCCGGGCATGTATCCGCTCTACGAATTCACGTCGTCGCCGCTCACCGCCGGCCCGTTCCGCGACCTCCCCGCGGAGGAACGCGAGAACCCGGAGGCGGTGCCGGGGACGATCGTGACCGAGCGGAGCTTCGGGATGCTGCGCTTCAGCGGCCCGCGCAAGGACCGCGCCGTCACGCTCGAGGCGTACGCCGCAGACGGCCGGCCGCTCTGGCAGCGGCGGATCGCAGCCGCTGAGCTGCGGTAGGCCGGGCGGGCGGCATCTCGACGCCCTGCTCCGCGAACACCTCTTCGATCACCCGCCGGCAGTCGCGGATGTGCGACTCGCCGACGAGCCGCATCGCGCCGTAGCTGAGGCCCGCCGACACCACCTGCCCGGCGACCGGCACGAACCTCGCCGCGGTCTTGGTCGTGATCCGCATGCCGACCACGGCGAGCGACTGCAGGATGAGGTCGCGGGTGATCAGGCGCCCGACCATCGCGCCGCCGAAGGCGACGACCGCCTTGTAGACGAGCACCTTCATGCGCGGGCTGAGATCCTCGATCTGGCCGGGCGTCAGACCGAACTCGCGATTGACCGCCGGGATCAGCTGGGTGAGGAGCGCGATGTCGGCGGCGAGGTCCACGCCGGGCAGCGGCACGAGCACTGCGCCGGCCGAGGCGAGCGCCCGCCGGGTGACCATTTTCCGGCAGCGCCGCACGACTTCGTCGAGCTCGGCGGCGCTGCGCGGCAGGCGGATGACTTCGGTCCTGGTCATGGCGGGAATAGCGTCGCGGCTCCGGGTGTTTGCGTACCCGCGGCGGAATGTCCCGCCGCCTGGCTTCCTGTCCAACCATCGTCGCGCTCCGGCGCCTCCCCTAGTGCCGGCGCGCGGTAACGGCCGCGGTCTGCGGCCGTTTTTTTTTGGACCGGCCGGGCGCTACGCACCCTTGCCCGGCCTGTTTAACGGCTCTTTCGCAAGCTCCCCATGATTTCAGCGGTGAAGGCCGCATGCGCTGCGAGGCGACCGCTGGCTACTTCTTCTGCTTCTCGTACGCCGCAATCGCCTGCTTGAGGTCGTTCAGCTCCCCGCACCCGAAGAAGCAGAGGCGGTCGAGCTGGGCGAGGTGCTCTTTCGCCTTCGCCAGGTCGCCTTTCATCAGGTAGGCCTCGCCGATGTACTCGTGCGCGCCGCGATGGCGCGGGTCGAGCCGGAGCGCCTCGCCGTAGTGCTTGAACGCGAGGTCGAGCTTCCCCGACATGCGGTAGGCGTACCCGAGCCAGTTCTGCGCGTTGGCGTCCTTCGGGTCCTTCGCCGCGACCTTGCCGAACGCCGCGATCGCGGCGTTCCAGTCCTTGCCGCGGATCGCGGCCTTGCCGGCCTCGGCGTCCGGGTCGGCGGCGGCGCCCGGGGGGGCCGCGGAGTCGTCTCCGACCGCGTACGCGGCCGGGACAGCGAGGATCGAGCCGGCGACAAGCAGGACAATGGCTAGGAGTCGGGTCATCGCGTAGTCTCCGTTCAATTGCTGGGGTGCGCTCCGGGATTATAGTGAGGGCGCCAGCCGTTCTACGCGAGAGTGCCGATCATGGATGCTGTCCACCGCCTGCTTACGACCTTGCTCGCCGCGCTGTGCCTGGCTGCGCCGGCGTGCGGGACAGATCCTCGGCCGGGAAGCGGCGCTCCAGGCGCTGAAGGACCCCGACGCCGGCCAGCGCGAGCGCGGCATCGTGGGGCTCGCGCGGAACGGCCGGATGGCGGACGCGCCGGCGCTCGTCGCCGCGCTGCGCGACCCGGACGAGTCGGTGCGCGCGACCGCCGAGCAGGCGCTCTGGATCGTCTGGAGCCGGTCGGGGAAGCCCCAGGTCGACAAGCTCTTCGCCCAGGGACTCGAGGAGATGAACGGCGGGCGCTTCGACGCCGGCATCGCGACCTTCACGCGCGTGATCGAGTCCGCGCCGGAGTTCGCCGAAGGCTGGAACAAGCGCGCGACCCTCTACTTCCTCACCGGCGAGTACAAGAAGTCGCTCGCCGACTGCGACGAGGTGATCAAGCGCAACCCCGCCCACTTCGGCGCGCTCGCCGGCTACGGGCAGATCTACCTGCGGCTCGACGACCCCGAGAAGGCGCTCGAGTACTTCCGGCGCGCGCTCGTCGTCAACCCGAACATGGACAGCGTCGAGGCGGCGGTGAAGGTGCTCGAGCACGCGCTCGCGCAGCGGAAGAAGACGATCTAGCGGACCGCGCGCCTCGCAAACACCCGATCGGCGCGCTGGTACGGCGCCCCCGCCACGTCACGGCCGCCGCGCGTACGCGGCGTCGAACAGCGCCTCGAGCTTCGGGTGCACCCCGCGCAGGCCGTCGATCACCGCCTTCGCCCATTCGAAGTACTCGCGGCGGCGCACGAGGTCCCACTTCGCCGGCGGATGGTCCGCCATGTCGCGCAGGTTGCAGATCTTGTCGGCGAGCTTCACCAGCTTCGCCTCCCGGCTCATCGTCGCGGCGTGCTCGATCTGCAGGCGCTTGCGCTCGGCCTTCGGCAGCGACTTGTCGTCGGTCACCTCCTCGACGATCGCCGCGATGGCGGGCCCGAACGCCGCCTTCAGCTCGGCGGGCGTGGTCTGCGTGTCCTCCACGGTGTCGTGCAGCAGCGCGGCGGCGAGCACCGCCGGATCGGTGACGTCGCCCTCGCGGACGAGGACGTTCGCGAGCGCGATCGGATGGTTGATGTAGGGGGACGCCGCCGCGTCCTTGCGCCGCTGGTCGCGGTGCTTGTCGGCCGCGAACGCGAGCGCCTGCAGGACGCGCGGAAGGCCGCCCGCGTCGCTCAAGCGGCGCCCTCGCGCTTGCGCTTCGCCTGGTACGCCTGGAGATGCGCGTAGGCGATGCGCAGCGGCCCCGGATCGACGCCCGCGGCGCGGGCGCGCTTCAGCATGTCGCCGACGACGTGGTCGGCCTCGACGCGGCGGCCGCCCTCGATGTCGCGCAGCATCGACGCGGCGAAGTCCGACCCCCGCGCGAAGAGCATCTTCCGGTACGCCGCCATCTGCCTGTCGCGCACGGTGTAGCCCGCGCGCGCGGCGGTCTGCGCGCAGGCCTGGAGCGTCTCCTCCACGATCGCCTCGCCTTCGTCGGCCGCCAGCGCATCGCCGATCCCCCCGCGCATGAGCGTCGGTCATCGACGCCATGGTCGTGAGCAGCACGAACTTCTCCCACAGCTCGAGCAGGATGTCGTCGGCGAGCACCGCGTCGACCGGCGTCTGCTTGAAGAACCCGTGCAGCGTCTCGAGCTTGCCGCGGGCGTCGGCGCCGGTACCGGGCAGCAGGCCGTACGCGATGCGGTGGATCTGCCCGAGCTGCCTCACCTCCCCTTCCGGCGTGAGCGTCCCCTGGATGCCGCAGGTGCCGCCGACGACGCGGGCCGCGCCGAACTCGGACGCCAGCCGATCGATGTGCACGAGCCCGTTCAGGAGCGGCATCACGTGCGCGGCCGGCCCCATCGCCGGCCGGATCGATTCGATCGCGGAGTCGAGGTCGTAAGCCTTGCAGGTGAGAAAGACGAGGTCGTACTCCGGCCGGACCTCGGGCTGCTTCACGAACTGCGCGCGGACGGTGAAGTCGCCGAGCGGGCTCCTCACCACCAGCCCGTTCGCCGCCAGCTGCGCCGCGCGCCGCTCGCGCACGAGGAAGGTGACGTCGGCGCCGACCTGGGCGATCCGGCCGGCGAAGTAGCCGCCGGTCGCGCCGGCGCCGAGGACGAGGATCTTCATCGCGTGAACCTCCGGAAACTCGAGTGTAAGCCGAAACAAAAAGCCCGCCGGACGGCGGGCTTAGGCACGGACCGAGCGGTTACGACGCGAGCGTGCGCGCGGTGATCGTGTACTTGAAGCTGTCCGGGTCGAGGCTGTCGGCGCGGCCGGCGGCGGTCTCGAGCTGCGGGTACATGAAGAACGCGACCTTCGCGCCCTTCGATTCCGGGAGCCGGACGTCGTGCGCGGTGTTGAACGCGAGCCAGTTCATCTCCCACGCGCCGAACAGCTTCTGCCGCACCGGCGGCACCAGCGGATCGGCGAGCGTCGTCGGCTTGTCCTTCTCCTCCAGCACGACCTTGCGCACGTCGGCCGGATCGACCGGCACCCAGCCGTAGCCGGTCAGGAACACTTCGGCGCGGCAGTGCTGCGCGCGCGTGACGTTCGCCGTTCCGGCGCCGAGGCTGCGATAGCCGAACTGGCTCTTCGCCACGCGGAGGCCGTAGATGTCCCGCGCCGGCAGGCCCACCGAACGGGCGAGCCCGACGTAGAGCGCGTTGAGGTCGGCGCACTTGCCGCCGAGGTTGCCGGTCTCGAGCATCGCCTTGATGTCGCCGACGCCGCAGCCGCGCGTCTTCGGGTCGCGCTGCGTGTTGTCGACGATCCATTCGTAGATCGCCTTCGCCCGCTGCATGTCGGTCCGCGTGCCGCGGGTGATCTCGAGCGCGGTCTTCCGCACGATGCCGCCGGTCGGCTGCAGGTCGGTGGGGGCGGTGTAGAACGCGACGTCCTGGGCGTCGAGCCGGAGCGCCGGGTTGGGCTTCGAGAGGTCCGCGGCGCGGTCGCGCGACATGAACCGGCTCGTGAGCTCGACGACCGGCTTCGCCTCGCCTTCGGGCCATTCGGCGTAGAAGATCCCGGCCCCGTACTTCCCGTCCGCGGCGATTCTCGTCACCTTCGCGTTCCCGGCCCAGCTGTTGTCGAGCGGCTTCTGCGAGCCGTCCTCGACCGAGGGCACCGGCAGCCAGACGCGGCTCACGCCCGCGGGCTTGAGGACCTCGACCCGCGTCGCGATCTCGTGGGTGCGCCAGCTGCCCGGCTGCGGATTGAAGGTCGTTTGCTGCGCGAACGCAGCGCGCGGCAGAGCGGCGGCGAGCGGAATCGCAGCGCTCGACTTCAGGAAGATGCGGCGGTCCATGGGAGATCTCCTATCGGGGCGACACTATAGATCAGCGCGGTGCGACCCATCCACCCTGCACCCAGTGGGGATTCACAGCGGGGATTCAGCGCGCGGGGAGGAGCTTCCGCAGCGACGCCTCGACCTCGGGCGAGCTCCAGTCGAGCTCGCCGAGCGCGGTGTAGCGGATCCGCAGCGCCGGATCGAGCACGACGGTGTAGGGCAGCAGGCGCGCCCGCCACGCCTTCGAGACGCCGCTGTCGCGATCGAGCAGCACCGGGAACTCGACCGGGACCTTCTTCAGGAACTCGCCGATCCGGGCCTCGCCCTCGGCCATGTTGACGGCGAGGATGACGAACGGCGCATCGCCCATGCGCGCCTTCAGCCGGTTGAACGACGGCATCTCCTCGCGGCACGGGTCGCACCAGGTGGCCCAGAAATTGAGGACCACCACCTTGCCGCGGTAGGCGTCCAGACGATGCTCGCGGCCCTCGAGGTCATTCAGCACGAGCGGCGGCGCCGCGCCGCCGGTCCAGGGCTTGAGCTCCTTCGCCGCCGCCGCGAGCGGCAGCGCGAGCACGAGTGCGAGCACAAGGAGGAACGCCGGCGTTCGCGCCGGCGTCACGTTCGGCCGGCGTCACTGCGCCTCGGCCGCCGCGCGCGTCTCGCCCGCCGGCCGGCCCTGCCGCGCGAGGACACGCGAGTCCTCGGCGAGGCTCTCGAAGCGCCCGACCAGCTTCGCGCGCTGCTCGGGCGTCAGGGTGCGGTCGACGTCGACGACGAGCTGCACCAGGCGGCCCTCCCACTCGCGCGCGAGCTTCGCGTGCTCCGCGCCGCGGTCGCGCTCCCAGTGGACGAAGAAGTCGCGCATGCGCTGGGCGAGCTCGGGGCTCTGCTGGTACTGCCGGATGAGCGCGACGAACTCCTGCTGGCGCCGCTTGCGGTCGGCGAGCCGCACCTCGTTCATGCGCGGCTGCGTCTGCACGAAGCGCTGGATCAGCGCGACCTGCGCGTCGGTCAGGTCGCCGACGAAGTACTCGAAGCGCTCCTCGAACCACCTGGCGCGCGCCTTGTCGCGCTTCGCCTGGTCGCCGGCGAGATAGTCCCTGGTGAACTTCGCGTTGACGTCGGCGAACTTGCGCTCGAGCGCGGCGTAGTTGTCCGGCTTGAAGGTGGCGATGACCGGCGCGCCATCCTCGGCGGCCTGCGCGACGACCTGGCGGTAGCGCTCGCGCACCGACACGATCGCCCAGGTCGCGTCCTCGCGCGTGAGCCCGCGCGCCGCCCGCTCGGCGGCGCTCTGGAACATCCGCGAGTACGCCGGCAGCTCCTCGCGCCGGTGCCACTCGTGGAAGCGTACGAGCTGCGCCTTGAGGATCTCCGACTGGTCGCCGCTGGTGTCGAAGTACTCGTTCGCCATCACGCGCAGCGCGAAGTCGCCGTTGTTGTAGGCGACGCGCATCACGGCGCCGCAGCCGGCGAGCGCCGCCGCGGCGGCGAGGACGAGGAGCCAGCGCCGGATCACCAGTACGGCTCCACCGAGACGTGCCCGGGCTCGCGCCGGCGGTGGCGCTTCATCCCGCGCGCTTTCAGGGTGTCCACGACGTCGGTGACCATGTCCGGATTGCCGCAGAGCATGACCTGCGAGGAGCGCGCCGAGAGCTCGATCCCGGCGGCGCGCTCGAGGCCCTCGCCGGCGATCGCTTCCGGAATGCGCCCGCCGAGCGAGCCGGCGTGGCGCTCCCGGCTCACGAAGGACACCATCCGGAAGGCGTCGGGATGGGCGGCGCGGATGCCCTCGATGGCGTCGCGGTAGATCAGTTCTTTGGCGTGCCCTACGGCGTGCACCAGGATCACCTTTCGGAAGCGCTTCCAGGGCGCCTCGGTCCTGAGCATGGACAGGTAAGGACCGATTCCGGTTCCCGTCGCGATCAGCCAAAGGTGGTCGGAGTCCGGAATCTCCCCGAGCACGAAGTTGCCCGACGCCCCCGGGGCGAAGAAGACGACGTCCATCGGCTCGAGGCGGGCGAGCCGCGGGCTCAAGGGGCCCTCGGCAACGAGGTTGTAACAAAACTCGTACGGCTTCTCGCGCGGCGCGTTCACGAACGAGTACGGTCGCGAAACGAGCTCGCCCGACACCGGCAGCGCGAGCTTCGCGAACTGCCCGGCCTCGAACGAGCCGAGGTCGCAGTCGACCTTGAGCGAGAAGAGCCACTCGGTCCAGGCCTGCTGCGCGACGACGGTGCCTTCGATCCACTTCGACATGGGCTCACTGCATCAGAAAGGGCTCGAGCTCGAGCGATTCGAGCTCCGCCCCGAGCAGCACCAGGTGGCCGGTGCGGCGATGGACGCCGTCGTCGCTGAATTCGAAGCGGTACATGCGGCGGAGTCTAACGCGGCCGTCGGCTCCGCGCGCCGGACGGGTCCGCGTGCAGAGCACCGTCTCGTCCAGGAACTGCAGGCTATCGCGCTCGCACGCCTCGCGCCCGAGCCCGACGGCGCGCTCGCGGGCGCGCAGCGAGTCGTACCAGAACCAGCCGCCCGCGGCCCCTGCCGCGAGCACCAGGGTCTCGCCCAGCACGCGTCCCTCAGAGCCCGGCGGACGGACTTGGGTAGCGCACGTGCACGGCGTCGATCGCCCGCAGGACGTCGTCGCTCAGGACGAGGCTCGCCCCCGCGATGTTCTGCTCGAGTTGCGGCACGCTCGTGGCGCCGAGGATCGTCGAGGCGACGAACGGCTGGCTGCGGACGAAGGCGAGCGCCATGCCGGCGGGGTCGAGCCCCGCCTCGCGCGCGACGCGCACGTAGCCTTCGGTCGCGGCGGCGACGTACTCGCGCTGGTAGCGCTCGCCGAAGTCCGGGAACTTCGCGAGCCGCGCACCGGCGGGCTTCGCGCCGCCGAGGTACTTGCCGGCGAGCACGCCCATCGCGAGCGGGCTGTACGCGAGGAGCGCGACCTCCTCGCGGAAGCACGCCTCGGCGACGTCGCCCTCGAAGGTCCGGTTCACCAGGCTGTAGGCGTTCTGGATCGTGGCCGGCCGCGCGTAACCGTGGAGCTTCGCGAGGCGCGAGAACTCGCACACGCCCCAGGCGGTCTCGTTCGAGAGGCCGTAGTGGCGGATCTTCCCTTCGCGGATGAGCTCGTCGAGCGCCTCGATCTGCTCGAGGATCGGCGTCGCCGGCTTCTCCTTCGTCGCGTCGAACCGCGTGGTGCCGAACGCGGGAACGTTCCGCTCGGGCCAGTGGATCTGGTAGAGGTCGACGTAGTCGGTACGCAGACGCTTGAGCGAATCGTGGATCGCCTGGCGGATGTTCGTCCGGGTGAGGTCGGTCTTGCCACCGCGGACCCACTCGCGGCGGCCCGGCCCCGCCACCTTGCTCGCGACGACGAGCTTGTCGCGCGGCTGTTTGGCGAGCCAGGTGCCGAGGATGGCCTCGGTGCGCGCGTACGTCTTCGGCCCGGGCGGCACCGGGTACATCTCGGCGGTGTCGATGAAGTTGATGCCGTGCGCGACCGCGCAATCGAGCTGCGCGTGCGCCTTCGGCCTCGGTGTTCTGCTCGCCCCAGGTCATGGTGCCGAGGCAGAGCTCGGAGACCTGCAGGGCGCCGCCGGCGATGGAGGACTGTTTCATCGCCGTCACCGATAGTGCCGGGTCAGCCACTCGGCGACGAGCGCGGGCTTGTCGCCGCCTTCGCGCTCGACGGTGACGTTCCACGTCGACTGCACGCCGCCCTCGATCGGGTCGAGCGCGGCGAGCACGAAGCGCGCGCGCACGCGCGTGCCCGAGGGCACCGGGCTCGTGAAGCGCAGGCGGTTCAGCCCGTAGTTGATCCCCATCCGCTGGCCGGCGACCTCGATCGAGTCGCCGCGGAGCTGCGACAGCACCGAGAGCGTGAGGAAGCCGTGCGCGATCGTGCGGCCGAACCCCGACTCGCGCGCGGCGCGCTCGCGGTCGACGTGGATCCACTGATGGTCGCCGGCGGCGTCGGCGAACTTGTCGATGCGGTCCTGGGTGATCTCGAGCCAGTCGCTCGTCGCGACCTCGCGGCCGACCCAGCTCGAGAGTTCGTCGATGTGAACGGTTTGCTTGGGCATGACGGCGATTCTGCCACGACGGCTTAGAATCGCGTCGATGCTGCCCGCTGCAAAGCTGTTCGTGAGTCTGGGCGCGCTCGCCGCCGCGCTCGGCGTGGCGCTCGGGGCGTTCGGCGCGCATGCGCTCAAGGCGCGCCTGTCCGCGGACATGCTCGCGGTCTGGCAGACCGCCGTGCAGTATCACCTGTGGCACGCGCTCGGGCTGGTCGCGATCGGAATCCTCGCGCAGCACCTGCCCGAATCGGGACCGCTCAGGCTCGCCGGCTGGCTGATGCTCGCCGGGATCGTGCTGTTCTCGGGCAGCCTCTACGTGCTTGCCGCGAGCGGCGTGCGCTGGCTCGGCGCGGTCACGCCGTTCGGCGGGGCGTGCTTCATCGTCGGTGGGCTCGCGCTCGCCTACGCGGTGCTTCGCGCGTAGGTAGCGTCGAAGCGTTGCAGAACCCTGAAGGTAAAGGGGCAGTGCTCAGCGCCCTGCAGGCGTTGGCCAAGATCTTGTTCTCTGGCCTAAAGTAGTAGGGGGTGACACCACCCGAACAGAACTTCCGTGGACGCGCTCAACACTCGATGCATCGTCACGAAGGTCGTGGCCGCGGACGTTCACGGCCAGCCGGTACTCGGCGAATCGCGAGATGAGCGATGTGCCGTGCTCAAGCTCTTCGGAAACGACCGTTCTGTCACGGACGGAATCCGCAATACGCCGGACTACCCAACTTCGTCGGACCGAGGCGCAGATGTCGTATTTCTGCTGCACATCACCACGACCGCGAACGTTGCCGACATGATCCGGGTCGAGGGTCTCAAGCTCGAGGTCATCGGTATTTCAGCGAGCTACGATGGCGTTGGCAAGCTGAGCCATTATGTAATCGAAGCGATGCGGTGGAAATGAAACGGCTCGATCAGCTTACGATTCCAGTCCATCAGCAGATTCAGGTACGCCGCCTGGTCGTTGACCTTGAAATTGATCGTCCTATTCTTAAACCATTGAGGCGGCGGGTCCGACTACCCCAACATGTGCCTTTCGTTCCAGGATTTACCCCGGAGAGTCGCCCATGAAAAGCGTGGCTGAAATTCTTAGGTCGAAACCTGAGCAGGTCGTCCACACGATTACTCCCTCGGCGTCAGTGTTCGACGCCGTCAAGCTGATGGCGGAGAAGAGCATCGGCGCGCTCCTGGTGATGGAGGACCTGAAGATCGACGGCATCATTACCGAACGCGACTACGCGCGGAAAATCGTCCTCATGGGCCGGTCGTCGAAAGAAACGCCTGTGCGCGACATCATGACATCCCCGGTCATGTATGTGCGCCCCGACCAGACCAACGAGGAATGCATGGCGCTGATGACGGACAACCGCGTGCGCCACTTGCCCGTCATCGACGACGGTAAGCTGATGGGTCTCATCTCCATCGGCGACCTGGTGAAAGACATCATCTCCGAGCAGAAATTCATCATCGACCAACTCGAGCACTACATCATGGGCGACCGGGGCTGAGCGTGGGCACGCGCTCGTCCCCCCTCCCTCGGGCACGATGAGCTCGAGGCGGATGTCCTTCCGCTGCTCCGCCTTCAAAGCCTCGGCGGAGACGTCCCCGTCCATGGCCTGGGCGCATCCTGGCCGGGATCGAGCCGCTCGTCGGCGGCCGCACCCGCCGGAACTGCACCCACAGGATCCAGTCGTAGGCGATCTTCATCGCCGCCACCGCCGCGAGCGGGGTCCAGAGCGCCGCCTGCATCGCGCCGCCGGCGATGATCGGCGCGACCGCCCGCGCCGTCATCCGCGCGAGATTGGTGACGCCGCCGGGGTTAGCGATCCCGTCTCCACATCCGAAGAGGGCAATGCGCGGCAACCCGGACAAAGTCGTTGTCGGTCGTCAGCAGCGTCAGGTCGTGACGGATGCAGAGCTGCGCTAGCAGGGCGTCGATGGTGCCGATCTGCACACCCGCGCGGCGGCAGCGATTGCGCAGTTCCGCGGCGTCGATGTGATCCTGCCGGTCTGGAGCGAGCAGCGGCAGCGCGCTGAACCGGTCGATGATGTCCTTGCGCGCACGCGGGCCGGCAAACCCCTGCAGCAGTTCCTGCAGGATCAGCCCCGTGGTCACGATGGTTTCGCCGCCTTCGAGAGCGCGGCGCAGCGCGCGCACCTCTGCGGCGTCGGGGTCCTGATCCCGACGAAAGGCGAGCGACCAGACGCTGGTATCGACGAACAGGCTCACCGACGGGAGCGCTCGGCCTTGTAGTCGAACGACTTGTCCCATTCGAGCTTGCCCATCAGATCGACCAGGCGCTTCTGGGTGCGGCGGGCAATGAATTCTTCCAGTGCGCGGGTAACCGCCGCCTTCTTGGTCCGTTCGCCGCTCACCTCCACGGCACGTTCAATAAGATCGGGATCCAGCGAAAGGTTGGTAGCCATGTGTGACTCCATGTGTGCTTCCTTACACATAAGTTTACACAATACGCGCTACGCCGGCAATGCGCCGGCGCCGGCCGAGCCTGGCCCTACTCGCCCTTCTCCTCCGGCGGCCGCACCCGCCGGAACTGCACCCACAGGATCCAGTCGTAGGCGATCTTCATCGCCGCCGCCGCCGCGAGCGGGCGTCCAGAGCGCCGCCTGCATCGCGCCGCCGGCGATGATCGGCGCGACCGCCCGCGCCGTCATCCGCGCGAGATTGGTGACGCCGCCGGCGAAGGTGCGCTCCTCCGGCCGGACCATCGCCATCAGGTAGCTCTGCCGCGTCGGCACGTCCATCTCCGAGAGTCCCTCGCGCAGGAGGAACAGCACCGCCGCGAGCGCGAAGCTGTCGGTGAACGGGATCGTGAGGAGGAGCAGGCTCGACGGCGTGTGCGTGAACACCATCGTGTTGATCAGCCCGATCCGCCGCGCGAGCCACGCCGCGGCGAGATGCGAGAAGGCGTTCATGATCCGCGCGCCGACGAAGAGCGCGGCGATCGTGCCTTCGCCGACGCCGAACTGCGCGTAGAAGAAGTACGCGAACAGCGCCGAGCCGAGGAAACCGCCGGCGAAGCTGTCGAGCGCGAAGAGCGCGGAGAGCCGCCAAAGGATGCGGCGACTTTGCGGCGAGATCTTCGGCACGCGATCCTCGCGCCGCACCTCCGCGGCCGGGCTCAGGCGCGCGTACGCGACCGCCGTCGCGAGGAGGAGTGCGGCGTAGAGGATGACGGCGAAGCGCAGCGATCCGACCTCGCCCGCGAGCCCCGCCGCGCGCGCGAGTTCCGGCACCGCCGCGAGCGCGGCGCCAAGCCCGTGCCCGATGTCCTGCGTCACGTTGTACCAGGCGAAGACGCGCGTCCGGCCGGCGTCGTCCACCGTGCCCGGCAGGATCGCCTGCTCGAACGCCGCGGCCGCGGCGCGATCCTTGCCGAGCGAGTTCATCATGCCGAGGAACGCGGCCGCCGCGAGCACCGCGAGATCCGAGGCGGCGGCGATCACCACGCCGCCCGCCGCCGATGCGAGCGCGAGGAGGATGAGACCGCGCTTGCGGCCGATGCGATCGCCCCAGAGCGTGACGACCGCCGCGGCGACCGCTGTCCCCGCGATTCCCGCGGCGAGAACGACGCCGAACGCCGCCGGCGAGAACCCGAGCTTGGCGAGGTAGATGCCGGCGACGACGCCGATGAGGCCGTTCGCCGTCGCGCGGAGGAACCCGGCCGCGTACACGACGCGGCGGTCGGCGGGCATCATCAGACGTAGATCATCTTGCGCGTCATGCCGCCGTCGCAGACGAAATTCTGGCCGGTGACGAATCCCGCCTCGTCGCCGAGGAGGAACGCGACCATCGCGGCGACGTCTTCGGGCGTGCCGACGCGGCCGGCGAGATGCTGCGCATGATCCGCGCGGCTCAGCCGGGCGGGCCTGCGCTTGCGCGCCTTCTGCCGCGCGCTCACGTCGATCCACCCGGGACTCACGCAGTTCACCCGCACCGCGGGTCCGAGGCTCGCGGCGAGCGCGTGCGTCAGCGCGACGATGCCGCCCTTGGTGGCGGAGTAGGCCTCGGTGTCCGGTTCGGACTGCAGTGCTCGGGTGGAGGCGATGTTGACGATCGCGCCGCGCGCGCGGCGGAGATGCGGCGCGGCGTGTTTCGCCATGAGGAACGCACCGGTGAGATTCACCGCGAGCGTCCGGTTCCACGCGCTCAGGGTGAGCTTCGTCACCGGCACGCGCGCCGGACGGGCGAGCGCGGCGTTGTTGACGAGCGCGTCGAGGCGCCGGTCCCCTGCGACCGCAGCCTTCACACACGCTTTGACCTGCGCTTCATCGGCGACATCGCACCTGACGAATCGTGCGGCGGGCCCGAGCGCGCGCACCGCCTCGCGTCCGGCTTCGGCGTCGGCGTCCGCGACGACCACGCGGTAGCCGTCCGCGATGAGCCGCGCCGCGATCGCAGCGCCGATCCCCTGCGCGCCGCCGGTCACGATCGCGACCCGGGTCATCGTTTCGTCAGCTGCTGCACGATGTCGGCGTGGCCGCGCGCGCCGGCCACGTCGGCCGGGGTGAGGCCGGCCGCGTTCTTCGCCGTCGCGTCCGCCTTCGCGGCGAGCAGGAGCGCCACCACCTCCAGATGGCCGCCGTCGGCCGCGCCGTGCAACGCGGTGTTGCCCTTCGCGTCCCGGGCGTTCACGTCCGCCCCGTTCTCGACGAGCACCCGCGCCGCCTCGAACATCCCGGTGGCGGCGGACCAGAAGAGCGGCGCCTCGCCGTCGCGGTTCGCGAGATTAACGTCCGCCTTGCGCCCGACCAGCAGCTCGATCAGCCGCACGTCGCCCGCCATCGCCGCGGCATGGAGCGACGTCTCGTTGTTCGACGTGCGCGCGTTGGGATCGGCCCGCCGGTCGAGCAGCGCGCGTGCAGTGTCGAGCCGTCCGCTCTCCGCGGCCAGGTAGAGGGGCGTCTCGCCGAGGCCGTTCCGCACCTCGATCATCGCGCCCCCGGCGAGCAGCAACTCGACCGTCTCGCCGTCGGCGTGCGCGGCGGCGAGGTGGAGCGGCGTATTGCCGTCGACGTCGCGCGCCTCGAGCTCGACCTTGCGCTCCAGCAGGAGCTTCATGATCCCGTCGCGGCCGAGCGCGGCCGCGACGTGCATCGGCGTCGCACCGTCGGCGTTCTTCGCGTTCGGGTCGGCGCCGCGGCGGAGCTCGAGCCACGCCGACTGCTGGTTGCCGTCCGAGATCGCCGCGAAGAGCGCCTTCGCGTCCTGGGCGTGCGCCGGCCACGCGAGCGCGAGCACGAGCACCACTACAGCAACAGCAACTCTCATCGCGACATTGTCTTCGTTCGGCGCCATCGTGAACAGCGGCTCGCGTCGGGCGGCGCTCACGCGTACCGCAACCACATGGCGCGCGCGAACTGCGCCGCGAGCACCGCCGCCATCACCCACATGAACCCGCGCAGCCAGCGGCCGTAGGTCTCGACGCTCGCGCGGTCGTGCAGCCGCCAGCCGGCGACGAGCGTCGCGCACGCGGCGATCGCCCACGGCAGCGTCGAGAGCCACGCCGCGAGCGTGACGCCGCCGGCGACGGTCCAGGTGGCGATCTGCGTACCCTTGCCGAGGATGAAGCTGAAGTTGAACGCCTGCACGAGCAGCCGCGGGCTGATCCCGGCGAGCATGAAGAAGACGAGCAACGCCGGGCCCGCGACGTTCACCGTCGCCTCGAAGACGCCGGCGGCGAATCCGAATGCCACGGCGAACGGCGCCGGATGCGCTCGCACGACCTCGATCTTCGCGCCGCCGAGCCGCTCGAGGTTGAGGTACACGAGGAGGACCAGCGCGAGGACCACGAGGAACGGCTCGCTCGGCGCGACGATGAGCAGCCGCGACCCGGCGTAGCTCCCGACCGCGAGGCAGAGCGGGAGGTACCAGAACCGGCCGACGCTCTCGCGCAGACGCCCGCCGCGGAACGCGTTGATGACGGTGAGGAAGAGCGTGGGGACGACCGAGATCAGGATCGCCGCCTTCAGGTCGAGCACCAGCGTGAGGAGCGGCGTGGCGACGATCGGGAAGCCGAAGCCGATGACACCGTGGACGAAGCCGGAGAGGAGCATCACGCCCGCGATCCACGCGAGCGTCGGCGCGGGCAGGTCGCCGAAGCCGGGGATCACGCGCGCGCGGGCTCGCGCGACGCGCGGGGGGCGGAGTCCATCACGGCCGGGATTCTACCCGGCCGCCCGAGCGGGGAAGGCGCTAGCGGATCGCCTTCAGCCGCTTCATGACGCCGGTGACTTCCTCCGGCGAGAAGCCGTGCGAGAAGAGCGTCGGGTCGCCGGTCGCGAGGCCCGGCCGGCCGCCGACTCTCGCGAGCGCCTCGTTCACGGTCGGCAGGTGGGCCGCGAGCAGCGCCATCGGCGTCGCGGTACGCGCGTTGACCCGCTCGTCGCCGACGTAGTCGAAGCCGAGCGACGAGTAGAAGAAGTCGGCGTAGCGCGCGTTCGCGAGCAGCAGGCAGTAGTCGCAGCTGCGGACGGTGCCGGCGAAGAGATACGCGGTGTGGAAGAGCCCCGCGAGCACCCGCCGCGGCACCGAGTTCATGTCGACGGAGAGCTGCACCAGCTCGGCGAGCTTCTGCCCGGCGGCGCGGAGATCGTCGAGCTCGTCGCGGTACATGTCGTCGGCCGCGAGCCCGCGCACGGCCGAGTCGAGGCGCACGCCGACGCTGCCGGCGAGCTTGCCCTCGTTGTGCGCGAGGAAGCTGAAGAGGAACGGATCCTGGTCGGCGCCGGGCAGGGTCGCGTCGGGGTCGCCGCGCCGCGCCTCGGGCGAGCGGCGCCCGGACGGTCCGGCGGCGAGCCGGATCTTGAACTTCTCGCGCGGCTCGACCTCCCGGAAATGGCCCGAGTCGGCGCCGACGGGGGTCAGCGCGCGAAACCGCGCGCTCTGGGTGGCTGGCTCGCTGAAGACGGTGTTCCCGCCGGCCGGCTCCTTGGCGGGGGGCTTCCGCTCGACGGCGGGGCCGGAGAAGATAACGCGGGCTTGGCTCACTTGGGCGGTGCGTCCGAGATAGGTGTCCCGCATGGTAGCGAGAGCCTTGCCTGCGGACGCCGCCCTCCTGGGGCGGGCCGTGAAAGAGTTTCCTTGCGGCGGCGCGGACTTAGCCGCGCTCGTGACTTAGTGCCCGCGAATCGTCGGCCGGGTCGGGCAGCACGGCGAGCGTGAACGTGTCGGCGGCGCCGGGTTCGGCGGCCGCCTCGGCGCTCGCGACGTCGATCGCCGTTGCCGCGCTCACGGCAGTGCCGCGTTCGGCGCCGCCGCTCGCCTCGGCGACGAGATCGTGGCGCGCGGCAGTCGCGAGCACGAGCTCGCCCGCCCCGGCGAAACGCAGCGCGTCCCGATCGTCGACCACCGGGTCGCTGCGCTCGCGGGCGGCGTTGCGCGTCGACTCGTCGACCTCGGCCACGATCACGGCGCCGGCGGCGTCCGCCTCGCTGATCTCGAGCGCGCCGCCGCTCTCGGTCTCGGCGCTGCCGGGGGCGCCTCTCGCCCGGCCGCGGGCGAACGGCGCGCCGCTCGCCGACAGCACGACCGTGCCGCTGGAAGCGACGCTGCGCGCGAGCTCGGCAAGCGCCGAGTCCTTGATCATCGAGAGCGCGAGCGAGGCGCCCGCGCCGCGGGCGCGCGGGTCCCGGTCCGGAGCGGACGGGGGAGGCGGACGGGCCAGAACCCGAGCAGCTTGCGCAGCATCGTTCCTCCGGCGGGGGCCGCTCGAGCACGGCCTCTTTGGTGCGCGCTAAACCGGTCGAGAATAGTCGGCGCGCGCCCGGGAGACCATGCCCGTTCTGCGCGTTTGACAGAAATTCACAAATCGGGACGCCCGGTGGCGCGGCCGGGTGGCCATCCGGGCCTCCGCAGCCCAGGGCACGGGCGGCGGGGACTAGCCGTTGCCGCTCAGGGCGAGCGATGCGAGCCGGCGGACCACCCCGACCGACTCCTCGGGGGAGAAGCCGTACGGGAACAGGGTCGCATCCTGCGCCGCCGCGTCCGGCCGGCCGCCGGTGCGGGTGAGCCGCTCGAGCACGGCCTTGAGATGGACGCAGAGCAGCTGCTCGACCGTGGACACGCGCGTGTTGAGGCGCTCCTCGCCGATCGACTCGAAGCCGAGCGAGGCGCGGAAGAACTCGGCGTGCCGCGCCGGGGCCTCGAGGACGCCGTAGTCGCAGGACCAGACCGCACCGGCGAAGAGGTAGGAGGCATGGAAGAGGCAGGCGAGTGCGCGCTTCGGGGCCGAGTTCATGTCGACGGTCAGGTTCAGGAACTCGCAGACCCGGCACCCGTGGTCGCGCAGCACGGCGGTCTCGTCGCGATAGAGCTCGTCGGCGACCAGCCCGCGCGGCGAGTCGAGCCGCACGCTCAGGGAGCCGACGAACTGGCCGCCGTCGTGCGCGAGGAAGGTGTAGAGGTGCGGGTCCTGCTGCGCGCCCGGCACGCTCGGCTCGGCCTCGCCCGGACGCGTGCGCAGCGCTTCGGGGCGGCGCTCCTCGAACATGCGGGCGAGCCGGATCTTGAGGGTGCCCCGGGGCTCGGCTTCGCCGAAGCGGACCGGCGTCGCCCCGACCAGCGTGAGGCTCCGGAACCGCGCCGGCCTCCGGGACGCCGGGGCGGCGTCGAAGACCGTCCGGCCGTCGAGCGGCGAGGTCTCGGTCAACGCGAAACCGCGCTTGTCCTTGGTGGTGCTCTTGTCAGCCAACGGTTCCCCGTAAGTGTTCCGCAGCCAGACGGGCACATTGTCCCCGTTGCCCGCATGTTAGCCGCGGCAACGCCCGAAATTAAGGGGCGCGAGAGGAATTTCACGCGACCGGCGAAAAAGGTTGCGCCCGCACCGCAGCGGACCCGGCTTGCGGGCACCGGGGCCCTCCTCTACCCTTGCCTTCGCCGGATCGGCCGGCGCAGAGGCTTCTTGGGAGGGAAATGGCTACTGACCCGTACGCAGCGCCCCGGGCCCGCGTCGCCGACCTGCCGGCCGCGGCCGGGCCGGATGCCGAGTTCATCCCGGCGGGCCGGGCGGTCCCCGCCGGCCGCGGATGGGCGTGGTTCACCGACGCCTGGGCGCTCTTCCGGGAGCAGCCTGGCACCTGGGTCCTGATCATGGTCGTCTTCGTGGCGATCTCGATCGTGATCGGGATCATCCCGGTCCTCGGCCATCTCGCCGGCTACGTCCTCGGCCCGATCTTCGCGGGCGGCCTGATGCTCGGCTGCCATGAGCTTGCCCGGGGCGGCGAGCTGCGGCTCGGCCACCTGTTCGCCGGGTTCCAGGACCACCTCCGCCGGCTCGCGCTGCTCGGGGTCGCCTACCTCGTCATGATTCTCGGCCGCGTTGTTCGTCGCGTTCGCGGTGGCGGGCGCCGGACTCGGCTTCGGCTGGCTCCTGGGGATGGGCAGCGCCGATGCATGTCGGCGCCGGCCTCGGCACGATGACGATCCTCCTCGCGGTACTGGTCGCGCTCGCGCTGATGATCCCGGCGGCGATGGCGATCTGGTTCGCGCCGGCGCTCGTCGTGCTCAACGACTTCGGCGTCGGCGACGCGCTCAAGGCGAGCTTCGTGGCCTCCCTCAAGAATTTCGTGCCGTTCCTCGTCTACGGCGCGGTTTTCCTCGCGCTGGCGATCGTCGCCAGCATCCCGCTGATGCTCGGGTGGCTCGCGCTGGGGCCGACGATCGTCGCCTCGGTGTACACGGCATACCGGGACATCTTTTACGCCGAGTGAGCGGCCGCGCCGACGAGAAGCCGCGGCAGTGACCGTGGCCACACCCAGGCCGGCGCGCGCCGCGCGCGTGCTCGAATGCGCCGTGCGCGCCGCGACCGCGTGCCGGCCGCCTCCGACCGGCTGACCCGCCATGCTCGACACCGCCCGCCGGATCGCGACGCCAGAAGGGATCGAGCTCGAGCTGCGGCTCGCCGGGCCGGTGCCGCGGGCCGGGGCCTGGGCGCTCGACTTCCTGCTGCGGCTCGCCATCCTCTTCCTCGCGGCCATGATTCTCGGCGCGCTCGGCGGCTTCGGCACCGGCGTGTTCCTGCTGATGTGGTTCTTCCTGGAGTGGCTCTTCCCGGCCTGGTGCGAGGTGTACCTCGGCGGCGCGACGCCGGGGAAGAAGGCGCTCGGCCTCGCCGTGCTCCACGACGACGGCACGCCGGTGCGCTGGCCCGCGGCGCTCGCGCGGAACCTCCTCCGGGCGATCGACTTCCTGCCGCTCTTCTACGGGATCGGCCTCCTCGCGATGCTGATGAACCGCGACTTCAAGCGCCTCGGCGACCTCGCGGCCGGGACGATCGTGGTGTACCGGGAGGCCAAGCCGCGCGGCTTCCGGGTGCCCGAGGGCGCGCCGCTCGCGCCGGCGGTCGCGCTCACGCTCGCCGAGCAGCGCGCGATCCTCGACTTCGCCGAGCGCGCGCAGGGGCTGACCGCGGAGCGGGCGGAGGAGCTGGCGGCGATCCCGCGCGGGCTCGTCGGCGCGGCGAGCGGGCCGGCGGCGACCGAGCGGCTGATCCGGATCGCCAACTTCCTCGTGGGCAGAAGGTAGGACCCTCACTCGATGCGCCAGGCGGTCTTCGAAGCGCGCTACGGCCCCGACTGGAACCGGTTCGAGCAGTGGCTGGACCGCGACGAGCGGCGCCGCAAGCGGGCGGCGGACGCGGCGCTCGAGCCGGCTCACGCCCTCGCCGACGTGGACGTGCCGCAGGCCTACCGCCGCGTCTGCCAGCATCTCGCGCTCGCACGCGACCGGCAGTACAGCCCGGAGCTCGTCGACCGCCTCAACCGGCTCGCGCTGCGCGGCCACCACCTGCTCTACGGCGCGCGCCCCGGGCGCGGCGCCGCGCGCGGGCTGGAATTCCTCGTCGCGGGCTTCCCGCGCCTCGTGCGCGACGAGCGTGCATTCGTGATCGCGGCGGTGTGCCTCTTCTTCGGCCCGGTCCTCGCGCTGATCGCGGTGCTGCAGTCGTACCCCGACTTCATCTACTACCTCATCGACCCGCGGCAGCTCGCGCGGTTCCAGGAGATGTACGACCCCGGGAACAAGCGCCTCGGAATGCGCGACGCCGACGACAACGTCGCGATGTTCGGCTTCTACATCTTCAACAACGTCAAGATCGGGTTCCAGACCTTCGCCACCGGTCTCGCGTTCGGGCTCGGGACGCTCTTCTACCTCGTCTTCAACGGCGTGATGATCGGCGCGGTCGCCGGCTATCTCACCGGGATCGGCTACGGCACCCCGTTCTGGTCGTTCGTGAGCGGGCACAGCGCGATGGAGCTGGTCGCGATCGCGATCTCGGGCGCCGCGGGCCTGCGTCTCGGCGCTGCGGTCGTCGCACCCGGCGCGCGCTCGCGCAAAGCGGCGCTCGTGGACGCGGCACGGCCGGCGGTGCGGCTGATGTACGGGGCGGCGGCGATGTTCTTCATCGCCGCGTTCATCGAGGCGTTCTGGTCGCCGCTCACCGCGTTCCCGCCGCCGACGAAGTACGCCGTGGGCGCGATCGTGTGGGTGGTCGTGCTCGGCTGGCTCCTGCTCGGAGGGCGCGCGCGTGGAGCTTGAGAAGCTGAGCGTGCAGCTGCGCCCGCGCGGCGGCTGGGAAGCGCTCGACCTCGGCTGCCAGATGGCGCGCAGCTGGTGGCGGCCGGTGTGGGGCGTGTGGCTCGCCGTCTATCTCCCGGCGGCGGTGGTGCTGCACGCGGTGTTCCGCGAGCAGCCGTTCATCGCGGCCGTGGCGCTGTGGTGGCTGAAGCCGGTGTTCGACCGGTTCGTGCTGCACGTCGTGAGCCGGGCGGTGTTCGGCGCGCCGCCGACCGTCGGCGAGGCGCTGGCCGCGTGGCGGGACATCCTGCAGCCCGGGCTCCTCGCAGGCCTCTTCTGGGTCCAGCGGTTCAGCCCGTGGCGCTCGTTCACGCTGCCGGTGTGGCAGCTCGAGAAGCAGACCGGACGCGCGGCGCACGAACGACGCGACGCGCTCGGCAAGCGCATGGCCGGCTACGGCGGCTGGCTCACGCTGATCGCCGCGACGTTCGAGGGGATCGTGTTCCTCTCGGCGCTGCTGCTGGTGAGCATGCTCGCGCCCGCGGCGGGCGTGCCGGGCTTCGAGTTCTCCGAGCTCTTCAAGGGCGGCGGCGAGGAGGCGCCCGGCTGGGATCTCCACGACAGTCTCTGTTACGTGGTCGCGGTCTCGGTGGTCGAGCCGATCTACGTCGCGGCCGGCTTCTCCCTCTATCTGAACCGGCGCGCGATCCTCGAGGGCTGGGACATCGAGCTCGCCCTGCGGCGGCTCGAGGAACGGCTGCGCAGTCTCCGGACGGTGGCGGCGGCGGTGCTCGCGGCGCTCTGCCTGGCGTGGGCGCCCGCCGCCGGCGACTGCGGCCGAGAAGTCGGCGAAAGCGGAGATCGGGGAAGTCCTGAAGGCGCCGGAGTTCCAGACCTCCAAGGACGCGATGACCTGGCGCTACCGCGGCGAGCGGAAGGCGCGCGACGCCGACCGGTCGGGGACCGACTTCTGGGCGAACGTCGGCGCGTTCTTCGCGCAGATCGCGGAGGCGCTCCTCTGGATCGCCGTCGCGGCGGGCGTCGTCGCGCTGCTCTTCTTCCTCCGCCGCTACCTGCCGCAGTTCCTGGCCGGGAATCCCGACCGGTACCGGCCGCCCGATGCGCTGTTCGGGCTCGCGGTGACGCCCGAGTCGCTGCCGGAGGACGTCGCCGGCACCGCCGCGCGGCTCGCGCGGGAAGGCAAGCTCCGCGAAGCGCTGTCGCTCCTCTATCGCGGCGCGCTGTCGGTGCTCGTGCACCGCGATCACGTGCCGCTCGCCGAAGGCAACACCGAGGGCGATTGCCTGCGCGCCGCGCGCCAGGCGCTGCCGGTCGCGGGCGCCGACTACTTCGGCCGCCTCGTCCGCGCCTGGCAAAGCGCCGCCTACGCCGGCCGGCTCCCCGGGGTCGCCGAGGCCGAGGCGCTCGCGCGCGACTGGACGCCGGCGTTCGCGGCGCAGCCCGAGCCGGCGGGGACGTCATGAGCCGCCAGGCACTCTGGACCATCGTGGCCGTCCTCGCGGTCCTCGGCGGCGCGGTGTGGTTCTTCGACAACTTCGAGCGCGTCCCCTACAAGGAGTGGACCGGCTACCGCGGCGAGGCGCGCCGGAACGGCTTTCTCGCCGCCGAGCGGCTGCTCGACCGCATGGGCCTGCAGGTGCGCCACCTCAAGACCCCGATCGAGCTCCGCGAGCTCCCCCCGAACGGCACGCTGATCCTGCCCGCGCGCCGCAGCGCGCTCGCGCCGGCCGAGCGCGAGCGGCTGCTCGAGTGGGTCGAGGCCGGCGGCCACCTCGTCGTCGAGAACGAGAACCATCTCGTCCCCGACCCGATCCTCGACGCAGCTCGGCGTCGAGCGGCAGCCGGTGAAGACGCCCGGGCAGAGCCGGCCGACGGAGGTGCGTCTGCCGCACTCGCCCGACGCGCTCAAGGTCAGCCTCGCTTCCGGCCAGACGCTGGTGGCACCGGAAGGCGCGTTCCGGCTGGAGGGGAAGAGCGGGACTCCGCTCGTCCACTTCAAGCGGGGTCGCGGCCAGGTGACGGCGCTGAACGATTTCGGGTTCATGCGCAACACGGCAATCGGCCAGAACGACCACGCCGAGTTCCTCTGGCAGCTCGTGCGCTTCCAGCCCGGCACTGCCGCGGTGTTCGTGTTCGACAACCCGCAGAAGCTCTCGCTCTTCGACTGGCTCGTGGACAACGCGTGGGCGGTGCTCGCCGCGGGCGCCCTCCTCCTCGCCGCCTGGCTGTGGCGGATCGCGCCGCGCTTCGGCCCGATGGCGCCCGACCCGGAGCCGGTGCGTCGGCGCCTGCTCGACCACCTGCGCGCGAGCGGCCGCTTCCAATGGTCGGCGGGCGGCGCCGCGACGCTCGCCGAAGCGGCGCGCGAGGCGGCGCTGCGGCGGGTCGCCCGCGCCCAGACCGATTTCGCCGCGCTCACCCCGGCCGAGCGGCGCGCGCGGCTCGCCGCGAGCTTCGACCTGCCCGCCGAGGAAGCCGAACGCGTCCTGCGGCCGGCGCAGAATCTCCAGCCCGCGGAGTTCGTGAATGCGATGCGCGTATTCCAGCGCATCCACGAGCGGCTCGCGCGGCGGTAGAACGATCAAAGAGGGAGCATCGATGACGACGAAAATTCCCGCGGAGCAGCTCGAGCAGGCGGTCAAGGTGGTCGGCGCGATGCGCGCGCAGATCGCGCGCGCGCTGGTCGGCCAGGCCGAGGTCGTGGAGCAGACGCTCGCGGCGCTGCTCGCCGGCGGCCACGTGCTGATCGAGGGCGTGCCGGGCGTGGGCAAGACGCTCCTCGTGCGCGCGCTCGCGAAGACCTTCGACGGCCGGTTCGCGCGCATCCAGTTCACGCCCGACCTCATGCCCGCCGACGTCACCGGGCACACGCTCTACGACCAGTCGACGGGCCAGTTCACCACCCGGCGCGGGCCGGTGTTCACGAACCTCCTCCTCGCCGACGAGATCAACCGCGCGCCGGCGAAGACGCAGGCCGCGCTGCTCGAGGTGATGCAGGAAGGCCAGGTGACGATCGAGGGCACGCCGCACCCGCTCGAGCCGCCGTTCATGGTGCTCGCGACCCAGAACCCGATCGAGCAGGAGGGCACGTACGCGCTGCCCGAGGCGCAGCTCGACCGGTTCCTGCTCAAGGTGCGGATCGACTACCCGCCGGCGGCCGAGGAGACCGACATGGTGAAGCGCATCACCGCCGGCCAGGTGGGCGACCGGCTGAACGTCGACGCGGTCGCGACCCTGATCAAGCCCGGCGCGGTGCTCGCGCTGCAGACGATCGCCGCGGCGGTGGCGATCGACGACGCCGTGCTCGACTACGCCGTGCGCATCGCGCGCGCCACGCGCACCTGGAACGGCGTCTCGGCCGGCGCCGGCCCGCGGGGCGGCATCGCGATCGCGCGCGTGGCGCGCGCGGCGGCGCTCATCGCCGGCCGCGACTTCGTCACCCCCGACGACGTGAAGCGCATGGCGCTCCCGGCGCTCCGGCACCGCGTCGCGCCGGCGCCGGAGCTGGAGATCGAGGGGCATTCGAGCGACACGATCCTGAAGGCGCTGCTCGAGAAGGTCGAGGCACCCAGAACCTGATCGTCATCCCGGCGAACGCCGGGATCCAGAGGCGAAGCCCAGTGAAGCGACCGTGCGTCTACATCCTCGCGAGCCAGCGCAACGGGACGATCTACATCGGCGTGACGTCCGACCCGGTCAAGCGAGTCTGGGAGCACAAGAGCGATCTGGTCGAGGGCTTCACGAAGAAGTATCGCGTCCACACGCTTGTCTGGTACGAGGCGCATGAGACGATGGAAGCCGCGATCACTAGAGAGAAGCAGCTCAAGGACTGGAAGCGCGCATGGAAGCTAGAGCTGATCGAGAAGATGAACCCGGATTGGCGGGATCTCTATGCGGACATCGTCTGACTGGATCCCGGCGTTCGCCGGTGATCGCACGAGTCGCCCGGTCACTCCGGCGAACGCCGGAGTCCAGATGCTCGGTCCCTGGATCCCGGCGTTCGCCGGGATGACGAATCGCCCGGTCACTCCGGCGAACGCCGGAGTCCAGATCTCGGTCCCTGGATCCCGGCGTTCGCCGGGATGACGAGGACGTGATGCTGATCCCGACCAACCGCCTGCTCTGGGCCGCCGCCGCGCTCACGGCGCTCGGCCTCGTCGTATCGATCCTCCCGGAGTTCGCGTACGTCTGGGTGGTCGCGGCGGTGCTGCTCGTGATGTTCGCCGCCGTCGACGCGCTCGCGGCGCTCCGGATCGAGCCGCCGGCGGCGCGCCGCGTCGTGCCGGGCTCGCTGCCGCTCGGCGTCCCGCACGACGTCACGCTGCGGCTCGCCAACCCGGTCGCGGCGCCGGTGACCTGCGACGTCCACGACCATCACCCGGCGCTCGCCGAGGTGCACGGGCTGCCGCAGCGCGTGACGGTCCCGGCGCGCGGCTGGGCGGAGATCCGCTACAGCCTGAAGCCGGTCGCGCGCGGCGAGCTCGTGTTCGGACTGGTCGAGGCGCGCCTCGTCTCGCGCGCCGGCCTGTGGCACGTGCGGCGCCGGCTGGGCGAAGGCTCGTCGACGCGCGTCTACCCGAACTTCGCCGCGCTCACGAAGTTCGCGCTGCTCGCGACCGACAACCGGCTCTCGCAGATCGGCGTCCTGCAGCGGCGGCGCCGCGGCGAGGGTCTCGACTTCCACCAGCTGCGCGAGTACCGCGAGGGCGACAGCCAGCGCCAGGTCGACTGGAAGGCGACCGCGCGCATGCGCCGGCTCGTCTCGCGCGAGTACCAGGACGAGCGCGACCAGCAGGTCGTGCTGCTGATCGACTGCGGGCGGCGGATGAACGCGCAGGACGCCGAGCTCGCGCACTTCGACTACGTCCTGAACGCGGCGCTGCTGCTCGCCTACGTCAGCCTGCGCCAGGGCGACGCGGTCGGGTTCCTCGCGATGGCGGGCGAGCCGCGGTGGTTCGCGCCGCGGAAGTCCGGGGCCACCGTCAACCTGATCCTGAACCGCGTCTACGACCTGCACCCGACGCTGAAGACGACCGATTACTACAGCGCGGCGCTCGAGCTGATGAAGCGCCTGCGGAAGCGCGCGCTGGTGGTCGTGCTCTCCAATCTGCGCGACGAGGACGACGACACGCTCGCGCCGGGCTTGAGGCTCCTCCAGTCGCGGCACCTCGTGCTGTTCGCGTCGCTGCGGGAAGGGATCCTCTCGCGCGCGCTCGCCGCGCGCGTCGACTCGTTCGATCGCGCCCTGACGCACGCCGCGACCGCCGAGTACCTGCAGCGGCGCGAGCTCGCGTTCCGGCGGCTCGAGCGCGGCGGCGCGGTGTGCCTCGACGTCGAGCCGGCCGACCTGCCGATCGCGCTGGTCAACCGCTACATCGACATCAAGCGGAGCGGGCGGCTCTGAAGCCCGTCATCCCGGCGCAAGCCGGGGTCCAGGCGAGTACGGCGCAACCGATGCGCTCTGGATCCCGGCTTCCGCCGGGATGACACTCCTAATCGAGATACGCCGGCGGCCGCGGCATCTTCGCGCTCTGCGCCTTGTCGTGGTTGATCAGGAGCTGCGCCTTCTCGGTCACCATGATCGCCGCGACCTTGTTCATGCTCGCGAGCGACTGGTCACGGTCGAAGTTGAAGCCGGGCACGCGCCGGTTGTCCCAGTTCGACTGGAAGTGCACCATGTCGCCGGAGAGGATCACCACGCCGGTCCGCTGCAGCCGGACCATCAGCGACTGGTGGCCCGGCGTGTGGCCGGGCGTCGAGAGGATCGTCACCGAGCCGTCGCCGAAGACGTCGAAGTCGCCCTTCAGCTTCACGACCGGGTTCGCGCGCAGCTTGTCGTAGCTCGCCGGATTGAAGCCGAATTTCTGCGGCGTCGGACCGAATGCGGCTTCGTACTCGGCCTCCTGGATGTAGAGCGTCGCGCTGGTGAAGAGGTTGGCGTTCCCCACGTGATCGCCGTGGGAGTGCGAGAAGGCGACGTAGGTGACGTCGGCGGGCTTCAGGCCGACCTCGGCGAGTTGCGAGACGAGCGTCTTCGGCAACTTCGCACGCGCGCCGGTCGCCGGCGACACGACGCCCTCGGGCGTCGCGGCGAGCGAATCGGGGTATCCCGAGTCCCAGAGCATCCACCCCTTCGCGTGCCGGATCAGGTAGCAGCTGTCGGCGAACTCCCGCGACTGTCCGACGTCGACGCCTGGCGACCAGCGCGAGACGTCGGGCACGACCGCCTCGCCGCAGTTGAGGACGTACATCCGCTGCACGGTGGCTTTCTCGGCGGCGTCCTGGTGCGCGCAGGCGGCGACGAGGACGGCGGCGGCAACGATGGCGAGTCTCATGCGAACCTCCTCCGGGTGGGCGGCCATGATAACCTGGCCGCCGGGCTTGCGTATAGTTCGCCGATTACATTTCGTTCAGCGGAGCCCGGCGTGAACCACGGCATCGACGTCCACACCCACATCATCCCCGAGCGCTTCCCCGCCTACGCCGGCAAGGGCAAGGACGTGCCCTGGCCGAGCATGGCCGACGCCGGCTGCGGTCACGCGCACGTGATCATCTCCGGCAAGAACTACCGCACCGTGCCGCAGACCTCCTGGAACGTGCCCGAGCGCACGAAGGAGATGGACGCGATGCGGATCGCGCGGCAGGTGCTCTCGCCGATGCCGGAGCTGCTGTCGTACTGGCTGTCGCCTGAAGACGGGAAGGCGATGTGCCGCCATCTGAACGAGTCGATTGCGACGATGGTCCAGGCCGCGCCCGAACGGTTCTACGGGCTCGGCGCGGTGCCGCTGCAGGACGTCGATGCCGCGATCGTGGAGCTCGAGCACGTCCGCAAGCGCCTCAACCTCGCCGGCGTGGAGGTCGCGAGCCACGTGAACGGCGTCTCGATCGGCGATCCGAGGTTCGATGCGTTCTTCGCCGCTGCCGAAGCGCTCGGCGCCGCGATCTTCATTCACGCGCTGCGGCCCGCGGGCAAGGACCGGCTCGTCGGCCCGCCGCAGCTCGAGCAGGTGGTCGCGTTCCCGGGCGACATCGGGCTCGCTGCGGCTTCGCTTGTAACCGGCGGCACGCTCGAGCGGCATCCCGGCCTGCGGATCGCGCTCTCGCACGGCGGCGGCGCGTTCGCCATGATGCTGCCGCGCATCCAGCACGGCTGGAACGTGGTGGCCGCGATCAAGGAATCGATGCCGAAGCCGCCGACCGAGTACGCGCGCCGGTTCTACTGCGACAACCTGACTTATGCCGCCAGGACGCTGCAGCTCGTGCTGGAGACGTTCGGGAACGACAAGGTGATGATCGGCACCGACTACCCGTTCGCGGTGCGCGACCCGGATCCGCACGCGACGGTCGATGCGCTCAGACCCGACGCGGCGCTCGCGGCGGCGCTGCGCGAGGGGAACGCGCGGCGGTTTCTCGGTCTCGCAGGCTAGTCAAACGTCTCATCCCCGGTCGGCTCGTAGTGCGGCACGCCGGTCATTTCGTGCCGGTACTTCGACAGCTCGTGGTACATGCGGAGCCGGGCCCGGCTTTGATTGCCGAGCGGTCGATGCTCCTTGATGCAGTGCCACGGGTTGTAGGACAGGCGTCGCGCGAAGGCGATCTGCGCCGGCGAATCGAACTTCTGCTTCGGGATGCGCAGGGTCGCCACCGAGACGCGGGGCGACAGCCGCTCCGGCCACAGCACCCCCGCGTTTTCGATCGGCATCAGGTGAGGATCGGTCTGCAGCTGCAGCCGGATGTCGAGCTCGACGTCGCCCTGCTCGAGTGCCTTGACCATGGCCTGGCGCAGGTAGTCGTCGGGCGGCCGCAGGGGCAGGCGCGGGATCGGCGTTTTCTTCGTCGACTTCGGCCACACCGAGTACTGCATCGCCTGCCCTTCTCCCAGCAGGTAGGGCACGCAACTGAAGTACGGCGCTTCGAACGGGCTGCTCTGAGTCTTGATCCACAGCCCCTGCATGATGAAGTCGAGCAGGTGCGGGCGGTGGAAGTTCACGAAGTAGAAGATCGACGCGTTCTTCAGGCTCTCGCGCTGCAGCTGGGCGTTCGCGCGCGTGTCCGGCGTCACGAATGTCGGCGGGGACACGCCGAACATGTCCTGCGTGTACTTCTCCTCCCCCATCAGCTTGTCACCGGGAACCCCGATCAGCTTGATGCTGATGCTCATGAAACCCACGTCGTCGATGTCCGGCGTCACGTACGGCCCTGGCCCGGAGAAGCGCACCCACGCGCGATAGGTCTTGGGTTCCTTGAAGATGCCGTGCCGGAACTGCGGCGGCAGCCCGTCGTGGACGATGAACTCCGCGCGCACGATGCCGTGGGTCTTGGTGTTGCCGCCGCGCTCGAATGCGCCCGGCTTCCAGAGGCCACGCATCTGGTCCTTGAAGGTGTCGATGATCGACTGGGTCAGGGCCTCTTCGTCCGGCTGGATCCGTTCCTCGGCCAGCTTCAGCCCTTCGTCCGGCCGCTGCCAGTTGATCAGCGCGGTGGTCAGGCGCGCGATCGGGTCGCGCAGCACCGCATCGAAGGCCGGACGAATCCAGGGATCGATGCGCCGCTGGAGCTGCAGCAGCCGCAGCGACGTATCGCTGATCCAGTTCAGGATTGCCGAGCCGGTGTCGGACGGCGGCACCGGGCGGCTCGTCATCGAACCCAACACGTTCCGTTGCATCGCGACCCCTTTCAGCGCGCCGTTGCGAGATAACGCAGGGCGCGAATGCCGGGCAGGAAGAAGTAGGCGCCGCCCAGCACGGTGACGAACTGCGGCAGGCCGGTCACCCGGCGATCCGGACCGTCGGCTTGCGGCATCGAGAAGCCGTCGGTGGGAGAGTCGCCCGGGTCCGGCAATCGGTGGCCGAGCAGTGGATCGCTTTCGGTGAGCCCGGAAAACTTGCTCCCGATCATCCACGCGCTCTGCACGAACTCGAACTGGCGCTTGATATTGGCCGCCAGGCAGATGAAATGGATCCCGGTTTCCGCGCCGGGCGAGGATCCCGTCGCCGCCGCCGCACGCACCGCGTCGTCGCCGTATTTTCGTCCGCGGCGAAGCAGGCGATGGAAACGCGTGGACGCGATCAGATCCTGCTCCAGTGCCGCCGCGTTGAATCCCAGCATGCGCCACAGACGCGAGAGGATGCCGCGCCCGCCGGGAGGCAGGTCCGCATTGCGCGGATTGGCGCGCCGGATGTGGGCGCCGAGCGGGCAGCGCAGGCCGCGTGGATCGTCCCGGTAGGTGAATTCGTTCCGCTTCGATCGCGCCGCCGGAGCGCCGCCGGCGACCGACTCGCCGCCCGGGGCTGCCAGGGGCTCGCCATCTTTCGTTCGGCCCACCATCGCCGCGGCCAGCCGTTCGCGCAAATCCGCGTCACCGCCCGCCTGCCGGTGCAGCTCGTGCCAGAAACCCTGCACGTCCTGCCGCAACTGGCGCAGCACGAGATAGGAGCCGTTGCGTCCGAGGTCGGCTTGCTCCGGTGCGTCCTCGGCCCGCAGCAGCAGACCGCCCGGGTCACGCTGTGGGGCGAGCAGCGGACGCGGCGTGTATAGCCCGTATTCGTTGGGATGACCGAGCAGGAACTCGCCGAGACAGGTCAGGTTCTTGTACTCGAGCTCGTCCCGGTCGCGCACCGGGCGCTCGCGCTCCCAATCGACTTCCGGCTGTGAAATGCCGTCGTCGAATCCGAACGGTTCCTTGAGCTGCGTACCGGACGTCGACAGGCGCTCGATCCGCACGAAGCCGGCCGCGCACTGCGCTTCGATCTCCTGCTCCCACCTCGCCAGCCGCCCGGGCTCGGCATAGAGGAGCACGGCGACGTGCGGCACCCGCTCGCCGGCGCCCCATAGCCACTTTCCGGGATCGCTGGCGCCGACATCTCCCAGGCGGCGCGCGCGTGCGGCGTCGCTTGCCATCCCGGCGACAAACTCGGCTGAAAACGCCGCGCACAGGTCGGGGGCGACCGCCAATGCTCGGAGTCCCTCGCTGGTGAATGCGACATGGAGCGCAGTCTCGGGCAGTCGATCGGTCTTGAGTGCGCTCGTTACCGGGGCTCGCGCCAGCCAGGCGCGCGCAGCGGCCGGATCCTTGACGCGCAGCAGGAGGAAGCAGGCTTCCGTCAGGTGCTTGTACCCGAACCGCACCAGCCCCTGGACGTCGCCCAGTTCCACCGGCCTGCCCTGGCTCTGGATTGTGCTCATAGCAGCCGCAACCACGCCTGCGCCTGCGCATCGGTCACGCGCGCAGGCTCGAGCCCTTCCCTGATGCGCTGATTGCGCTTGAGGTCGACCAGGGCGAGACCCGGGTAGGCGTTGTACCAGACCTGTGTCGGCAACTGATGGCGCCGCTGGTAGTGCTTGAACTTGTTCTCGATGCGCGCCCCGCGCGCGACCAGCCAGCGCGTGCGCGGCCAGCCTACGCCGTGGCTGAAAGCGAGATTCAGGCCCCAGGCCGCCTTGTTGATGAAGTCGTCCATGTAGGCCTCGTGGCCGCCGTCGTAGTTGCTGGTGAAGACGAGCCGGCGCTTGTCGTCGACAAAGGCCCAGAACGCGAAATGAATCGTCTGCACGCGCGCGAGAAAGCCGCGCGTGAAGATATGGCGGCAGGTGTAGTCGATCAGCACCAGCACCACGGTGGCGAGCCAGCGGCGAAACAATCCCGGCTTGACCGAGCCGAACGCGGTGTACTGGTTGGACACGTCGTGGTCTTCCTGATGCTGCAATTCCAGCAGCGCCGCGCGGTCCGGGGGCGGGCAGATTTCGGCGTCGCTCTTCTCCTTCGTGCGCAAGGTGAGGATCAGGAACGGCGAGAGGACGATCAGCAAGGGCAGCAGGATCAGGCCCGCCAGCGGGATCGCAGCGAGATGCAGGAGCTTTGCGATTTGCCAGCGCAGCGGTGTCGGGTCGGGCGGCGTCAGGCCGAGCCTCCCGGCGCTCACTTCGGCATCGACGAAGTCGATCAGCTCGCGCCGGAGCTGCTGCGCTTCCGCGGCCGATGCGAGCGGCGCGCGCGGAACCTTCGCGGCGAGGGCACGTCGTAGCGCGCTTTCCTCCCTGATCTGACGCACCGTGCGACCGACCCAGTTGATGTAATTCGCAGCGATCGGACGTTGATGCGCCTGCAACCAGGCCGCCAGGTCACCCGCCGTGTCGAAGCCGTCGCAGTGCATGAAGATCCGGCGCAGGCCCGGGCCCGCGCGCCGGGCAAGATCCGCGACGCACTCGCTTGCGGGCCCGTCGCAGCTGCCGATGAACGCCAGGTAGACCGGCAGGCTCGGGCGCGGGATGCCGTGCGCTTCGATGTCGCCGAGCGTCGGATCGTCCAGCACCGCCAGCCGCGCAAAATGCAGCCGCTCGAATTGCCCGAACGGCACGACCGCGTTCGCCGGGTCGGCCATGCCCGGCTTCGAGTTCATCGTCTCCAGCAGTTCCCGCAGGCCGCGCTCGCCGCCCGGCGCGACCCGCGCCACCACCATGAATTGGGACTGCGGCGTCACGGCGTCATCTCCCTTCTCCCTTCACCCCGGCAGGCACGGGCGCAGTGCCTCGTACCCGTTCGCGAGCAGAACGTCCAGCCGCGGTGCTGCGCCATTCTCCGCGCGTACGAGCTCCGACGCCGTGCGCTCGAGCCCGGCGATCGCGGGCGCCGGCTGGTAGGCCTCCCCGCGCGCCGACGGGAGCGCCGGCGGCATCGGCGTCTTGTCGCGCGCCGCAGGCACGGCGCCCCACAGTGCGAGGCGCGCGTAGATGCGCGGCGCGCAGTGCTTCACGCTCGCCACGACTCTCTCCGGCGGGCCGGCGAGGAAATTCGGCGGCGAGCGCTCCGCCGTCGCATGGCAGCTCGCGCAGAGCGGGTAGAAGGCGGCGAACGGGGCCGCAGCGCCGTCGACCGGCATCGGCGGCTCGGGCGCCTCGACCACCGCTTCCGGCAGCCGCGACGAGTCCTCGCAGCACCACTCGCGCGCCGGGACGCCGAGCTGTGCGAAGAGCGGCGCGAGCACCCGCGTCCGGCTGAACGCGCGCGCGGCGAGCGGTGCGCCGTCGCCCGGCTCGGCGGCGAGCGCCGCGACGGCGCTCCGCACCGGCGCGAAGTCGTCGATGACGGTGACGGTCGCGCGCGCGGACGCCTCGCGGACGCCGCCCCGGGCCTGCGCCTCGGCCGGCTTCCAGGCGAGCGCGATGCCCGCGATCGCGGCGCCGTCGGCGAGCCGCGCGCTCGCGCCCCGGCTGCCGAGCGTGAACGCCGCACGGCCCGCGCCGGCGTCGAACGCGCCGGCGGCCACCTCGAGATGCTCGAGCGGCGGTGCGCCGTCGAACGCGAGCGCGCCGATGTCGCCGCCCGCGACGCGGGCGCCGCGAAGGTCGAGCCGCCCCGCTACGCGCAGCGGCGCATCGCCGGCGCCGACGCACTTGAACCGCGCGCTCGACCCGGTCCAGGCGATCTCGCACGGCGCTTCGCGGCGCCGCTCGGCCGGACGTTCGCGGCCGGCGCGCGCCGCGAGCTGGCCGTCGAGCGCTCGGGATTCGGCCGCGGTGACGAACCCGGCGAGGCCGGCCACGAGGCGGCGCGCAGCGTCCGGCCCGGGCGTGGCCCACACCTCGAGCGGCGCGCGCGGCGCGAGCGGTTCGAATGCGGCCGGGACGTGCGCGGCCGCAAGCCCCGCGGGGCGGCGCACGCCCTCGGGCGGCAGCGGGTCGCGGTTCGGAACGTCCGGGTTCGGGATGGCGATCCCGGACGGCCAGCGGGCGCTCCAGGCGCGGCCGAACGCGGGCAGGAACTCGTCGCGCCACGCCGGCGAGCGCTCGTCGAACGCGCGCTCGTCGGTGAGCCGGTACTGGAGCGCGGCGACGAGCGCCGCGCCGCGGCAGCGCGCACCCGCGGCGCCGTCGCCGCAACCGACGCGCCACAAGAGCTGCCAGACGCCGAGCAGGTTCGCCCGATCGGTCGCAGCGTCGATCGCGTTCGGGACGTCGACGCCGCGGTGGATCGGCACGCCGTGGTAATCCCCCCGCTCGCCGCGCTCGCGCCCCCCTTCGTCAAGGGGGCGAGACAGGAGCGCGGCGATGCGCGGATTCGCGTTCGTCTCCTCCCACACCTGGCGGGAGAAGAGCGGCGCGAGGTTCTGGTGGCAGGCGGCGCACAGCGCGCGGCGCGCGTAGACGACCTCGCGCGCGCCGCCCGCGCGGTAGTCGCGCACGAGCTGGAACTCGAACCGGCCGGCCGCCTCGTTGTAGCTGATCACCTCCACCAGGTCGCTCTTCTCCTGGTAGCCGAGGTAGATCCGGTCCTTGAGGAGCGGCGCGCCGGGCTCGGCGGGCTCGCCGTCGATCGCGGCGACGACGCGCGGGAACTCGAAGAAGGCCGGCGACGCGGCCGTGCGCTGGAGCGAGCGGCCGAGCGGGATCAGCACCTGCCTCGCGCACGGCTGCTTGCAGCCGGCCCGTGCCTCGAGGTGCTTCACCAGGCGCTCGAAGGGGAACGGAACGTCGTGCACGGGCTTGCCGTCGGCGTCGCGCGTCACCGCGAAGTCGAAGTGCGAGCGGCCGGCGGGCGGCGAATCGGGGCCGGGGCGCGCGGGATCAACCGCCCACGCCGGCGCGAGGCGGTTCTGCGCTGCCGCCGGGCCGGGGACGGCGGTTGCGGCGGCACACGCGATCACGAGCAGCGTTCCTCGCATCCCGCCTGCAGCGCCCCATCGCATCACTTGGCGGCGACGGCCGCCCGCGTCTGGGTGCCCGGCCAGCAGTCCTCCGCCACCTTGCCGGTGCTCGCGAACGCCGGACCGTCGCGCTCGGCGATCGACTTGTTGTAGAGCATGAAGTTGAGCAGGAACGCCTTGCCGGCGTAGGCGCGACCGAGATAGAACCCGGGGCGCACCATGCGGATCTCGTCGCGCACCGCGAGCCCGTTGCGGCCGGCGAGGAAGTCCGGCTTCTGGCGGTATCCCGGGATCTCGTCGGTGAAGAAGTAGTCGATGATGATCGACTCCCGGCGGCTGTCGAGCAGGCTCTGCCCGCAATAGAGCTTTGCCGGGAAGAGCAGCCACTGGTCCTTGCCGTCGACGCTTGATCTTCTCGATCGTGCTCAGGTCGCCCTCGATGATCGGCTTGAGGACCGCGAGGTCCTCGATCCGGTTCCGCAGCAGCCGGTCGTTGCGGTAGAACACCTTCCCCTTCCACAGCGCGTGGCCGAGGTCCTCGACCCGGTGCAGCTTGAGCTCGACGGCGAGGCCGGGGAGCCCGCCGACGATCTCGGCGAGCCGGCGGTCGCCGCTCTCGCCCTTCGGAAAGACGAGCCCGCCGTCGAACGCGCCGTCGGGGATCGGCCCGGCGGTGAGCCGCGCGTAGATCTGGTCGAGCTGCTCCTGGCTGAAGTTCTTGAGGTTGTCCGGCGTCAACTTCTGGAGCTCGCCCAGCGTGAGCGGAAGGTCGTGCTCGACCATGGCGAGGTCGGGCTTCTGCGCGTGACCCTCGCCCGCCGGCGCGAAGCTGATCGCCGGCGTCGGATGGAGCATCTCGTTGAGGGAGTCGCAGCCGGCGAGCTGGACCGCCACGGCCGCGGCGGCGGCGAGCGCGAGGCGCGCGCGGGAGAACGGTGGCTTCGTGATCATGGCTCCTCCTACAGCGTGGCCAGGAAGGCGATGAGCGCCTTCTTGTCGGCGTCGGACAGGTCCTCCCCGAAGCGGTGCCCGTCGTTCTCGACGTCGACGGTGCACGAGCTGTAGGCCTCCAGCAGCTTCGGGTGCTTGCGCAGCGTCTCGACGAGCAGGCCGGGGTCCTTGACGAGCGCGTTCGCCACCGAACGGAGGTCGGCGGCGATCTTCTTCCCGTCGTCGTCGCCGAACTGCTTCGCGAGCCGCTGGTCGAGCGCGTCGGGCTTGAGGCGGAGCTGCACGAGATCGCCGACGAAGCGCTTGTGCTGGAAGTTGACGAGCGCGGCGGAGCTCGCTCCTCTCGGGATGACGATCGTCATGCCGACGATCTGCTTTTCCTTCCCGTCCTCGACCACGCGCAAGCCCATCCCGATCGGAACGTCGGCGTCGAACCGGGTGATCTTCGGCAGGCGCTTCGCCGGATTCAGGAGGTCCTCCATCGAGGCGACGTAGAGCTTGAACCGGCCGTCGGCGCTCGGGTCGTACGCCCAGCAGGCCGGCGCCTTGTCGGCGGGGAGGAGCTGCTTCGTCGCCGGATCGACGTACGTCGACCGGTAGAAGAAGTTGTCGCGGTTCTTCGGCTGGCCGCAGATCTCCGGCCCGAGGGCGTTGTTGTGCATGAACGGCGCGTGCGCCCAGACGCTCACGAGCGAGACGTTGCGGTAGTAGCCGCGGCCGCCGTCGCCCGGCTCGCGCACGTTCGGATCGGGTGCGCGCGCGCGCAGGGTCTCGGACCCGTACTCCTGCCAGACGTGCCCCGCCATGTGGTTCGAGTGCAGCGCGCGGCAGCGGTTGGTGCCAACCTCGGTCACGAGCGTCGACTGGTCGTTGCCGAGCCAGTCGCGGCGCAGCCCGGTCCTGTCGTCGAGCGCGCGGAAGTCGCGGTTGCGGAAGGCGCCGCCCTGGCTTTCGGGGATGCTCGAATGGCAGCGGGCGCAGTTGGCCGCGAACACCTCGCGGCCGCGCGCGACCGCGCCATCGCCGAACTGCCGGTCGAGGTCGGCGGCGAGTTCGTCGCGCGTGTAGCTCGCCTTGGCGTTCTTCGCCTTCCGCTCGTTCTCCCGTGCGACCGCGAGGTCGGTCGCGTGCGTCTCCTTCGAGAACAGGAATGAGGCGATGTCGACGAGGCGGTCCTCGATCGCGCGGAAGTTCGGGCAGTCGCGGCGGCACTGGCCGATGTCGAACGGCGTCTGGCCGAAGTTGCGCCCCTGCGGGTCGAGCTGGCGCATGTCGGTGAGGTGGTTGAGCCAGCAGGCCTCGGCGCACGAGCCGATGTTGAAGTAGACGCGCTGGATCGCCTCGAGCGCGCCGATCGAGTCCTCGCCGCCCTTCAGGATGTGGTGGACGGTCTCCTTCTGCCGCGACTGGAGCCAGCACTTCCCGTCCCGCCCGGGCTCGCACCAGCACTTCGTCTCCGCCGCCGGCGTCGCCGGGCACGCGGCGACCTTGCGCCACTTGAGCACGTCCTCGCCCTGGAACACGGGACGCTGGCTGAAGTTGTGGATGGCGTTGATCGTGCCCGGGTTCGACACCTGGTCGGTCGGGATCGCCGAGGTGTCGGACGTGCCCGGGCGCGCATGCGAGTACATCTGGTACTCGAGCGAGTCGTAGGGCATTCCCGAGCCGAGGATCTCGGAGATGCGCAGGTACTGGTTGCCGATCGCGCCCTTGATGTTCTCCCACTTGGGATGCGCGGGATCGGCCGGGGGATTCAGCGGATCGAACGCGATGTGGCACGAGCCGCAGGACGTGCCGATCGAGGAACGGCGGCTCGATCGAGCCGTCGGCGAGCCGGCGCACGCGCGAGTCCGCCGACTTCGGATCGGCGGACACCGTCTTCGCGAAGCCCTCCCAGCTCGCGAGGCCGCCGTTCAGCTTCTGCCAGCGGGCGCGGTCGAAGCGCGGGTTGGGGAACTTGCGGTAGCCGAGGGCGCCGGTCGAGGTGCCGAAAGCGAGATCGCACGACGACTGCCGCTGGTCCTTGCCCTTGTGGTGGGGATCGTTCGGATCGACCGCGGGATCGCGGAAATCGCACGCCGGATCGCGGTAGCCCTCGCGGCCGACGAACTTGAGCAGCTCCTCGTCGCCCGGGCACCAGTCGAGGCCGTAGGTCTCGTCCAGGCTCTTCGCCGGACAGCCGTCGGTCCCAGGGGTGCAGCAGCCGGGGTCGTTGATCAGGCCGTAGGCGGCGAACCGGTCGTCGCGCCGGTCCGCGCGCAGGACGCGGAACCAGTCCACCACGACGCCCACGCGCTGCTGGAAGACATAAGTGTGGAAGCGCGCGTTGCCGCCGGTCGCCTTGTACCAGATCTCCCGGCCGGCGATCTCGGACGGGCTCAGGCCCGCCTCGCCGGAGTAGAAACCGGGGTTGTCGGGCAGCGGCTTGGCCGGCGCGGCGGCCGGTCGCGGTGGTCGCCGACGGTGCCGCCGGGGCCTGGGCAACGACGACGCTCGCTGGCCGGTCGGCGGCGAGCGAGCGCGGCGAGCGCGACCGCGCCGGCGGCGATGATGACGACGAAAGCGGCTGGTTTCATTCTCATGGCTCCTTCACTCCCGCGCGGAATTATGCCAACGGCATCGCGCCCCACGCCGCTCACGATAAACTGACCGGGCGAGGAATCGAATATGCCCGATGGGCTAAGCCCGCACGGTAAGCGTAACGAACAACTGCGCGGGGATGTCCGGAATCGGTCAGCCCCGCTTCGCCGCGGCGGTTTTCGCAGGCGGCGGGAATCGCTGCTTCTGGCAGGCGGGCTTCTGGAGCGAAGCGGCGCCGGCGCTCGGTCTTGGCGCCTTGCGCCGCGTCGCGGCAACGAGCGCCGGGGCGGCGATCGCCTGCGTGCTCTTCGCCGGCCGGCTGCGCGAGGGGCTGGCGCACTTCCGAGTCGGCCGTCGCGGCCAATCCGCGGAACGTCTATCCGGGGAACGTCTTCCACGGACGGCCGGTGTTCCCGCACGCGGCGATGTACCGCCGCGCGCTGCTCGCCCTCATCGATCCGGACGCGCTCGCACGCCTGCACGCGCGGCCCGGAGGTGCTGGTCCCGGTGACGCGCGCGCCGCGCTGGCTGGGCGTGCGCACCGCGTTCGCGGTCGCCGGGCTCGCCGACGCGCTGGAACACGTCGGCGCGGCCGTCGGTGCACCCGCGCCTCGCGCGCCGGCTCGGGTTCGCCGCCGAGTACGTTCCGGTACGGAGCTGCCCGAGCCCGGAGGCGCTCGCCGACCTGGTGCTCGCGTCGTCCTGCACGCCGCCGTTCACGCCGGCCTTGGCGCACGGCGGCCGCCCGGCGCTCGACGGCGGCATCGCCGACAACGTTCCCGCCGCGGCGGTGGACGCGGACGACGGTCCGACCCTGGTCCTGCTGACCCGCCGTTCGCCCGGCTTCCCCGCGCATCCCGGCCGGGTCTACGTCCAGCCGTCCGTGCCGGTGCCCGTTTCGGCCTGGGACTACACCGACCCGGCGGGCATCCAGGCCGCGTTCGACCTCGGGCGGCGCGACGCGGATCGCTTCGCGCACGCCGTTTTAGTCATACTTCCGACTACTAAATCATAAGGTTGCAGAATCAGTGGGCACTAGCTTCGTAACCGGGGAGCCTGATTTCCGCTTGACAAGGCGCTGGCGCGGGCGATAGCGATGTTTCTCTGAACGAAACATCGTATCTTTGAACGGAACAATGGAGGAGGACGATGACGCAGATGTACAACTGGAACGACCTGCCCCGCGAGTTCGTCCGCAAAGGCATCGAGCGGGCCGGATTCCGCGGCGACAACGTCGTGCTGGTGATGAACTGGGTCGAGCCGAACATCCGGGTCAACCCGCACCAGCACACCTTCGAGCAGCTCGCGATCTGCATCCAGGGCAGGTTCAACTACCACGTGGGCGACGAGGTGTTCCTCATGACCCCCGGGCTCGATGCTGCGCGTCCCGCCGAACACCCTGCACTACGTCGAGCCGATCGGCGACGAAGTCGCGTTGAACCTCGACGTCTTCGCGCCCATCCGCGACGACTACCGCCACCTCGTCGACTACCAGCGGCCGAGTTCGAGCCCGCGCCCTGCCGCAACGCTGACCCCGCCCCCTGCCAGGAGACCCTCATGCCCCAAGCCACCGCCGCCAAAGCCCGTTCCTGGCGCGACACCGATCCCGGCGTCGTCGACCGGTTGATGCAGGGCGCGATCGACCTGCACTGCCACAGCGGCCCGTCGGTCATGCCGCGCTACTTCGACCATTACGAGGCGATGCAGGAGGCGTCCTCCGCCGGCATCCGCGCGCTGCTCATCAAGGACCACTACTACTCGGCCACGCCGGTCACCGAGGTGCTGAACAAGCACTTCAAGCATCTCAAGGTGACGCTGCTCTCCGGCGTGCCGCTCAACAACCAGACCGGCGGGCTGAACGTCTACGCGGTCGAGCACGGCATCAAGCTCGGCGCGAAGCTGGTATGGATGCCGACCTTCACCTCGGCCAACCACATCAACGAGCACAAGAAGGACGCGCACTTCAAGGACAAGTTTCCACAGGCGAAGAAGAAGATGCTCGAGCCGACGCCGCTGACGGTGCTCGACGCGCAGGGCCGGCTCGTCCCCGAGGTGCTCCCCGATCCTCGACCTGATCGCCGAGCACGACGTCGTGCTCTCCGGCGGCCACCTGAACATCCGCGAGATCTTCCCGCTGTTCGAGGAGGCGAAGCGGCGCGGCGTGAAGCGCCTGCTGGTGAACCATCCGACCTACGTCGTCGGCGCGAGCCTCGACGACATCCGCAAGCTCGTCGGCATGGGCGCGTACGTCGAGCACTCGATGTGCATGTTCGTCCCGGGCTCGAAGTTCAAGTTCTACGACCCGCCGGAGCTCGACGCGATGATCGAGGCCGGCACCGTCGAGCGGACGATCCTCGGCTCCGATCTCGGCCAGGTCGGCAACCCGAAGCTCGTCGACGGCTTCCGCAACGTGGTCGAGACCGTCCTCGACCTCGGCTACCCCGAGGCCGCGGTGCGCAAGATGGTCTCGTCGAACGCCGCCGAGCTGATCGGCCTCGAGTAGCCGCCCGCGATGTCGTCCACGAGCGCCGACAAGCTGCCCGCGGACCGAGCGCGAACCGTCCGAGGCGGACGACAACACGCTCGACTCGGTCGCCGTCGTGGCGGAGATCCTCGACGAGCTCGCGGCGCGCGCGGCAGCCGCTCGGCGTGACCCAGCTCGCCCGGCAGCTCGATCACTCGAAGGCGCGCATGCACCGCTACCTCGTCTCGCTCCAGCGCGCTCGGCCTGGTCGAACAGGACGCGGCGAGCGAGCGCTACCGGCTCGGCTGGAAGCTCTTCCAGCTCGGCGAGGCGGCCGGCCAGCAGTTCGATCTCCGCCGCCTCGCCGACCCGTACCTGCGGCGCCTGCGCGATCTGACCGGGCTGACCGCCCTCCTTTCGGTGCCGGTGAACGGCGAGGCGCTGGTGATCGCCGCCGTCGAGAGCGAGCGCAACGTGTGCATCACCGTCAAGCCCGGCAACCGGCCCGCGGCGCATTGCTCCGCCCAGGGGCGGATCGTGCTCGCGTTCGCCGACGAGGCCATGCAGAGCCGCCAGCTGCGGCGCGAGCTCGCAGCGTTCACGCCGCAGTCGGTCACCGCGCCGGCCGCGGTCCGCGGCGGCTCGCGGCCATCCGCGAGCGGCTGTACGAAGACGCGCCGAACGAGGTCCTCACCGGCATCAACACGCTCGCGGCGCCGATCCTGCGCGAGGGCGACGACGCTGGTCGGCCAGATCGGCATCGTCGGGTCGATCCAGGACATTCCCGTCGCCGGCCCTTGCCGCAGCAGATCGACCTGGTGCGCGGCTGCGCCGCCGCGCTGTCCGAGATGCTCGAAGGCACGCTCTACCGCACCCGCGGCATCGACGTCCCGCGCGACCTGAGGCCGCTCTCTCCGGTTCGCGCCTCGCCCATCTCAACCAAGGAGGATTCTTGATGTTCACCCGACTTCCGAGCCTGCTCTGCGGGCTGGTGATTGCGATCGCAACGGCGGCCGTCGCCACCGACGCGATGGCGCAGGCCTTCCCGTCCAAGCCGGTCAAGGTTTTCGTGCCCTACCCGCCCGGCGGACCCGTGGACGGCGTCGCGCGCGGCCTGACCCAGAGCCTGGCCACGCTCTGGGGCCAGCCGGTGGTGGTGGAGAACAAGCCGGGCGCGAACGAGATCATCGCCGTGCAGACGACCGCCAAGTCGCCGGCCGACGGCTACACCCTGCTGCTCGGGACCGAGGCCGCGTACTCGCTCAACGGGTTCCTGTACGCCAATCTGCCCTACGACCCGGTGCGCGATCTCGCGCCGGTCAGCAAGGTCGTCCACGTCAACATGGTCCTGATCGTGAAGGGCGACCTGCCGGCGAAGGACCTGAAGGAGTTCGTCGCGCTCATGAAGAAGGAGGGCAAGTCGCACAACTACGGCTCCGCCGGCGCGGGCGGCACGACGCATCTCGCGATGGAGGGCTTCAAGCGCGACGCCGGCTTCGAGATGACGCACGTGCCCTACAAGGGCATCGCCCCCGCGGTAAGCGACATGCTCGCCGGGTTCGATCGACGCGATGTTCGCGGGCATGACCGCCGCCACGCCGCATCTCAAGAGCGGCAAGATGAAGATCCTCGCGATCTCCGGGGCGAGCCGCGCGAAATCGCTCCCCGACGTGCCCACGTTCAAGGAAGCGGGCTACGCGACGACCGAAGCGAGCTTCTATCTGGGTCTCACGGCTCCGGCCGGGACGCCGGCGCCGGTAATCGCCAAGATCGCGGCCGACGTGCGCAAGATCGTGAGCGACCCGGCGTTCCAGGAACGGTTCCTGGCGCCCTACGGGTTCGACGCCGTCGGGGACACGCCCGAGCAGTTCGCGGCGTTCCTGAAGAAGGACCGGGAGGTCTCGGAGAAGAAGATCCGGGCGGTCGGCGTCAAGCTCGACTACTGAGGCCGGGGCACCCCGTCTCAGCGACCTGGACGGACGGGGTCGGCCGGGCGCGGCCGACCCCTTGCGCTTTTTCGGCAGCGTGTCACACCCCGGCTAGCTGGCCGCGCTCTTGACGGCGGCCGAGGCCGCGGCCAGCCGTACAGCGCACATACAGCGCTGACGCCCTCTCGGGCGTAAGGAAACGCTTTTCCCCGCAGCGCACAAACCGGGTCGTGCCAAATTGGTCGTGGCCTTTCCCGCCCGGGAGCGCCTAAAATATAGGCACATAAGAATCGGGGATCCGGAGGTATCGGATGCGAGCGCTACGGCGCCCCCGGAGACACCAACAAGACAAGACGTCGCTAGAGGGAAGCTATGCGTGCCATTCTTCGTTGCCGTTTCGGCGGCGGCCGGCTTTGCCGCCGTCCAACCCGTCCTTGCCCAGCTCAAGGTCAGCATCTCCGGGGAAGCGCGCGAGGAAATCAGCACCGCCGCGTTCGTCGACCGGTACAGCACGCTCGCACACTATGTCGGCGCGTCGACAGGCGCCGACATCCGCCTGAGCTTCGGCCGCGACCTGACGCGCGAGCTCGCGCGCTCGCGTTCGCGCGGGTACGACCTCATGATCGGCCCGGCGCACGTCATCGGCAGCGCGATCCGCTACGGCTACGAGCCGGTCGCCCGGTTCCCGGGCGAGGAGCGCGCGGTGCTGATCGCCTCGGAGACGAGCGGCATCAAGACGATGGGCGAGGCGCGCGGCGCACGGCTCGCGCTGCCGCCCACCGACTCGCTCGCGACCTACCTCGCGCGCGGCGAGCTGAACGCGATGGGCATGCCGACCCGGGACTACTTCACGGACATCCGCGAGTTCCGCTATCACGAGGCGGCGCTGCTCGCGCTCGAGCTCGGGCTGGCGGACGTCGCGGTCGCCGACCGGCGGCTCGCCGAGGAGTGGCTCGCGCGGAACAAGGGCCGCATCCTGCTCGAGACCAAGGGCGCGCCGATGACCGGCGTCGCGGTGCTCTCGAGCCTCGACCGCACGGTCAAGGACCGGATCAAGGCGGCGTTCCTCACGCCCAACCCGAAGACCGTGGCGTCGATCGACCTCGCCGGGCTCGACGTGCGCGCGATGCAGCCGATCACGGTCAAGGAGTACGACTACGTCTCCACCCTCGGCTACTTCACCCCGCGCGTGCTCGACGGGGTGAAGATCGTGAGTGCCGAGGAGGTCGCGGCGCTGATGCGCAAGGGCGTGCCGATGTTCGACACGCGCTCCGAGGAGGAGTACCGCGACAAGCACATCAAGGGCGCCAAATGGCTGCCCTACGGCGAGAAGAGCACGAAGGAAGTCGGCTTCGACGCGAAGCGCGACCAGTTCGACCTCTCGGGCCTCGCCGACAAGAGCGCCCCGGTGATCTTCGCGTGCAACGGCGCGGAGTGCTGGAAGAGCTACAAGTCGTGCGTCAGCCGCGCGCGCCCAGGGCTTCACGCAGGTCTACTGGTTCCGCGGCGGCTTCCCCGAGTGGGTCGCCAAGGGCTACCCGGTCGAGTCGGTCGCCACGAACGTCGTTCTGACGCGCTAGGCGTCGCCGTCCGCGCGCGGCGCGAAACGGCGGCGGGCGCGCTTCGCCCCGGGCGCACGCGCCCATCCCTCGGCTCGCGGCCGGCACTGGCGCTGCCGGCCGGCGCCGGCAGTACCATCCCCGCTCCCGCACCACCCCCGATCCAGCAAGGAGGAGCCATGACGCGATCGTTCGTGCATCTGCTGGCCGCTGCCGCGGCTGCGTTCGCCGCCACCTGCGCCTGGGCGCAGGCGCCGGTCAAGATCGGCATCGTGACCTTCCTCTCGGGCCCCGCCGCGGGTCCGTTCGGCGTCCCGGCGCGGAACGCGGCCGAGATCATGGCGGAGACGGTGAACGCCGGCCGCGTCCCGGGCGCGTACGCGACGAAGGGCCTCGGCGGCGCGCCGATCGAGCTCGTGATCATCGACGAGGCCGGCGGGCCGCAGAAGCAGGTGCAGGAGCTGCGCAACCTCGCGCAGCGCGTGGACCTCGTCATCGGCTACATCTCGAGCGGCGACTGCCTCGCGGTGGCGCCGGTGGCCGAGGAGCTGAAGAAGCTCACCGTGCTCTTCGACTGCGGCACGCCGCGGATCTTCGAGGACGCGAGCTACCGGTACGTGTTCCGCACCGGCGCGACCGCGACCGGCGACGCCGTCGCGCTCGCCCGCTACGTGCTCGACCGCAGGCCCGGCGTGAAGTCGTTCGCCGGCATCAACCAGAACTACGCCTGGGGCCAGGACTCGTGGACCGACTTCGAGGCGGCGATGAAGGCGCTCAAGCCCGACGTCGAGGTGAAGACCTCGCAGATGCCGAAGCTCTTCGCCGGCCAGTTCGGCGCCGAGATCTCCACCCTGCTCTCGAGCAACGCCGAGGTGATCCACTCGAGCTTCTGGGGCGGCGACCTCGAGGGGCTGGTGCTGCAGGGCGCGCCGCGCGGCCTCTTCCAGAAGCACCTGGTGCTCCTCGCCGCCGGCGAGCCGGCGATCAACCGGCTCGGCTCGCGGATCCCCGACGGCACGATCATCGGCGCGCGCGGGCCCTTCGGTCCGTTCTCGCCGGGCACCGAGCTCGACAAGTGGTTCCGGGGCGCGTTCCAGGAGCGCTACGGCGTGTCGCCGAACTACGCCGCGTACAAGATGGCGCAGGCGATCCTCGGGGTGAAGGCGGCGTACGAGAAGGCGCAGAAGGCGGGCGCGGCAACCCCGAACCAGGAGCAGATCATCGCCGCGCTGGAGAACCTCACGTTCGAAGCGCCCGGCGGCACGGTGCGCATGGCGCTCGGCAAGGGGCACCAGGCGGTGCAGGGCGTCGCCTACGGCGTCGCGAAGAACGTCGGCGGCGAGCTCACGCTGGTGGACGTCAAGCACTACCCGCCCGAGCAGACGACGCCGCCCGACGGCGTGAAGAGCGAGGCCTGGATCAAGTCGGGCTTCAAGGCGAAGTAGCCGCCGGCGACGGACGGGCGAAGGCGCGGGCGCGAGCCCGCGCCGCCCTTCCCCTTCGCCCTTCCCCTTCCCCCGCGTAGCGCGCGATGACCGACCTCGCCGCCGTCCTCTTCGACGGCGTCGTCTACTCCTCGTGGCTCTTCATGATGGCCGCGGGGCTCACGCTGATCTACGGCGTGATGAAGATCCTCAACATCGCGCACGGGTCGCTCTACGCGCTCGGCGCGTACGCCGCCGCCTCGCTCGTCGGCGCCTGGCTCGCCGGCGGTCACCCGCCGATCGCGAGCTACGCGCTCCTCGCCGTCGCGGCGCTCGCCGTCGGCCTCGTGATGGGACCGCTCCTCGAGCGCGGGCTGCTGCGGCTCATGTACGGCAAGGACGAGGTGGTGCTGCTGCTCGTCACCTACGCGGTGTTCCTCATCCTCGAGGACGCGATCAAGCTCGTCTGGGGCGTCGAGTCGCTCGTCGTCTCCGAGCCCTACGCGCTGCCGGGCAACTTCAACATCGGCACGCTCGCCTACCCGGTCTACAACCTGATCCTCATCGGCGCGGCGGTGGCGATCGGGCTCGCGGTCGCGTGGGGCCTCTATCGGCACGCGCTCCGGCAAGCTGCTCCTCGCCGTGATCCACGACCGCGAGATCAGCGCGGCGATGGGGATCAACGTCGATCGCATGTATCTCCTCACCTTCACGATCGGCGCCACGCTCGCGGCGGTCGGCGGCGCGCTCACCGCGCCGACCATCGCGGTGTCGCCGGGCATCGGCGTCGAGGTGATCGTGCTGTCGTTCGCGGTGGTCGTCATCGGCGGTCTCGGCAGCCTCGGCGGCGCGGCGCTCGGCGCGCTCATGGTGGGCGTGGTCCGCTCGGTCATGGTGCGCTACTGGCCGGAGGCCGAGCTCTTCACGATCTACCTCGTGATGGCGCTGGTGCTGATCGCGCGGCCGAAGGGGCTCTTCGCTGCGCCCGAGGCGCGCAAGATATGAGCCGCGACCGCACGACGGTCGCGCTCGCAGTCGTCTGCGCGTGCCTGCTCGCGGCCGCGCCGGTCGCGCCGCAGTGGCTCGTATTCCTGCTCACGCTCGCGCTCGCCAAGGGCCTGGTGGTGCTCGGGCTGGTGCTGCTGATGCGCACCGGGCTCGTGTCGTTCGGGCAGGGGCTCTACTTCGGCCTCGGCGCGTACGCGGCGGCGCTGCTCGGCGCGCGCGCGGGCATCTTGGACGGGCTGGTGATGATCGTCGCGGGCGATCGCAACCGCCGCGGCGGTGGCGGCCGCGCTCGGCCTCCTCCTCGCGCGCTACCGCGACATCTTCTTCGCCATGCTGTCGCTCGCGTTCTCGATGATCCTCTACGGCCTGCTGGTGAAGAGCTCGGCGCTCGGCTCGACCGACGGCTTCAACCTGCACGCGAAGTCGTTCGCCGGCTTCGCGCTCGCCGACGGGATCGGGCGGCGCGTGTTCTACGCCGCCGCGGTGATCGCCGTCTTCGCCGCCGGCCTCGCGGTGCACCGCTACCTCGGATCGCACTACGGGCGGCTCGCCACCGCGATCCGGGACAACGAGCTCCGCGTCGAGTATCTCGGCGCGTCGGTGTTCCGGATCGTGTACGCGAACTACGTGGCCGCGGGCGCGCTCGGCGGCCTCGGCGGCGCGCTCGCCGCGCTAGCGGTCGGACACGTCGATCCCGAGACCGCGTACTGGACGACCTCCGGCGAGTTCGTGTTCGTCGCCGTCCTCGGCGGCACCGGCAACGTGCTCGCGCCGTTCCTCGCCGCGGGCGTGTTCGAGGCGGTCCGGACCCTCGCCAACCAGTACGCACCGAACGTGTGGCAGATGACGCTCGGCATCGTCATGCTGCTGCTCATCCTCTTCCTGCCGGCGGGGCTGTGGTCGCTCGTCGCGAAGCGGAAGGCGGGCGCGAGGCGTGGTCCAATGAATCCGATCCTCGTCGCGAGCGGCGTCAACCGCAGCTTCGGCGCCGTCGTCGCCGCCGCCGACGTCAACGTGGCGGTCGAGCCGGAGTCGGTCGTCGGGCTGATCGGCGCGAACGGCGCCGGCAAGACGACGTTCATCAACATGGTCACCGGCTACCTCAAGCCGACCTCGGGCTCGATCCGCTGCGACGGCCACGAGCTGACCGCGCTCGCGCCGCGCCGCGTCACGCAGCTCGGCGTGTCGCGCTCGTTCCAGATCCCGCAGCTCTTCAACACGCTGAGCGCGCGCGAGAACCTGCTGGTCGCGGTCGGCATCGTCGCCGCGGCGGCGCACGCCTGGGCGCACTCGGACCTCAGCCCGGCGCGCGCCGGCGCCGCGACCGACGAGATGCTCGAGCGGTTCGGCCTCGCGGCGTATCGCGACCGCCCGGCGGGCTGCTGCCCGAGGGCGTGCGGAAGCTGCTCGACGTGGCGATGGCGCTGGTCGTGAAGCCGCGCGTCCTGCTCCTCGACGAGCCGACGAGCGGCGTCTCCGCCGACGAGAAGTTCGCGATCATGGACCTCGTGATGGGGGCGGTGCGCGGCGTGACCGTGCTCTTCGTCGAGCACGACATGGACATCGTGGCGCGCTACGCGCGGCGCGTGCTCGCGTTCGCCGACGGCCGGATCATCGCCGACGGCGAACCGGCGTCGGTGCTCGCCGACGCCGAGGTGCGGCGCTACGTGATCGGAGAAGCCCATGCTTAAGGTCGCTGGCGCTCTCGGTCGCGATCGGCTCGGTCGGCATCCTGCGCGAGGTGAGCCTCGAGGTCGCGAGCGGCGAGTTCGCCGGCCTCATCGGCCGCAACGGCGCCGGCAAGACGACGCTGATGCGCACGATCATGGGGCTCCTGCCGTTCCGCGACGGCGCGGTCGACTTCGACGGCGTCTCGCTCGGTCGCGTGCCGACGCACCGCCGGGTGTCGCTCGGGATCGGCTACATGCCCGAGGACCGGCGGCTCGTGCCCGGTCTCTCGGTCGAGGAGAACGTGCTGCTCCCGGCGTGGTCCGCGCGCCTGCCCGACGCGGCCGCGCGGCTCGCGCGGGTCTACGAGGCCATCCCCGAGGTGCGCGCGTTCCGCGATCGCAAGGCGCTCCAGCTCTCGGGCGGGCAGCAGAAGCTGGTCGCGCTCGCGCGGGCGCTGATGCCCGGGACGAAGCTGCTGCTGCTCGACGAGCCGTTCGAGGGCGTCGCGCCGGTGCTCGCGCGCCGGCTCGCGGAGGTCATCGCCGGCCTGCGGCGCGAGGGGCTCTCGGTCATCCTCTCCGAGTCGAGCCTCACGCACGCGAAGGGGCTGCTCGACCGGGTGTTCGTGATCGACCGCGGCGCGGTCGCCGGCCGCTAGCCGCCGGATCGCTCGGAGGGCATCGAATGGGCAATGCAGCGTTGCGGAGCGTGTGGCATCCCGTCGGCTACGGCGCCGACCTCACCGACGCGCCGCGCGCAGCAACCCTGCTCGACGAGCGCCTCGTGCTGTGGCGCGACGCGGGCGGCGTCGTACGCGCGCTGCAGGATCGCTGCGCGCATCGCGGCACCGCGCTCTCGCTCGGACGCGTGCACGACGGCGCGATCGTCTGTCCCTACCACGGGTGGCGCTACGGCACCGACGGAAAGTGCCGCCACATTCCGCAACTTGCGGATCCGGCGCGGGTGCCGTCACGCGCGGTTGTCCCCGCGTATCGCTGCGAGGAACGGCATGGGCTCGTCTGGGTCGCCCTGGACGCGCCGCGCTGGCCGATACCCGACATTCCCGAGTTCGCCGATCCGCGCTGGCGCGTCGTGCGCACCGGACCGTTCGAGTGGAACGCGAACGCCTCGCGGCAGCTGGAGAACTTCACCGACTTCGGCCATTTCGCGTTCGTGCACGAGGGGCTGCTCGGCGATCCCGCGAACCCCGTCGTCGCCCCCTACGACGTCGCAACCGAGGGTCAAGTCGTCCGCTACGCCTACGGACGGCCCGACCAGCCCAATACCGACGCGCTGCCGGTGTTCGCCGCGGAGGAGCGCAAGGACTCGACGCGCCGCACCCGCTACGAGATCCACCTGCCCTACACGATCGTCGAGCACATCGACTGGGGCGGGGCGGACGCGATGGTCTATCTCTTCGTCTCGCAGCCGGTGAGCGAGCACCGGTGCATCGGCTACTGCCTCGTGGCGCGCAACTACAACCGGGACCAGCCGGATACGGTCATGCAGGCGTTCGAGCGCACGATCTTCGCCCAGGACCAGCGGATCGTCGAATCGCAGACGCCGCTCGGCGTGCCGTTCGAGCCCGAGGCCGAGCTCCACCTCGCGTTCGACAAGGTCGCGGTCGCGTGGCGGCGGGCGATGCGCGAGCAGGGGCTGGCGCCCTAGGCCTTCCGCATCAGCCAGTTCGGCGTGGGCTCGGCGACCTTGCGCAGGGTGTTGCGGTCGGTGTGATGGAAGAGATCGTCGCTCCCGGCGATCTTGAGCACCGTGTCCTGTTCGTACGACCAGGTGCCGTCGCCGTTCACGGTAACCGCGATGTGGTACGAGAGCGTCCTGAACGCGTGGTCGAGGAACGCGATCGAGCAGGTCCCGTTGGTGGGCGAGCCGAACTCGCAGTGCGCCTCGAAGCGCCGCGCATCCGGCGCCGCGTTGCCGGTCGCCATCGCGATCTGCCCGCGCGGGATCGTGAGCGTCAGGATGACCGCGCCGGTCGCCGGCTCCCAGAGCCAGTACCCGACCTGGTCGTGGAAGGTCTCCGGCTTGTTCGGCCGGAGGATGTGCGTGTGGTAGCGCAGCCCGTAGAGGAGCTGCGGCCCGTTCGCCTGCGGATCGACCGGCTGCAGCTCATAGCGCTCGTAGTACGCGTCCTTCTCCGGACCTTCCGCCTTCGGGTTCACGTCGAGGCCGCGCTTGCCTTCCCACACGCCGGCGAGCGGCGCGAGCGGGCCGAGGTTCTTCATGGTGTCCGGATCGATCTCGGACGGCTCGGTGTAGATGTCGGCGGGAAAGTCGGCCATGGGTTGTCCGTGTGAGGGCGACGCGGCGCGAGTTGGCGCGCGGGAATTGTGCATGAAACGGTTCCCGGCGTCGCCGCGTGCTAGCATCGTCGCGCAAGAGAAGAACGAATGGCGGCCCGCGACCTCGCAACACTCGAGCGCTACAAGGATCGCTTCGGCGCCGGCGCCGCCGAGACGAAGCTCGTCCTCCTCGCGCGGCTCGATCGCACGCGGCTGCGCACCCCGCGCCAGGTCGAGCGCCTGCACGAGACGCTCTGCTTCATGCGCGCGTATCCCGGCGATGCGGTCGTGCTCGCCGCCGTCGAGCACATCCTCGAGCGATTCGCCGATCGCGCCGATCTGCGTCGTCTCCGCAACGCGCTCGCGGACAGCGGGATCGCGGCGACCGCGATCCGTTTCCGCTTCTTCTGGCCGAGCGCCCTGTGGCTCGCGGGGCGGTGGCCGGATCGCCTGATGCTGGATCGTAGCGACGACGACGCCGAGGACGCGATCGCGCGCGCGCTCCCGCTGCTCGTGACGCCGGCCGAGGCGAGCGGCGCTCCGCGAGCTCGATCTGCCCGGCTACGCAGGCGATCGACCGGCTGCGCGGCCGCGAGACCGACGGCGCGTTCCTCGCGCGGCGCGTCGCGGCGATGCCCGGCGACACGTTCACGCGCGAGGCGTTCTTCGACGCAATCGACGCGAGCTTCGAGCTCGCCCCCGGAAGGGACACGCCCGCACGCACGCATGCGAAGCTCGATTTCGCGCCGGTCGCGTTCGGCGATGCCCCGATCCGTCGCGGCCGGCCCGATCTGCGCACCGAGCTGGTGCGCACGCCGCGCGGCGTGCGCCGCCTTTCCACGACCGAAGGCGTGCGCGTGGTCGAGCTCGGCCGCGCGGCGATGGCCACCCGGAGCCGCGACATCGACGGCTTCGCCTACGGCGATGCGCGCGACGCCTGGCTGGTCGACGACGGCGGCGGTCTCGCCTTCACGCTGAACGGGGTCGTGCCGGAGCGGCGCGCGGTCGTGCCGGCGACCTACGGCGCACTCACCTTGCGGAACGGCGTGCCGATCGCCTACCTGCAGGTGGACCTGGCGGGGCGGTCGGCGGCGCTCTCGTACCATGCGTTCGCCACCTTCCGCGGCGGGGAGGTCGCCTACACGACGGTGCGGATGCTCACGATGCTTCACCACGTCCTCGGCGCCCGGTCGTTCACGCTCGACCCGTACCAGCTCGGCAAGGGCAACGACGACGGTATCGAGTCGGGCGCGTGGTGGTTCTATTACAAGCTCGGCTTCCGGCCGCGGGCGGCGGGTGTGAAGCGCGTCATGCGCGGCGAGCTCGAGCGCCTGCGGGCGAATCCGCGCCATCGCTCGCGCCCGGCGACGCTGCGCAAGCTCGCCGAGGGGCATCTCGCGTTCGATCTCGACCCTCGGCGCACGGTACCGTTGCCGCCGCTCGCAGCGATCGGGCTGCGCGTCGCGGACCGTCTCGCCGGGCGTGGCGGGCGCGAGCGAGCACCGCAGGAAGCGGGCCGCGAGGCGATGCGGCTTGTCGGCCTGCGTTCGCTCGCCGGCTGGACGCCCGGCGAGCGGCTTGCGTGGCGGCGCTGGAGCCCGCTGATCCTGACGCTGCCGGGCGTGTCGCGCTGGAGCGCGGCGAACCGGCGCGCGCTCGCAGCGGTCGTGCGTGCGAAGGGCGGGACGAGCGAGACCGACTTTCTCGCCCGCTTCAACGCCCACCCGCTGCTCGGTCGAGTGCTGCTCGGAACCTGACGGCAAACGTCGGCGGCGCCTCCCGCCAGCCGTTTGCCGATGCGACGGGCTACGAGAGCGGCTAAAGTACAGGCTTCTCGAACCGCTGAGGGGGTGGTTCGGCACCCCCCCCGCCAGGAGGCGAGTCCCCGGATGGCCGACGTTCGAACAGGCGCTCTCGACGCTGCCGCAACGGGTTCGGCACCGGACGTGGCCGCCCGGCGTCCGCTCCCTCATGCTCGCCTCGCGCTCGCCGTCCTGCTGGTTTGCGCGGGCTACTACGGCGCGGGGGTCGTCGGCCTCGCCCTGCGGCTCGAGCCCGGGGGCATCTCCACCATCTGGCTGCCGCATGGCGTCGTGCTGGCGGCGCTGATGCTCACGCCGCTTCGTCTCTGGTGGCTGTACGTCGCCGCGTTGCTCCCCGCGCATCTGCATCTCGCGAGCCACTTTCAGGGCCCGGTGCCGTTCGGGATCATGCTCATCCAGTTCGCCGGGAACATGGGGCAGGCGATCCTCGGCGCGGTCGCCGTGCGGCACTTCGTCGGCGCTCCGCCGCGGCTGGACGAGCTGCGACGCATGACCGCCTTCCTCGTGCTCGGAGTGATCCTGCCCTCCGTCATTGTCGCTGCGCTGGTGGCCGGGCTCTTCCTTTTCGTGGGTTGGGTCGACACCTTCTGGCTGACGTGGCAGCGACGGGCGTTGACCGGGATCTGCGGCGCGATCGCGCTCGCCCCGCTGCTCGTGCAGCTCGCCGGCGGCGGCACCGCGGCGCTCAAGGCGGTGCCGGAGCGGCGCTACCTGGAATTCGCGCTGCTCACGACCGGTGTCGTGGCGCTCGTGGCGCCCGCGCTTGGCTGGGAGACCATGCTCGCGAGCCAGTACGCGCTGCTCTATGCGCCGCTCCCGCTGCTGCTGTGGACGGCGGTCCGCTTCGCGGCCGGAGGACTCTCCTTGCAGCTGCTGATCGTCACGCTCGCGGTGCTGGCGGCGACGAAGGCGGGCCATGGGCCGTTCATCGCCGCGTCGACCGTCGAGAGCGTCCTCGCCGCGCAGGCGTTCCTGCTGTCGATCTCGGTTCCGCTGCTGCTGCTGGCGGCCCTGGTCGCCGAGCGGAATCGCTCGAGCAAGGCGCTGAACGACCGTCTGGAGTTCGAGCGGCTGGTATCCGAGTTCTCCGCCGGCCTGGTCAATCTGCCGCTCGACAAGGTGGACGAGGAAGTGGGGAAGGCGCTGCACAAGGTGCTCGTCGCCATGGACCTCGACCGGTGTTCCGTGTTCCAGCACTTCTCGGAGCAGCGCTGTTGCCGGATCACGCACAGTGCCGAATCCGCCAGCTCTCCGCCGGTGCGGCGCGAGATCGCGGAGAAGGAGCTTCCCTGGATGCTGCAACAACTGCGGGCCGGCGTTACCGTGGTGTTGAACGAGGTCGTCCGCGACCTGCCGGCCGAGGCGACTGCCGAGCGGCGGTATGCCGCCGGCTACGGGTCGAGGTCCTGGCTGACGGTTCCGGTCGCGGTCGGCGGCGACGTCGTTCGCGCCGTGTCCTACCACAGCATCAGGCAGCGGGACTGGCCCGCCGATGTCGTGCGGCGCCTGCAGCTGCTGGCCGAGATCCTCATTTCGTCGCTGGCGGGCAAGCAGGCCGAAGGGGCGCTGCGCGAGAGCGAGGAGCGCTACCGGGCGGTCGTCGAATCCCAGACCGACCTCGTATGCCGATACCTGCCGGACACGACGCTGACCTTCGTCAACGAGGCCTACTGCCGGTTCTTCGGCCGGCGGCGGGAGGAGCTGATCGGCCTGAGGTTTGTCGAGCTCGTCCCGGAGGCGGTTCGAGACATGGCGTTGCGCCATGTCGCCTCGATCGTGAGCCGGCCGCGCGCGGTCGGGCTCGACCACGAGGTGGTCCTGCCCGACGGGACCGTCGGCTGGCAGCACTGGATCGACCATCCGGTCTCGCCGCTGGACGGGCCGGTCGTGGAGTTGCAGGGGATCGGGCGGGATATCACGGATCGCAAGCGGGCGGAGGAGGCCAACCGGAAGCTCGCCCACGCATCGCGGCTCGCGGCGATGGGCGAGCTGACGGCTTCGATCGCCCACGAGATCAACCAGCCGCTCGGCGCGATCCTCGCCAATGCCGAGGCAGCCGAGCTCCTGCTCGAGGCCGGCCCCGGACGGCTGGACGACGTGCGCCGGATCCTGGCCGACATCCGCAAGGACGACCTCCGGGCGAGCGAGGTGATCCGGCGGATGCGGGAACTGCTGCGCAACCCTTCGCTGGAGCGGCAGCCGCTCGATCTGAACGAGGTGGCCGCCGACGTGCTGCAGCTCCTCGGCGCCGACGCGGCGCGCCGTGGCGTCGCCATGGAGACCGACCTCGCGCCGGCTCTGCCGGCGGTGCACGGGAACACCGCCTCCCTCCAGCAGGTGCTGCTGAACCTGCTCCTCAACGGCATGGAGGCGATGGCGGACACGCCGGCGTCCCGCCGGCGGCTCGCCCTGCGCACTGCGCCCCACGCAACCGGCGTGGAGGTCGCGGTAACGGACAGCGGTCGCGGCCTCGACCCGGGCACGCTGCCGCGGCTGTTCGAGTCCTTCTTCACGACGAAGAAGGACGGGATGGGACTGGGGTTGTCGATCGCCCGCTCGATCGTCGAGGCGCACGGCGGGCGGATCTGGGCGGAGAGCCGCCCTGCGGGCGGCGCCACGTTCCGGTTCACGCTGCCGGCGGAGCCCGCCGCGTGACCGACCCGCACCCGATCGTTCACGTCGTGGACGACGACGACTCGGTCCGGACGGCGATCATGCGGCTGTTGCAGGCTGCCGGCCACGGGGCCCGCGGCTACGGCTCCGCAAGCGAGTTCCTGCTGGGCCGTTCCGACCGGAACGCACCGGGTTGCGTGGTGCTCGACGTCCGCATGCCCGGCCCCAGCGGCTTCGACCTGCAGGAGGCGCTCGCGCGGTCGGCAGCGTCGCTGCCGATCGTGTTCCTCACCGGCCACGGCGACATTTCGATGAGCGTGCGCGCGATGAAGGCCGGGGCGGTCGACTTCCTCACCAAGCCGGTCAGCCGGGAAGCGCTGCTAGGTGCGGTCCGCAGCGCCCTCGCGCGCGACGCGAAGACACGGGCGGCCCGCGCGCGCGCGCAGGGGTTGCGCGCGCAATACGAGCGGCTCACGCCGCGCGAGCGGGAAGTCTTCGCCGGCGTCGTCGCCGGCAGGCTCAACAAGCAGATCGCCGCCGACCTCGGCACCGCCGAGCGCACGATCAAGGCGCACCGCGCGCATCTGATGGAGAAAATGCGGGTGGCGTCGGTCGCCGAGCTGGTGCACGTCGCCGACCAGCTGCGCGAGGAGCTGCCCGCGCGTTTCGTCGCGCCTCATTTCAGGATCCGGAAGAGATCGCTGTAGTCGTCGGTCCAGAGCCGGGTCGAACGCTCGGACGCGATCGGTTCCACGACGCCCGCGAGCGGAGGCTGCTCGAACGCGGCCGCCGAGTCGGCGAACAGCACCCAGGTCGTCCCGTAAGTTCCCTTCTCGTCGCTCGATTCGTCCTCGACGATCCGCGCCTCCTTCCCGAGCTTCGCCGCCGCTTCCCTCAGTACCGGCTTGAGATCCAGATACCGGTTGGAGATGTGCACCGCCAGGATGCCGCCCGGCCTGAGGTGGCGGAAGTAGACCGCGAACGCCTCCGCGGTCAGGAGGTGCACCGGAATCGCGTCGCTCGAGAACGCGTCCAGCGCGAGCACGTCGAAGTTCTGCGGCGGCTCGGCTTCGAGCGAGAGCCGCGCATCGCCGAGGATGACGTCGAGCGCGGCCTTCGTGTCGCCGAGGTAGCTGAACTCCTTCAGCGCGAGGTCGACCACCTGCGGGTTGATCTCGTACACGCGCACCGCGTCGCCCGGCCGGCCGTACGCCACGAGCGTACCGGCGCCGAGCCCGATCACCCCGATCCTCACCGGGCCGCGGGCGCGCATCGCCTCGATCGCCCGCCCGACGCCGGAGGTGTCGCCGTAATACGTCGTGGGCAGGTTGCGCCGTGCCGGGTCGATGAACTGCTTGCCGTGGGTGATCGTGCCGTGCGTCAGCACGCGCATCGCGTCGGACCCGACGCCGGAGTCGTAGACCTTGAGCGACGCGTAGAAGTTGCGGGTGAGGAGACGCACCCCCGACCCGAGATCGACGTAGATCCATGTGAGCGCGCTCGCCAGCGCGGCGGCGAAGAGCGCGGCGCCGCCGACCGCCGCACGCTGGGCGCGATCGTCGGGGAAGCCGGCCCGGTCGAGCGCGAGCACGACCGCGACGAGCGCCGCAGTGAGCACGATGCCGACCGGCAGCTCGTACAGGTCGGGGAACGCCCGCGGCGCGATCAGGCCGACGAACACGCCGCCGAGCGCGCCGCCGACCGCGATCGCCACGAAGAACGCGGTCAGATGGCGCGGGTGCGGCTTCATGCGCGCGAGCTCGCCGTGGCACACCATGCACGCGACGAAGAGCGTGGAGCAGTAGAGCGGAATCATCACCCACAGCTGCGGGTGGTGATACTCCCGGTGAAGCGTGACGCACACGCCGACGAACCCGGCCGCGAGCAGCGGCAGGAAGTGCCTGCGGCGGTACCAGTTGCGCCCCTCGAAGCAGAAGATGAACGACAGGAGGTAGAGCGCGAGCGGCAGCACCCAGAGGAACGGGATCGGCGCGACGTTCTGCGACAGGTGGCTCGTGAACGCGAGCAGCAGGATCGACGCGGCGGCGGCGAGCGCAGCCCAGAGGGCGTAATCGGCGAAGCGCGGCGGCGGCGCGTCGCCGTCGGCGAGCGCCGGGACCTCCGCCGGCGCGGTACGACTCCGCCACGCGAGCGCGCCGCACGCGAGCGCGAACGCGACGAACCCGCCCGACCACCCGAGCGCCTGCACGCGCGTCGGGAGCCACGGCTCGACGACGAACGGATAGCTCACGAGCGCGACCATCGACCCGAAGTTGGAGAGCGCGTAGAGCCGATAAGGCATGGCGCCGTGCCCGCCGCGCGCGTACCAGGCCTGCACGAGCGGGCTCGTGGTCGCGAGCAGGAAGTAAGGCAGGCCGACGCTCGCCGCGAGCAGCCCGAGGATCCGCAGGCTCGGGTCCGCCTCGCCGACCGGCTTCCAGCTCGCATCCGGGAGGATCGGCAGCGCGGCGATCCCGGCCGCGAGGAGGGCGAGGTGGACGAGCGTCTGCGTGCGCGGCTTGAGCGCCCGGATCGACCAGTGCGAGTACGCGTAGCCGCCGACGAGCAGCAGCTGGAAGAACAGCATGCACGTCGTCCAGACCGCCGCCGACCCGCCGAACCACGGCAGGATCATCTTGGCGATGATCGGCTGGACCTGGAACAGCAGGAACGCCGAGAGGAGGATGGTTACCGCGTAGAGCATGCGGCCGGGAACCGCCAAGGCGCGCTTGGCGTCCGTGCGTCTCGACGGTTCAGGACTTGATCCCGGGCATGTCGAAGCCGGCGCCGGCGAGCTCGGCGACGAGCTTCGCGCGCTGCTCAAGCGTCAGCTCGACGAGCGGCGGGCGCACCGGCAACCAGTCGGCGTCGTCGGCGTAGTGCGCGATCGTGGCTTTCAGCGCCGGGATCATCGACACCTGCGACTGCAGGATCGCGCGCACCTTGTCGGCGGTCGCCTGCAGCGCTTCGGCTTCGGGCGTCTGCCACGCGCGGTAGACCTTGTCGATGCCGTGCGGATTGACGTTCGCGCCGGCGGTGATGCAGCCGACGCCGCCCGCGCGCATCGTGCGCAGCAGGAACACCTCGCTCCCCGCGAAGACGTCGAAGCCCTGCTTGCCGAACGCGTCGATCATCGCCTTGGTGTTGTTCCAGTCGCCGGAGCTGTCCTTCACGCCCGCGGTCGCCTTCGGGTACGCCTTGAGCAGCCGCTCGATCAGGCGCGAGCGTGATCGGCACCTGGGACACCGGCGGGATGTGATACAGGTAGACCTGCAGCCGGTCGTCGCCGACTCTCTGGATCACCTCGCTGAAGTTCCGGAAGAGACCCTCGTCGGGCACGCCCTTGTAGTAGAACGGCGGCAGCATCAGCGCGCCGGCGCAGCCGAGCTTCACCGCGTGCGCGGTGAGCCGGACCGAGTCGGTCAGCGCCGAGCAGCCGGTGCCGGGCATCAGCGCCGCAGCGGGCACGCCCCCTTCGACGAGCTGCTCGAGCAGCGTCATCCGCTCGTCCGCCGACAGCGAATTCGCCTCGGAATTGGTGCCGAACACCGCGAGACCCGAGCAGCCGTGCGCGAGCAGCCACTTGCAGTGGCGAACGAAGCGTTGCGCGTCGGGCGAGTAGTCCTTCCGGAACGGCGTGACGACCGGCGAGAGCACGCCGCGGAGTCGCTGCATGTTCGTTTGAGTCATTTCGCGTCCTTGCGGTACGGCTGGCGAGGCCGCGATTTTAGCGGATCGCCTCCCCGGCCGGCGCGCGCTTGACCCTGCGCGCGGCCGCCTGCCACACTCCCCCGCTCGAGGAGGGACTCATGCGCCGCCACCGATGGATGCTCGCCGTCGCCGCGCTCTTCGCCGCCGCTGCGGCGACGGCGCAGACCTACCCCGACCGCCCGGTGCGCCTCATCGCGCCGTGGCCGCCCGGCGGCAGCGTCGACACGACCGCGCGCTACATCAACGAGCAGCTCGGCAAGGAGCTCGGGCAGCCGGTCATCATCGAGAACCGCAGCGGCGCGACCGGCAACATCGGCTCGGAGGCGGTCGCGCGGGCGAAGCCGGACGGCTACACGCTGCTCATCAACACGATCACGATCGCCACCGCGCCGGCCCTGTTCCCGAACCTGCCTTTCGACGTCCTCAAGGACCTCGCCCCGATCTCGCTCGTCGCCGAGGCGCCGCATCTCCTGATCGTCAGCAACAAGGTGCCGGCGAAGAACGTCGCGGAGCTCGTGGCGCTGATGCGGGCGAATCCCGGCAAGCTGAGCTACTCGTCGGCGGGCAACGGCAGCAACTTCCACATGGCTGGCGAGCTCTTCAAGGAGCTGTCGAAGACCTACGCGCTGCACGTGCCGTACCGCGGCGGCGGGCCGGCGATGCTCGACACGATCTCGGGGCAGGTCGATTTCAGCTTCCCGAGCCTCACGGCCGCCCTGCCGCAGGCGACGGCGGGACGGGTGCGCGGGCTTGCCGTGACGAGCGGGACGAGATCGCCCGCGAGCCCCGACATCCCGACGATCGCGGAGGCCGGTCTCCCCGGCTACGAGTTCACGAGCTGGCAGCTCGTGCTCGCCCCCGCCGGCACGCCGCCGGAGATCCTCGCCCGCATCCACGGCGCGATCGTCGAGACGATGAAGGCGCCGTCGGTGCGCGAGCGCTATGCGCGCGAGGGGACGATCCAGCGCAGCACGTCGCCCGCGGAGGCGAGCGCGTTCCTGAAGGAGGAGGTCGCGCGCTGGACCAAGATCATCCGCGAGCGCGGGATCAAGGCGGACTGAGCTCGCGCCAGAAGCCGAGCGCCTCCTGCGCCGCGCGATCCGAGTAGCTGAAGAGCACGCAGTCGCCCTGGGCGGCGAGGCGGTATGGTTCGCACGACGGGACCACGAACACGTCGTGCGGCGCAAAGTCGAAGCACATCTCGCCAATCACGACGCTGCCCCGTCCCTCGACCACGCAGAAGACCGTGCTCTCGGTGCTGCAGTAGGCACGGCCGGCGAACCGGTCGGGCAGGATCTGCATGGACGCGGCCATCGTTGGGAACGGATGGCCACCGGTCGCCGGATTTGCGTAGCGAAGCTTGAATCCGTGAGACGGGTGCGGCGGGCCACTGCGCGCGAGCTGCGCCAGCGCTTCGCACGTGCGCCCGTAGGGATAGGAGAAGATCGGCGAGGCGCGTCCCACCGGGAGGTAGTCGACTGGAAGCAGGTTCGCGCCGTAGCGCGCGGCGGCGTCGCCCTCCGGCCGCGTCACCGGCTGTGTGTCCTCGGGATAGTCTTCGCGAAAGTTCGCCCCCAGCATCCTGGCAAACGCAGTGTCGAGACCGTCCAGCCACACGACCGGTCCCGGGCCCAGGTTGCCGTGGTCGTGCCAGGTCCAGCCCGGAGTCATCACGAAATCCCCGGGCCGCATGGTGGTCCGCTCGCCGTCGACCGCGGTATAGGCGCCCTCGCCTTCGATGATGAAGCGCAGCGCGTTCGGCGTGTGCCGATGCGTCGGCGCGATCTCGCCGGGCAGGATCGTCTGCAAGCCGGCGAACAACGTCGTGGCGATGAAGGTCGTCCCCGGTAGCGCCGGGTTCTCCAGCACGAGCACCCGCCGCTCGGCTTCGCGCGCGGTGATCAACTCGGTGCCGCGCATCAGGAACGGCCTGACCTCGGCCCAGCGCCAGATCGCCGGCACGGCCGCGGTCCCGGGCTCGAGGCGGATCACCCGCTCCCAGAGCGGCTTCAGGTTCAGGGCGGCAAGCTCGCGCGAGAACCGCGCCCGATCGACGTTCGCTACGGCCGCTGACGACATCGTCCGACTCCTTCTCAATCGAGCTGCAGCTTCGCGTCGCGGATGAGCTTGCCCCACTTCGCCCGCTCGACGCGGATAAACGCGTCGAATTCCTCCGGGCGGCTGCCGACCGGCTCACCGCCGAAGCGCAGCATCCGCTCTTTCACCTCCGGCGAATGAACCGCCTTCGCCGCCACAGCGTTCAGCTGCGCGACGATGGCGACGGGCGTACCACGCGGTGCGAAGAGGCCGTTCCACGCCCATGCGTCGTAGGCGGGCACACCGGCCTCGATGAAGGTCGGGACGTCGCGGATGACCCCGACGCGCTCCCTGGACGAAACCGCGAGTGCCTTGAGCTTGCCGGCGTTGACGTTGCCAATTACCGGCGCGATGCCGCTGAACATCACCATGACGTGCCCGCCCGCAAGATCGATGAAGGGGCTCTGCGTGCCGTAGGGCACGTGCTTGAGGTCTGTCCCGGTCACCGCCATGAAGAGCTCGCCCGCCAGATGCACCGTGCTGCCGTGCCCCTGCGAGGCGAACGTGATCGCTCCCGGGCGGGCCTTCGCCATCGCGATCAATTCCGCGACCGAATTTGCACCGACCGACGGATGCACCGTCAGGACCATCGGCAACCGCTGCAGCTGGGTGATCGGAACGAAGTCGCGATCCGAATCGTAGGGGAGCTTGCGGTGCAGATGAGGCAGCACCGCGAACTGCATGCCGGCCCAGACGAGGGTGTAGCCGTCGGGCGTTGCCCTGGCGGCCGCCTCCAGGGCAACGATGCCGCCCGCCCCGGGCCGGTTCTCGATCAAGACCGGCTGGCGCAGCAGCTCGGCGATCTTCTGCGCGATCGGCCGCGCATCGAGATCGAGGCCGGTCCCAGCCGCGGCGGGCACGATGAGCCGGATCGGCTGATTCGGATAGTCGTCGGCCGCCGCGGCGGTCAGGGCGGCGGCGAGCGCCGCCGCCGCGAGTGTCGAGCGCATTGCACGACGGGCGGCGCGGGCTGTCCAGGGCAAGTACCGGAGCGGGAGAGTCATGTTGTGTGCCTCCTCGTCGACAGAGGTTGTTCGGCCCACTCACTCTATTCCGTGCATCCCGTCGAAGGAATATCTCTTCGGCCCCAGCGAGCGTTAACCTTCGGTTCACACTCATAATGCGGGTGTCAACCGTGCGGATGGAGCTCATGGACAAGCTTCGTGCCTTGCAGTACTTCGCGGTCGCGGCGGAGGAGCGCAGCCTGTCGGCGGCCGCGCGCCGGCTCGGCGTCACCCCCCCAGCGGTGGCCAAGCTCGTCACGTCGCTCGAGCGCAACCTCGGCACCACGTTGGTGAACCGTACGGCGCGGGGCCTCGCGCTGACCGCCGACGGCGAGCGCTATCTCGAAAACTGCCGGCCCGCCCTCGCGCAGCTCGCCGCGGCAGATGACCTGATCGGCGCGTCGGCGACGCGCCCGCGCGGCGCCGTCGTGGTCGGCACGACGCCCGTGTTCGGCCAGCATTGCCTCCTGCCCGCCCTGGCTGAATTTCACGCGCGATATCCGGAGCTCCAGGTCGAGATTCGCACCGTGTATCAGCTCGGCGACGCCGCTGCGAGCACGGTCGACGTCTTCGTCCTGCAAAGCTGGCCGCAGGGCGTCGATCTGGTGCAGCGTTCGATGGCCCAGGGGCGCTTCGTCGTGTGCGCTTCGCCCGCCTATTGGGCCGTGCACGGGAGCCCGGTGCACCCGAAAGACCTGGAACGCCATCCGTGCTTTCTGTACCGGACCTTCGGGGGTACGGTCCTCGACCTCTGGAGGTTCGAGCGGAACGGGCACGAGGAAGCGGTAGCGGTGAGTGGCTGGCTCGTTACCGACCAGCGCGAGACCATGCTCGATGCCGCGATCGCCGGCGAGGGCGTGGCGCGACTCCTCGACCTTACCAGCCAGGCGGCGCTGCGCAGCGGGCGGCTGGTGCCGGTACTCCTCGACTGGGAGGCGAAGGAAGCCCCACGCTTCGACCTGCTCTTTCGGCCGGCCCAGCGGCGGACGCCACGCATCCGGCTCGTCATCGATTTCATCACAGGGATCTTCCGCAAGCTCGAAGCCGAGCGCGAGGATGGGGTCGCCCAGCCGCCCTCGGCGCGGCCGCGCTGGGTGGGGCGGGACTACCGCCGCACGTTCGTCTGCGGGGGCGACGCGGGCGGGAGCTGAGTCACCGCCGCGCCAGCGGCACCTCCTGAGCCTAGAATGCGTGCAGCTACCGGAGGGGAAGCTGCCATGACCGACAAGTCCGCGAGCTTCATCGGCTCGATACCCGAGCACTACGACACCTACTCCGGGCCGGCGATCTTCGAGCCGCTGGGCCGAGGACTTCGCGCGGCGCCTGCCAGCGCGGATCGACGGCGACGTGCTCGAAGTCGCGTGCGGGACCGGCATCCTGACGCGGCGGCTCCTGGACCGGCTCGCCGCCGGGCGCGCGCCTGGTGGCGACCGATCTCAACGACGCAATGCTCGAGTACGCGCGCCGGCAGCTCGGCGAGCACCCGAAGGGCGTCGAATGGCAGACGGCCGATGCCGTCGCGCTGCCTTTCCCGGACGGGTCCTTCGGCGCGGTCGTCTGCCAGCTCGGGCATCATGTTCGTGCCGGACAAGGCCGCAGCGATGCGCGAGGCGCGCCGCGTGCTCGCGCCCGGAGGCCTCTTCGCTTTCCTCGTCTGGGACAAGCTCGACGCGAACCCGCACGCAAAGGCAGCGAGCGACGCCAGTTGGCGGCGCTCCTCCCGGGCGATCCGGTCGCGTCGTTCACGAACGTGCCGTTCGGCTTCAACGACGAGGCCCTGATCGGGCGCTTCTCGCCGACAGCGGTTTCACCGCCGTCCGGATCGAACGGGCCGAGATCGAGATCGTCAGCCCCACGGCACGGTCGCTCGCGATCGGAACCATCCGCGGCACGCCGCGGGCGCTGATGCTGGAGGAGCGCGGCGTCTCGCTCGACGCGGTCATCGACGCGGTCACCGCGACGCTCGTCGCCGTGGGCGGCGACAACCCCTATCGTTCGCCCGGACGCGCGCTGGTCGTGATGGCCCGCGCAGCGTAGCGGCTCCGACGCGCCGGGGCAAGGCAAGTGTAAGCCGTGTCGACGATGCAGGGCTCGGCGGCATCGCGCTCTTGCTCGCACGGCGCCCGCGCGAATCTGACTCATGTCCGTTACATGGAGCGCGCGTGAAACACTGCGCGGCACCGCCAACGGCGGTTGTTGTTCCCTCTTCTCAAAGCGTTAGGGCCACGCTCGCCGCCGGCACGTTGCTTGCACACGGATGTTCCAGCGGCGCGGCGTCGGGGTTGCCTCGCCCGTCACCCCTTGGCCTAGAGGAGAGTTCCGAATGAACAAGACACTCATCGCCTCGTCGATCGCCTTGCTGTTCGGCGCTAGTGCGCCGGTGTGGGCGAACCCGACCAACACCAACGCCGCGGACAGCACCGACGGGATCACCCAGAACGCAACCGCCACCTCGACCCAGAATGGCGGGACCGGCAGCGCCTCGGCGAACGAGTATTCGCGCGCCAGCGTCAAGACGAAGACGGACAGCAGCACCGACAACGATGTTGACAACAGCAACAATTCCAGGACCTCGACCAGGACCTCGACCAGGACCTCGACCGACAGCAGCACCTCGAGAAGCAACAACACCGACAACAGCATTCGCGGCGACGCGGAGGCCCACAGTGGTGGGGCGGCAGCGAACAACGGCTCTACGGCGAACCTTCTCAACACCAAGGTGATCGCGCTCTCGAAGCTCGACGGGACCGTGAGCGGCAACAGGATCAGCCACCTCGGCAATACCGCCTCGAACTGGGGCAACGCGAACGGCGGCCGCGGTGGCCAGGGCGGAAACGGCCAAGGCGGCAACGGCACCGGCGGCCAAGGGACCGGCGGCAACGGCGGCAACGGCGGCAACGGCGGCGCCGGCGGGAATGGCGGCGGCGGCGGCAGTGCGACGAACGGCAGCGCCACCGCGGGTGCCGCGTCGAACGGCAGCGCCAGGAACGGCAGCGCGACCGCGGGCGACGGCGGCAACGGCGGTCGCGCCGGAAACGCGCGGGCGAGCGGCGCGAACGGCGGCGACGCCAGCGGCGGCAACGGCTGGGGCGGCAAAGCCGGCGACTCCGGCCGGGGCGGCAGCGGCGGTACCGGCGTCGGCGGCGACGGCGGCAACTCCGGGAACGGCGGGAACGGCGGCAACTCCGGCGCCGGCGGCGCGGGGAGCGGCGGCTCGCGGCGGTAGTGCCGGCACCGCGACCGGCGGCGCGGGCGGCGGCGGCGGCAGCGGCGGATCGAGCAGCACCGGCAGCGCGACGAGCGGCTCGGCCAAGGCCGGCAGCGGCGGCGATGGCGGCCGCGGCGGCTCGGCCGACGGCGGCCGGCGCGCGGCTGGAACATCGGCGGCGCGCTGGCGCGGCACGGCGGCGATCGCAGCGGCAGCGCGGGCACGGCCAACGGCGGCAAGGCCGGCGCCGGCGGCAGCAGCGGCAACACCGCCGGTGCCGCGAACGGCGGACAGGGCGGCACCGGCGGCACGCCGAGCGGTACCGGCGGCGTAGGCGGTGCCGGCGGCACGACGGGCGCCGGCGGCACCTCGGGCAACACGACCGGCGCAGGCGGTGCTGGCGGCACGAACAATACGAGCGGTAATGCCGGCGCGGGTGGTCCCGCGACTGCCACGGGCGGTGACGGCACGCGGACCGGCGGTGCAGCCGTCGGCGGCACCGGTGGAGCGGGCGCGGCAGGTGCGCCGGCGACCGCGGCGGCAGCGACAGCGACGGGCGCGGCGGGTGGCGCGGGCGCGGTCGGTGCGACGGGTGCGACGGGCACCAGCACCGGTGGCGCGGGCGCGACCGGCACGGGCGCCGCGGCCGCACCGGCGGCGCGGGCGGCGCGAGCGCTGCTGGCGGCGCAGGCGGTGTCGGGAACGGTGGCGCCGGCGCTACGAGCGGCGCCGGCGGTACCGGCGGTGCCGGTACGGGCGGCGCCGGCGCCGGCGGGAACGGCGGCACCAATACTGCGACCAACACGTCCGGGACGGGCGGCGCAGGCGGCCAGGCGACCAACGGCAGCGCCACCAATGGCGGCGCTTCGACCAGCGCCACTAACGGCAGCGCGACCGCAGGCAACGGCGCGACCGGCGCGACCGGTGCGACGGGCGCAGCCGGCGGCGCAGGTCAGGGCGGCACGGGCGGCGTGGGCAACGGCGGCGTCGGGAACGGCGCGGTCGGCGGCGTGGGCGGTGCGGGCGGCACCAACACCGTCAATGCCGGCACGTTCGACATGTCGAACACCATCTCGGGCTCGTTCACGAACGGCGCGGGGATCATCCAGGCGACCCAGAACAGCGGGTTCGCGGCACTGATCCAGCAGAGCGTCAACGTTCAGGCGAACCTGACGATCCGCTAGGGCTGTTTCTTTCGGGAGTGAAACAGGGACCGGGGCAACCCGGTCCCTGTGTCAGCTTCGAGTTTCGATAGCGTCCGAATGGCCCCAGGAGATCCCGGCCATGACTTCGCACAAGCTGCACGCGGCAGTGCTCGCGTCGGCGATGGTCATTGCGGCACCGCTCGCAAAGGCGGAAGTCACCTACGTTGAGCCGGTTGTTCCGGCATCAGCCTCGGCGACGACGGTGGCCCCGCTCGCCGACGACCGCCTCGGGTCCGCGCTCAGCGACACACCGGCTCTCCGCTCAACGCGGCGGACAGGATAGCCCAGCTGAGCGATATCAAGGCGAGGTCGGTGGTCAGCGACAACTCGGCGCATCACCTGACGACCGGCAACAACACCGTCACGCGAGGGTGCGTTCGGCCATACGTCAGGGATGCCGATGGTGATCCAGAACTCCGGCAACAACGTCAGCATCCAGAACTCGACGATCCTGAACCTGCAGCTCCGTTGAGCCGCAGCACCATGACGCCGCGCCGTTCCGCAGGTTGGGCGTGCTTCGCGGCGTGCGTTCGCGAGCGCTCCGGTGCTCGCGAACGGGACCGCCCGGCAGCTCGGCGAGCCGGGCAGCTCGTACTCGATGAGCGTGACGTCGCTCAAGGAGATGCGGCTCCGGGAGGCCTTCCGCACCACCCTGCGCCAGCAGTACGACTTCAGCTGCGGCTCGGCGGCGGTCGCGACCTTGCTCACCCATCACTACGGCTTGCGCACGAGCGAAGAGGACGGTGTTCCGCACATGTACGACGACGGGCGACCAGGCGCGGATCCAGCGCGAGGGCTTCTCGCTGCTGGACATCAAGCGGTATCTCGAGGCGAAGGGCTTCCAGGCCGACGGGTTCGAGGCGGCGCTCGACCAGCTCGCGGAAGCGCGCGTCCCGGCGATCGTGCTGGTGCGCGAGCGCGGCTACAACCATTTCGTCGTCATCAAGGGACTGGCGAACGGCAAGGTCCTGTTCAGCGACCCGGCGGCGGGGACGCGGATCCTGCCCGCGGCGGGAGTTCGAGGCGATCTGGTACGGCGGCATCCTGTTCGTGATCCGCAGCCACCGCGAAGCCGCACGGTTCAACGTCGCCGGCGACTGGATCGTCGGGCGGCCGGCGCCGATGGCCGACGGGATCGATCGCAGCGGCATCGGCTCGATGATGCTGATGCTCCCGGGGCGCAACGACTTCTAGCGAGGAGCGAGACGGGCCATGAACGGTAATCGTGGGAGCAGCGCTGACACGTCGGGTCGTCGCCGCGCTATCGGGGCTCGCCCTGCTCGCGGTGCCGGCCTTCTCGCTCGCGCTGCGCGACCTGTGGCCGGCGCTCGGGCCGCCGCTCGCGGATCAACGTCTCGCCGCGATCCGCGGCGGCTTCACGCGCGGGCGGCGCGCAGTTCTACGTTCGGCATCGAGCGCCGGTCACCATCAACGGCGAGATGGTCGCGATCACGCGGCTCGTGCTCGACAATCTCCAGAATCTGATGCTCGGGACGACGCCGATGGCGCAGTTCGCGACCACGCTCGGGACGGTGGTCCAGAACGGCCCCGGGAACAGCGCGCCGGAACGCGGCACGACGGTCACGGCGAGCACTCTGACCGCGGCAAGCTCGTGGGAAACACGGTCACCAGCGTGACCGGCGTCGCGGGCCGGCGAGTGCCCCCGGCGCCGCGGCGGCACAATCGCGCCGCGCCGATCCCGGTAGCCGTCGACGGTCCCGGCTGCCCCGAGCAGTCGCAGTCGGCCGCTGCCGCCCCGGCGCAAGCCGCTGCTGCCCCAGTGCGAGCCGCTGCTGCGCCGGCGCAAGCCGCTGCGCCGGCGCAACCGGCATCGCCAGCGCTCGCGACGTGCGCACCCGTCGCCCCAGCCGTTCAGCCGCGCCACTCCGGCCGCGCCAGCCGCCCCGACCACAGCCGCGCCGCCGCTCGTCGTCCAGATGACGGTCAACGGGCAGGCGATCCAGATTCCCAACGGGCGCGGGAATCGCCCTCGCGGTCCAGAACTCGCTCAACAACCAGCAGATCAATACGCGCACCCAGATCGACGCGACGCTGTCGAGCCTGTCCGCTGCTCCAATCGGACCAGTTCGCGGCGGCGCTGCGCCAGCAGATCCTCGATTCGGTGCGACGCTAGCGCGCCCGTCGGGACGCGATACGAGTCGCAGTCCATGCAGGCGCGCGGACCGGGGAGCAAGCTGTGCCTGCTGGGCTTCGCCGGGGTGTTCGCGGCGGCAAGCCCGCTTCTCGCGCAGGAAGCCGACTCTGCCAGCGACGCCGCGGCGCTCAAGCGCCGGCTCGATGAGGAGAGCGACAAGCTTCGGGCGCTCGAGCGCTCGCTCGACCAGCAGGAGCGGCAGGCTCGCCGAGGACCGGCGCGCGCTGGAGGCGCAGCGCCGGCGCCTGCAGCAGCTGATGGAGCAGCTGACCGGTCGCGGCCCGGCGCCGTCCGCATCGGCAGCTCAGTCGGGCCCGGCCGCCCAGTCGGCGCCTGGACTCAGGCGGCACCGGCAACCCAATCGGCCGAAGCAGGAACGCCCGCGGCGAAGGACCCGGTCGGCGAAGCGCCGCCGCAGCCGGAGCGCCCGCCCGACTACGCGCAGATCTTCCAGGAACCCGGCGTGCTCACGCCGCGCGGGAAGTTCGTCCTCGAGCCGTCGTTGCAGTACCTGAACGCGAGCAACAACCGTGTCGCGCTGGTCGGGTTCGCGATTATCCCGGCGATCACCATCGGCCTCATCGACGTGCGCCAGGTCAGCCGCAATACGCTTCATCGGCGCCCTGACGGGGCGGTACGGACTGACCGAACGCTTCGAGCTCGAAGGCAAGGTGCCGTACGTCTATTCGACGAGCGAAACCCTGACGCGCCCGCTCGCGACGCCGTCCGTGACCGACAGCTTCTTCGACGCGCGCGGATCGGGCATCGGCGACGTCGAGCTCGCGGCCCGCTACCAGCTCAACGCATTCCGCGGCGACAACGCCGTGTACGTCGGGTCGCTGCGCGCGATCCTGCCCACCGGCAAGGGGCCCGTTCGACGTGGACTTCGAGCCGATCACCGGGCTGCAGACCGAGCTCGCGACCGGCTCCGGCTTCTTCGGCTTGCAGGCGGCGTGACCGGCCTGGTTCCGTCCGACCCCGCGGTCTTCTTCGGCGGCCTGACCTACCAGTACAACTTCCCGCGCGACGTCGGCAACGGGTTCGGCACGGATCACGCCCGGGCAACATCGCCTCGTTCAACCTCGGCATGGGCCTCGCGCTCAACGACCGGGCGTCGTTCAGCGTGGGCTTCCAGTTCAGCAACGTGAGCAAGTCGTCGCAGGAAGGCGCCGACTCGGGCGCGAAGACGCTCGCGCCCTCGTCCTCGATCCAGCTCGGCACCGCGCGCTTCGGGCGTGAGCTACCGGCTGAACAGCAACACCAACCTGAATTTCACGCTGGGCATCGGCGTCACGAGGCAGACGCCCGATCTGGAGCTGACGGTCCGCGTGCCCTTCACCTTCTGAGCGCGCGCCGGCGGCGACGTCCGCTACGACGGCGTCCGTCGCGGCGAGTCGCGGCGTCGGATGCGTCGCGCGCGAGATGTCGAGCTTCTGCATGAGGCGATACAGCGTCACGCGCGAGATGCCGAGCTGCCGCGCGGTCGCCGCGACGTTGTGCTGGTTCCGCTGCAGCGCGGTGGCGATCAGGTCGCGCTCGGTATGGTGCCGAGCGCGCTCGAGCGAGATCGAGCCGGCCTCCCCGGTGCGCGCCGCGAGCCCGAGGTCGGCCGGCGTGATCCGGCGTCCGTCGCACATGATCATCGCCTTCTGCACGCGGTTGATCAGCTCGCGCACGTTGCCCGGCCAGCCGTGCGCCTCCATCGCGGCGAGCGCGGCGCGCGAGAACCCCTTCACCGCGGGGCCCTTCTGGCTCGCGAACGTACCGAACACCACCTCGGCGTGGAGCGCGATGTCGCCGTCGCGCTCGCGCAACGGCGGCATCTGCAGGTGAAGGACGTTGAGCCGGTAGTACAGGTCGTCGCGGAATTCCGCGCGCCGCACGGCGGCGGCGAGGTCGACGTGAGTCGCGGCGATCACGCGCGTGTCGACGCCGATCGGCGCGGTCGAGCCGACGCGGACGAGCTTCTTCTCCTGCAGGAACCGCAGGAGGCTCGCCTGCGACTCGAGCGGCAGATCGCCGATCTCGTCGAGGAATACCGTGCCGCCTTCCGCGCACTCCAGGCTGCCCTTGCGGCGCTGATGCGCGCCGGTGAACGCGCCCTTCTCGTGGCCGAACAGCTCCGACTGGACCAGGCTGACCGGCAGCGCGCCGCAGTTGACCGGCACGAACGGCCCGCGCCGGCGCGGCGAATGGTCGTGGATCGCGCGGGCGACGAGCTCCTTGCCGGTGCCGCTCTCGCCGCCGATGAGCACCGGCGCGTCGACGCGCACGATCTTGTCGATCGCGCGGTACACCTCCAGCATGCGCGCGCTGCGCCCGATCATCCCGTAGCGACCGGTCGCCTCGGACCCCCGCTCCGGCAGCCGCTGGACCGAGCGCCGCCCGGCCGAGCGCGTGGCCGACCACGACGAGCAGCCGATCGAGGTCGAGCGGCAGCGTGTGGAAATCGTAAAAACCCTCGACAAGCGTCTAGCGCGAGCTCGGGCACGTCCAGCGCCGCTTTCGGCACGATCGCGATCCACTCGATGCCGTCCACGGCGGCGATCGCTCGCAACTCGGTCACCGACGCCGGGACTGATCTGGTCGAGAACGGCGACCCCGACGCGAAAACCGTCGAATCTTCTTGACACTCGCCACGGCAGCGGCGACGTCGCGCACGAGGTTCACTTCCCAACCGGCGCCGATCAGCGGTTCGGCAAGATCGAGCGGGGACTCTGCGGACTGCAGGGCCAGGATCCTTCGTTGGCGTCATCTCCTCCTCGACTGCATTGGTCACTGCGCGTTCTGTGTGATGCTGCTTTTTTGTGCAACCTAGCCCAACAACACCTCGTTTCAAGAGATCGAGCGCGCCGCCGATGCAAAATCACTCACCGTGCGCGATCGACGCAGTAGCTGCAAACAGATGAGTGCTAGTCAAACACGGTCGAGTCCAGGTATTCAGTCCTGACCGGGCGAAGATGCCGACGGCGATGATCAACAGACATGCGCGAGCATGTATCGTCGTTCGTTACACGTGCGCGGATCGCCGCCGCGTGTCGCCGGCGCTCCGGACCAGGCGGCGGTCACTCGGCGTACAGCTCGACGATCAGCTCCCGCAGCCACCGGTTCGCCGCGTCGCCGCTCGAACCGCTCGTGCCAGTGCACGCGCACGTCGGCGGTCGGGATCTTCACCGGCGGCTTGAGCGACTTGAAGCGCCCCATCTTCTCGAAGAGCCGCGCGACCTGCGACGGGACGGTGACGACGAGGTCGGTGCGCTCGAGGATCATCGGCACCACCATGAAGTGCGGCACGCGGAGCGCGATCCGCTGGCCCAAGCCCTGCGCGAGCAGCGTCTCCTCGATCACGCGGTGCCCGGCGCCGATCGACGCCACGAGCGCGTGCGACGCCTCGAGGAAGAGCTTGCGCGTAAGCGCATCGCCGATGCGGGGATGGCCGGCGCGCATCATGCACACGTAGGGATCGACGAAGAGCCGGGTGTTCCGTAACGGCGGGCGCAAGCCGGGAAGGAAGCCCACCGCGAGATCGAGCTCGCCCGCGGCGAGCGCCGCCTCGATCTCCTCCTGCGGCGTCGAGCGCGTCTCGACTCTCGCGCCCGGTGCGTCCCGGTGCAGCCGCTCGAGCAGCGGCGGCAGGAACACCATCTCGCCGATGTCCGACATGTGCAGGCGAAAGACGCGGTCGGTCGTCGCCGGGTCGAACGCGGCGCGGCCGGCGAGCGTCGCCTCGATGAGGCCGAGCGCCTGACGCACGCCCTCGGCGATCGAACTCGCATAGCGCGTCGGATCCATGCCCCGCGGCGTCCGCACGAACAGCGGGTCGCCCAGCAGGTTCCGCAGCCGCGCCAGCGCGTTCGACACCCCGGCCTGCGTCAGCCCGAGCTCCTCGCCGGCGGCGGTGACGCTCCGCAGCCGCAGGATGGCGTCGAACACCCGGAGCAGGTTCAGGTCGAGAGCCTTAGGGTTTGCCATCGGGATTCGCCATCGCAATCCGCCCCATCCGCCCCATCAATTTGACAAATGGAGTATGCCTGCCTAGGCTCGACGCCTCAATCCCGGAGGAGGACGCCATGAAAAGACTCGCTTTAGCCGCCGCACTCTGTCTGCCGCTCGCCGCGGCAGCCCAGGTCACCACGCTCAAGATGGTGAGTGCGTTCCCGGAGAACTCGTTCTACGTCACCCGCCTCCTCACCTGGATCGAGGGCGTGAACGCCGAGGGCAAGGGGCTGCTGCAGATCAACTTCATCGGCGGGCCAAAGGCGATCCCCACCTTCGAAGTCGGCAAGGCCGTCAGCACGGGCGTGGTCGAGATGGCGATGTCGACCGGCGCGTTCTACACCAACGTCTTCCCCGAGTCCGACGCGCTCAAGCTCACGCAGATGCCGGTCGCGGAGCAGCGCCGCAACGGCGCCTTCGACTACATCCAGAAGGTGTGGGCCGAGAAGGGCAACATGGTCTACCTCGCCCGCGTCGTCGAGTACCAGCCGTTCCACCTCTACCTCAACAAGCCGATCGACAAGCCCGACCTGAAGGGCCTCAAGATCCGGATCACGCCGGTCTACCGCGACTTCTTCAGCGCGCTCGGCGCGACGGTGATGCAGACCGCCCCGGGCGAGGTCTACACCGCGCTCGAACGCGGGGTGGTCGACGGCTACGGCTGGCCGATCGGCGGCATCTTCGACAACAACTGGCAGGAGCGGACGAAGTTCCGCGTCGATCCCGGCTTCTACGACGCCGAGGTGTCGCTGATCATGAATCAGGACGCATGGAAGAAGCTGTCGCCCAAGCAGCGGGAATTCCTGGCGAGCCAGGCGCGCTCGCTCGAGAACCGCAACGACTACTGGAAGATCTACGGCCAGCAGGAGACCGAGCGCCAGGAGAAGGCCGGCATCAAGGTGATCAGGCTCGAAAGCGCGCAGGCGAAGCAGTACGTCGACCAGGCCTACGAGACCGGCTGGGCGGGGATCATCAAGGTGAGCCCTCAGCACGGGCCGAAGATGCGCCAGCTCTTCACCAAGAAGTGATGGACCGGCTCGCACGCGCCTACGGCCGGCTGCTCGAGGCCTGCGCGCTCGGCGCGTGCGGCGTGCTGTTCCTGCTGATGGTGATGATCTGCGCCGACGTCCTGCTCCGGAACGTCGCGATCATCCCCGGTCTCGACGGCCTGTCGTGGTCGAACGAGCTGTCGGAGAGCATGCTCTACCTCCTCACCATGCTCGCCGCGCCGTGGCTGCTCCGCCAGGGGCAGCACGTGCGCGTGGACATCCTGCTGCGCGCGATCCCGGCGCGGGCGGCGTGGTACTGCGAGTGGGTCGCCGACGCGATCGCGTTCGCCTGCTGCGTCGTGATGGTGATCTACGGCACGCGCTCCGCGGTCGCCAGCTTCATGAGCGATTCGCTCTCGATCAAGACGCTGATCCTGCCCGAGTGGTGGCTGCTCGCGCCGCTGCCCGTGGCGTTCGCGCTGCTCGCCGTCGAGTGCCTGTTCCGCATGCGCCGGCTCTACCACGGCGCGCGGGGCGCACGCGATGACGCCGTCTCGGCCGCCTGAGGAGACCGCGCGTGGCCTGGCAGACGGCGGCATGGCTGCTGCTCGGCGGCTCGACGGTGCTGCTCTTCCTCGGGCTGCCGGTGGCGTTCACGTTCCTCGCGGTGAACATCGTCGGCGCCGCGGTCTACATGGGCGGCGAGGTCGGGCTGGTGCAGCTCGCGCGGAACAGCGTGCAGTCGGTTTCGAGCTTCGCGCTGACGCCGATCCCGCTCTTCGTGCTGATGGGCGAGGTGCTGTTCCACACCGGGCTCGCGGTGAAGGTGATCGACGGCATCGAGCGGCTGATCCGGCAGGTGCCGGGACGCCTCGCCGTGATCGCCGTGGTCGCGGGCACGGTGTTCTCGGCGATCTCCGGCTCGACCATCGCCACCACCGCGATGCTCGGCAGCCTGATGCTGCCGGTGATGCTCGCGCGCGGCTATCACCCGGCGATGGCGACCGGGCCGATCATGGCGATCGGCGCGGTCGACATGCTGATCCCGCCCTCGGCGCTGACGGTGCTGCTCGGCAGCCTCTCCGGCATCTCGATCTCGAAGCTGCTGATCGGCGGCGTGGTGCCGGGGCTGATCCTGTCGGCGCTCTTCGTCGCCTACATCGTGGTGCGCGTGAAGCTCGACCCGAAGCTCGCGCCGCCGACCGAGCTGGTCGAGTACAGCGGCTGGGAGAAGCTGCGCCCGCTCTTCCAGTACGTCGTGCCGCTCGTCTCGATCTTCGTGATCGTCGTGGCGTCGATGTCGGCCGGGTGGGCGACGCCGACCGAGTCGGCCGCGATCGGCGCGCTCGCCACGGTGGCGCTCGCGCTCGTCTACCGCGCCCTGACGTTCGCGAACATGCTGAAGGCGCTGCGCGGCGCGGTGGCGGTGTCGGGGATGATCCTGTTCATCATCGTCGGCGCCACGACCTTCGCCCAGATCCTCTCGTTCTCGGGCGCGAGCAGCGGGCTGGTGCGGTTCATCACCGACCAGGGGCTCGCGCCGATGGTGGTCATCGCCGCCATGATGCTGTTCCTCATCTTCCTCGGCATCTTCGTGGACCAGGTCAGCATGATGCTGATCACGCTGCCGATCTTCATGCCGGTCGTGCAGGCGCTGCAGATCGACCTGGTGTGGTTCGGCGTGATGTTCCTCATCTGCATGCAGCTCGGGCTGCTGCTCCCGCCGCACGGGCTGCTGCTGATGACCATGAAGGGCGTCGCCCCGCCGGAAGTGAAGATGGTTCACATCTTCCAGGGGGTGGTGCCGTACGTGGCGCTGAGCATCGCGGTGCTCGCGCTGGTCTTCTTCGTACCGGCGGTCGCGGTGTGGCTGCCGAAGCTGCTCGGGTGAACCAGGGCTAGCCATGGAACGATCGTTCACGGAGGAAGTAAAGCTCCTCGCCCTCGGCGCGGGCGACACCTTCCACGGCGAGGGCATCCTCGCGGTGACGAAGGCGCTGCTGCAGTCGGGCGTGTCGTACGTCGGCGGCTACCAGGGCGCGCCGGTGTCGCACATGATGGACGTGCTGAACGATGCGCGCGACACGCTCGACGAGCTCGGCATCCACGTCGAGACCAACGCGTCGGAAGCCGGCGCCGCGGCGATGCTCGGCGCCTCGATCAACTACCCCCTGCGCGGCGCGGTCACGTGGAAGTCGACGGTCGGCACCAACGTCGCCTCGGACGCGCTCGCCAACCTCGCCTCGGCCGGCGTCCGCGGCGGCGCGCTGATCGTGATCGGCGAGGACTACGGCGAGGGCGCGTCGATCATCCAGGAGCGCACCCACGCGTTCGCGATGAAGTCGCAGATCTGGCTGCTCGACCCGCGCCCGGACCTGCCGACGATCGTGAACATGGTCGAGAAGGGCTTCGAGCTCTCCGAGGCTTCGAGCACGCCGGTCTTCCTCGAGCTCCGCATCCGCGCGTGCCACGTGCACGGCGCGTTCGAGACGAAGGACAACCGCAAGGCGCCGATCTCGAAGCGCGACCTTCTCGAGCGCCCGGATTTCGACTTCGGCCGCATCTGCCTGCCGCCGTCGACCTACGCGCAGGAGAAGCAGAAGGTCGACGTGCGCTGGCCGGCCGCGGTGGCGTACATCCGCAGCCGGCGCCTGAACGAGATTTTCCCCGGCCAGCGCACGGACCTCGGCATCGTCTGCCAGGGCGGGATGTACAACGTCGTCGTCCGCGCGCTGCAGCAGCTCGGGCTCGCCAACGCGTTCGGCGACGCCGAGTTCCCGATCTACTGCCTGAACGTCACCTATCCGCTCGTCCCGGAAGAGATCGTCGAGTTCTGCACCGGCAAGAGCGCGGTGCTCGTGGTCGAAGAAGGTCAGCCGGCGTACATCGAGGAGGCGATCCTCGCCGTACTGCGCCGGCACGAGGTGCACGCGACGAAGGTGCACGGCAAGGATTGCCTGCCGATGGCCGGCGAGTACACGGGCGAGACGGTGCTCACCGGCATGGCGAACTTCGTCGCCGCGGTCGCCCCGCGCGGCATCGACGCGGACCGGATTCGCGCGGTGTACGAAGGCCTGACGGCGCCGAAGCGGCAGGCGGCCGGCCTCCTGGGCGCCCCGGTGCCGGCGCGCCCGCCGGGGTTCTGCGTCGGCTGTCCGGAGCGACCCGTGTTCTCGGCCATGAAGCTGCTCGAGCGCGAGTCGGGTGCATTCCACATCTCGGCCGACATCGGCTGCCACACGTTCTCCACCCTGCCGCCGTTCAACATCGGCAACACGGTGCTCGGCTACGGCCTGGGGCTCGCGTCCAACTCCGGCATCAACCCGATGTTCGCCAACCGCACCGTCACGATCATGGGCGACGGCGGGTTCTGGCACAACGGCCTCACCTCGGGCATCGCGAACGCCGTGTTCAACCGCGACGACGGGATCCTCGTCGTCATGGAGAACGGCTACACGTCCGCCACCGGCACGCAGAACATCCCGTCGTCGCGGCACCAGTCGGCGGAGAAGATGAGCGGGATGTCGATCGAGCGGGCGCTGAAGGGCATCGGCGTGGAGTGGATCAAGCGGGTCACGACCTACAAGGTCGCGGAGGTGGCGCAAACGCTCAAGGAGGCGATGACGACGCCGTTCGCGGGCCTCAAGGTCATCATCGCCGACAGCGAGTGCCAGCTCGAGCGCCAGCGGCGCATCCGGCCGCTCATCGCCGCCTCGCTCAAGGCGGGCGACCGGGTCGTGCGTACCCGGTTCGGCGTCGACGAGGACGTCTGCTCGGGCGACCACTCCTGCATCCGCCTGTCGGGCTGTCCGTCGCTGACGATCAAGGAGTCGTCGGACCCGCTGAAGGTCGACCCGGTCGCGCACGTGAACAACGGCTGCGTCGGCTGCGGCCTCTGCGGCGAGGTCGCGCACGCGGCGATCCTGTGCCCGAGCTTCTTCCGCGCCGAAATCGTTCAAAACCCGGGCTGGCGGGACCGCGCGCTCGCGCGCGTGCGCGCCGCGTTCATCTCCTGGCTCGCACCGGCCTGAACTGGAATCGACCATGGACACGCTGACCGACACCATCACTTACGAGGGCCGACAGCTCCCGGCCCGGCCCATCACGGTCCTGGTCGCCGCGCTCGGCGGCGAAGGCGGGGGCGTGCTCGCCGACTGGCTGGTCGCCGCGGCGACCGCGGCCGGGTACCCGGTGCAGAGCACCTCGATCCCCGGCGTCGCGCAGCGCACCGGCGCGACGACGTACTACGTCGAGCTCTACCCGGCCAAGCGGGACGCGCTCGGGTCGCGACGCCCGGTGCTCGCGCTCACGCCCTCCCCCGGCAACGTCGACCTCATGGTCGCCTCCGAGCTGCTCGAGGCCGGCCGCGCCATGCAGAACGGGTTCGTCAGCCCCGAGCGCACGACGCTCGTCGCCTCGACCCACCGCGTCTACACGGTCGCCGAAAAGATGGCGATGGGCGACGGACGCGCCGACACCGACCGCATCGTCAAGGCCGCCGGCGAGCTCGCGAAGCGCGCGGTGCTCTTCGACATGGCCGACCTGACGACGCGCTCCGGCACCGTGATCAGCGCGGTGATGTTCGGCGCGATGGCCGGCGCGGGCGTGCTGCCGCTGTCGCGCGCCGAGTGCGAGGCCGCGATCCGGCACGCGGGCAAGGGCGTCGAGGGCAGCCTCAAGGGCTTCGCGCTCGGCTACGCGCACGCGACGGGCGAGGCGAGCGCGCCCTCCCCCGCCGACCTGAAGGCCTGGCGCACCAACCCGGTCGAGCGCGTCCGCGCCGCATTTCCCGCTGATACGCACCGGATCCTCGAGGAAGGCGTCGCACGCGCGACCGACTTCCAGGACGCGGCGTACGCCACGCTCTACCTCGACCGGCTCGAGCCGGTCGTCAAGCTCGACCGCGACGGCGGCGGCGGCGCCAACGGCTTCAAGCTCACGAACGAAACGGGCCGGTTCCTCGCGCTGTGGATGTGCTACGAGGACGTCATCCGGGTCGCCGACCTGAAATCCCGCAAGTCGCGCTTCGAGCGCGTGCGGAAGGAAGTGCAGGCGAAGCCGGGCGAGCCGGTGCACATCATCGAGTACCTGAAGCCCGGGGTCGAGGAAGTCGCCGCGGTGCTGCCGACGCGGCTCTCGAAGTGGCTGACGGGCTGGGCGGCCCGCAAGGGGCTCACCGACAAGCTGAACGTCGGCATGTACGTGAAGACGACGAGCGTCTTCGGCTTCCTGCAGCTGCGCACGCTGGCCGCCATGCGGCGCCTGCGCCGGATGACCGCGCGCTATCGACGAGGAGCAGACGCTGATCGACCGCTGGCTGGCCGCCGTGACCAAGGCCGGCCAGTCCGCGACCTCGGCCTCGCGCTCGAGATCGCGCTCTGCGGGCGGCTGATCAAGGGCTACGGCGACACGCACCGTCGCGCGAAGGCCAACTTCCTGCGCATCCTCGACAGCGGTGGGGATGAGGCGGCGGGCGGTTCGTTCGCGTCCGACGCCGAGCGCGCCGCGGCGATCCGCAAGGCGCGCGAAGCTGCGCTCGCCGATCCGGAAGGCCGCAAGCTCGAGCAGTCGCTGGAAGCGGTGGGCATCGTGCCGCAGCCGCCGAAAGCGAAACCGCTCACGTTCTTCCGCCGCCCGCCCGGCGGCGAGAAGCGCGCGGCCTGACCCATGGAAGTTTCCTTCAAGGACGAGATCGAGCACCTGAAGCTCGGTGCCGGCGAGGTCTTCCACGGCGAGGGCATCCTCGCCGTGACGAAGGCGCTGCTGCAGTCGGGCGTCGCGTACGTCGGCGGCTACCAGGGCGCGCCGGTGTCGCACCTGCTGGACGTCATGGTCCAGGCGCGCGACTACCTCGACGAGCTCGGCGTGCACGTCGAGGCGTGCACCAACGAAGCCTCCGCGGCGGCGATGCTCGGCGCGTCGATCAACTACCCGATGCGCGGCGCGGTCACCTGGAAGTCGATCGTGGGCACCAACGTCGCTTCGGACGCGCTGTCCAACCTCGCCTCCGCGGGCGTGATCGGCGGCGCGCTGATCGTCGTCGGCGAGGACTACGGCGAGGGCGCGAGCGTGATCCAGGAGCGCACCCACGCGGTCGCGCTCAAGTCGTCGATGTGGCTGCTCGACCCGCGGCCCGAGCTCGCAAGCATCGTGCGCATGGTCGAGCGCGGCTTCGAGCTGTCGGAGGCCTCGAACACGCCGGTGATCATGGAGCTGCGCATCCGCGCCTGCCACGTGAGCGGCAGCTTCGCAGCGAGCGCGAACCGCGCGCCGGCGATCTCGCGCCGGGAATTGCTCGAAAGCCCGGCGACGTTCGTCTACGAGCGGCTGTCGCATCCGCCGGCGACCTTCCGGCAGGAGAAGCTCAAGTTCGACGTGCGCATGCCCGCGGCGCGCAAGTTCATCGTCGAGCGGGGCCTGAACGAGCTGTTCGACGGTCCGGAGCGGGACATCGGGATCATCGTCCAGGGCGGGATCCACAACAATCTCGTCCGCGCGCTCGAGCAGGCGGGGCTCGCCGACCCCTTCGGCACGGCGCGCATCCCGATCCTCGCGCTGAACGTCGTCTATCCGCTGGTGCCCGAGCAGATCCGCGCGTTCTGCGCCGGCAAGCGCGCGGTGCTCGTCGTCGAGGAAGGCAGCCCGGAGTTCATCGAGCAGGAGATCGCGACGACGCTCCGGCGAGGCGACCTGCAGACGAAGCTGTACGGGAAGGACGTGCTTCCGATGGCGGGCGAGTACACGTCCGACACGATCCTGCGCGGGCTCGAACGCTTCCTCGCGGCGGAGGCGCCGCCGCTCGCGGGCGGCGCCGGCGCCGCTCAGATCGCGGCGGTCGATGCGCTGCGCGAGCGTGCCGCCCGCGCGCTCGGCACCGGCCTTCCGGCCCGCCCGCCGACGTTCTGCGTGGGCTGCCCCGAGCGCCCGGTGTTCGCGGCGATGAAACTCGTCGAGCGCGAAGTCGGCAAGCCGCACGTCTCGGCCGACATCGGCTGCCACGCGTTTGCCACCTTCGAGCCGTTCTCGCAGGGCAACTCGATCCTCGGCTACGGCATGAGCCTCGCCAGCGCCGCCGGCGTCGGGCCGATGATGGCGCGCCGGACGATGTCGATCATGGGCGACGGCGGCTTCTGGCACAACGGCTTCCTCTCCGGCGTATCGTCGGCGCTGCTGAACGGCAGCGACTCGATCCTGCTCATCATGCAGAACGGCTACTCCTCGGCCACCGGCACGCAGGAGCTCCTGTCCTCGCCGCTCCCGGCGGCGAAGCACGCCGCGCGCGAGCAGAGCGCGTCCGCGGCCGACCGGCACATCGAGAACACCCTGAAGGGCGCCGGCGTGAAGTGGCTGCGCACGGTGCACACGTACCGCGTGTCGGAGATGGCGAAGACGCTGAAGGAAGCGTTCACGACCTCCGAGCCCGGGCTCAAGGTGATCGTCGCCGAGGGCGAATGCCAGCTCGAGCGCCAGCGGCGCATCCGGCCGCTGGTAGCCTCGGCGCTGAAATCCGGCGAGCGCGTCGTGCGCACCCGCTTCGGCGTCGACGAGGACGTCTGCTCGGGCGACCATTCCTGCATCCGGCTCTCCGGGTGCCCGTCGCTTACGGTGAAGGATTCGACCGACCCGCTCAAGGTGGATCCGGTCGCGCACGTGAACAACGGGTGCGTGGGCTGCGGCCTGTGCGGCGAAGTCGCGCACGCGGCGATCCTGTGCCCGAGCTTCTTCCGCGCCGAGATCGTGCAGAACCCGACGTGGTGGGACCGCCTGGCGCACCGCATGCGCTCGGCGGTGATCGGCTGGCTGCAGCCGGCATGACGAATGGAGGAGCCCCAATGACCGACCGGACAACGCTCGAGCGGGAAACGACTGGGCAAGGCGTGACGCAGCGTTGGATCGACCAACGGGTGTTCGATCTCTACGACGAGTATTGCCACGGCCGCATCGACCGGCGCGAGTTCCTGGCGCGCGCGGCGGCGCTGGCGGCGGGCGGCCTCGCGATGGCGCAGGCGCTCCTTCCGCGCTACGCGCAGGCGCAGACGATCTCCTTCACCGATCCCCGCATCAGGCCGGAGTACGTGACCTACCCGTCGCCCGGCGGCAACTCCGGGACGATGCGCGGCTACCTCGTGGTGCCGACGGGTCCGGGGCCGTTCGCGGCGGTGCTGGTCGTGCACGAGAACCGCGGCCTCAATCCCTACATCGAGGACGTGGCGCGCCGCGCGGCGGTCGAGGGCTTCATCGCCTTCGCGCCCGACGGGCTCTTTCCGGTCGGCGGCTACCCCGGCAACGACGACGACGGGCGCCGGCTCCAGGCCGGCCTCAACCAGGAGAAGCTGCGCACCGACCTGCTGAACGGGGCGCGCTTCGTAAAGTCGCACAAGATGTCCACCGGCAAGCTCGGCGCGACCGGTTTCTGCTTCGGCGGCGGCGTGGTCAACTGGCTCGCGATCGCGATGGGACCGGATCTCCAGGCGGGCGCGCCGTACTACGGCGCAGCGGCCGAGACCGCCGGAGTGCCGAAGATCAAGGCGGCGCTACTCATCCACTACGCCGAGAGCGACGAGCGCATCAACGCGATGTGGCCGGAGTACGAGTCCGCGCTGAAGAAGAGCAACGTCTCCTACGAGACGCACGTGTATCCGGGCACGCAGCACGGCTTCCACAACAACTCCACGCCGCGCTACAAGGAAGACGCCGCGAAGCTCTCGTGGGAGCGCACCGTCGCCTTCTTCAAGCGCAGTCTGGGCGCGGCGGGTTAGGCCGCCGCGCCCCACGCTCAGCTCAATCGTCGCTTCCGGTGACGTCAAAGACCTTGTTCACCGGCGAAGGGCCGAACGAGGCCCAGGGTGCGACCCGCGTCTGCGCCACGCCGGGCTTCGACCAGTCGCACACGCCGGCCGGAAAGATCCCGCGCAGACGATCCCACTCCAGCGCCGAGAAGGTCACGCGGTAATCCCGCGGATCGGGTTGCTTCAGACGGCACTTGAGCGCGTTGCCGTCCAACGGCCCCCCGGCAATCTTCCGCGCGAAAGAATACGACGGCCACAAGACATTGCATTGCGAGCCGGGCTGGCTGCTCCAGGTCTGGCGCTCGGCGATGAAGCGCGGCGTGAGCTCCTTCGTCCAGCAGCCGTCGACCGCGTCGTCCGGTTTGTTGCGGACGACCTTGGCGATCTCCGATGGCCGCGAACGGTCCGCCTTGATCGCTTCGACCCACCGGATGAAGACGGCCCAGCTCTGCTCGTTGACGACCCGCGCGAGCGCCGCCCCCTCGGGCGTCGGCGCTCCGAGCAGCTCGCCGATCGGCAGGCCGCCGCGCCACATCACGTGGTTGGCGGTGGTGCCGTTCTCGTTCCTCATGCGCTCGCGAACGGCGAAGTGGAACCACTGATAGTGATAGAGCTGGTCCTCGTCGAAGAGGCCGGAGATGTCGAAAACCGGAATCTCCGCGAGCCCCCCGCCGCCGCCCAGGGTCACGCCGCTCTTGTAGGCGCGCCTTATCGCACCGGTGTTCCCGATCGACCGGGCCGGAACGAAGTTCGCGTCCTGGTCGTATCCACCGATCCGCTCGTTGAGATCGAGGAACTGCGCAGTGCTGATGGCGCCGTCGTTCAGTGCTTTCAGGCCGTACTGAACCCCGGCGTTGTCGAACGGGCGCAGCGCGAAGCCGGTTGCGGGATCGATACCGTAGATGTTCCGTGAGGCGTCGAACACCGTCGGTCGCGCGCCCTTGGGGTTGGTGACCGGGTGATAGCGCAGCGCAACCGGGACTGCGGCGTTCCATACCGCTGAGCTGTACCCGCCGAGAAGCGGGTTCGGCGGGATGGGATCGCTGCGACCGGGGACCGGATCGGTGCGCTGCGACTGAAGTGCGGCGTCGTACCAGGCGCGCAACGTCTTATAGCCGGTCACCGAGAGCTTCTGCGCGTCGGTATAGCCGCTCGGATTGGTGACCAGGAAGTAGCGGGTCAGGAGATGCTCGTCCAGGCCGGTCAGGGCGATGGAAAGCGCATCCGGAAACGTCGAGCTGATCAGCACGCCGTCGAACAGCCCGGGAAAAGCGTCGGCGACCTGGAGGCTGGTATACGCGCCGCCCGATCCGCCGGTGCTTACCGTGTACGCGGGAACGCCAAACGTCTCGATGAAGTGCTCCTTCCCCATCATCGTCGTCTCGCCCGCGAGGAACGGGTTGCAGCTGTTGGTCGGGTGGTTGAGCGTGTTCGCGAACAACGCATAGCCTTCCCCGAGGCGGGTCAGGTTGTCTGCGGTGAGTAGATTGACGCCGAGGGCCGCGCCCTGGATGTACCAGCCGCCGGGGCAGCCGCTGCCATGACCCGCGATCAGTCGCTTGTTCCAGCCTTTCGGCGGCGAGAACGGCGTCGGTGCGGCATCGGACGTCGGGTCGTGCAGGACCACGTTCTGGTAAATGCCGCGATTCATCGTTCCCGTTTCGACCCGTACGACGAACGGCACGGTCACCCCGGCGGTCGTCGTCGTGTGCGCCACGTCGCCCGGCAGCTGCGTGAGATCGGGCATCGGCTTGAGTGCTCCGCCCGCGGATGAGCGGTACACGTAGCTGATCTTCGTCGGGGCCGAGCAGTTCGCATCGACCGGCGCGCCCAACGTGGTGCCGTCGGGCAGCTGGAAGCTTGCCGTCTGGCAGATGAACGGCTGCTGATGCGGGCCGGAGATGATCGGGCCGGTGATCGGGTAGTTCGTCAGCGCCAGGGTCTCGGAACGGCGGCCGTGCTTTCCTTCGCCCGCCGACACCTTCAGCTGATTCCTTCCCAGCTTCAGGCCCTGGACCAATCCGGTAAGAGTGCGCCTGTGCGGGTCGACGCGGAACCGCGAAGTTACGTCCTTTCCGTTGAGCTCGACATCGACCTTGCGCAGAGAAACGTCGTGCGGAACCTGCACGCGCACCAGCACGCTTCCGCCGCTGACGAGGTGCGGCTTAGTAGACAGAGTCTCGATCGAGAAATCGTTCTCGCCGTGTCCATTGCGATGCCCCTCGGTTGCGAGCGCATTCGTTCCGAACGAGAGTGCCGCGCCGATCACCAGCGTCGTGGCCGTGGATCGGAAGTCGGCGGTGCGACGCGAATGCGTCGGCGAGGCGGTGGTCATGTCGGAAGTCTCCTTTGATGTCTAGGTGCCGGTGTTGTTGTCGCTTGTTCGCGCTGCGAGCAAGGCGCCAGCGAATAGTGGGGAGCTTCAGTTGCGGCGTCAACGAGACGCCCCGGCGATGGGTCGTGCTGCAGTGCGTGAACCTCGACCGCAATGCTTCAGGCTTTTCGCTCATTTATCGTGAAATCGACTTTCGATGCGGAAGTCGCGACAACGAAAGCTCCGGCAGGGGGAGCATCGGAAAGGCTCGCGAACACTATGTTGTATGCATCGAAAGCAAGAGCATTTCTGCCGAGGAGGTCTGTCATGACGGCCGCTGGGCTACTCGTGAATCCCCGCTTCATCTGCGCGATCGCGGCTGCGGTCCTCCTGGCCGGGGGAAGCCCGGCCGTCCCTGCGCACGACCAGGCGGAGAAATCATTCGTCGCGTCGTGGTCGGTCGGCCACATCAACCCCCTGCCCGCAGGTATCGCCCAGTACACCAATCAGACACTGCGGGAAATCGTCCACGTGAGCATCGGCGGAGACCACGTGCGTGTGCGCCTCGCCAATACCTTCGGCACCGAGCCTCTCATCGTCGGCGCGGCCAGTATCGCTGTCAGCAAGACGGGTTCGCAGATCGTTCGGGGCACCCAGCGCACACTCACGTTCAGTGGCCAAACGTCCATCGCCGTAACGCCCGGCGCGCCGGTGCTGAGCGATCCGGTAAAGCTCGATGTGAAGCCTGGAGCCGATCTCGCGGTCAGCATTTATCTGCCGAATACGACCAGGACCGAGACGTCGACGCTGTTCCAGGGAGCGAGCTACGTGTCGCTGTCGTCGGGCAACCACGTCAGGGCCATCGAGTTGCCGAACGCTTCGCCCGTCGCCGCGTGGCCTTTTCTGTCCGGCGTCAACGTAACCGCCGCCAAGAAAGGCGCCGCCATCGTCGCGCTCGCAGATTCCGCGACGCTGACTTCCGAGTGGCCGAGGTTTCTAGGCGAACGGCTGCAGGACCACCGCCGGACCGATCACCTCGGCGTCGTCAGCGTGGCACTCGCGGGCAATCGCCTGCTTCACAACAGCGCCAGCCCCTCGGGCCCGGCCGATCCCAATCCGCAGTGGGGTCAGAGCGCCCTGACGCGGTTCGACCGGGATGTGCTGGCCCAAGCGAGCGTAAAGCACGTCATCGTCTTCATGGGGCTCAACGACATCGCCGGGCCGGGTGGCTTCTATCCGCCGTCCGAGGCGGTATCCATCGATGACCTGATCGCGGGGTTCCGCCAGCTGATTGCGCGCGCGCACGAGCAGGGTCTCACCATCATCGGGTGCACGCTGCCCCCACTCGGGGGCAACACCAGCCTTCCCGGCTACGACACGCCCGCCAACGAGGCGACCCGCGCGGCGCTGAACGACTGGATTCGCACGGGCCGCGCATTCGACGGCGTGATCGACGTCGATCGCGTGCTGCGCGATCCGGCTCAGCCGACCCGCCTCCTGCCGATCTACGACAGCGGCGACCATCTGCATCCGAATACCAACGGCGGCCGCGCGATCGCCGACGCCATCGACCTGAGGCTGTTTCGATGAGGTGGCGGCGCGGCCCCCGCGCCGGCCGCCGAATCGGCATCAGCTTTCGAGCGCTCCGAGCTGGCTGCGCCGGTAGAGGTATAGAACGCGAACCTGCGCGGCGCCAACCTGCAGAACGCGGACCTCGTCCGCTCGGGCCTGAACGGGTCCAACCTGAGCGGCGCGAACCTGACCGGCGCGAAGCTCGACCGGTCCAACCTGCAGCAGGTCAATCTTCAGCAGGCCAATCTGACCCAGGCCTCGCTCGAGCGCGCCAGCCTGCGGGGGGCGAACCTGCGCGGCGCCACGCTGGCGAAGGCGAACTTCAGTGCCGCCGATCTGAAGGGTCCGACGCTGAGCGAGGCCGACTTGACCGGCGCGACGCTGAACGGCACCAACCTCTGGGGCGCGCGGATGGAGTCCGCGAAACTCGCCGGCGCCAGCCTGGAACGGGCCGACCTGCGCGCCGCTAACCTGCGCGGCGCCAACCTCGAGGGGGCGGCCCTGCGCGGCGCGCCGTTCGAGAAGGCCACCCTCGACGGCGCCAATTTCACCGGTGCGAAGCTCGAGAAGGCGGAATTCCGGCTCGCGAACGTCGCCGGCTGCATCGGCTGCCCGAAGCCCTAGGCGGGCGGCGGCTCAGCCGGTCACTTCGGAGGTTGCTTCTTCGCCAGCAGCTCCTTGAGGTTTGCGAAGGGAGCGTAGGTCGACGCGCGAGCCGCCGGCGGCGGAAGTGCTTCCACCGCGAGTCGCTTCCAACTGCCGCTGATGCTCGTTGTCGTGGCAGTACACGCACAGCAGTTCCCAGTTGCTGCCGTCGGGCGGGTTGTTGTCGTGATTGTGGTCCCGGTGGTGGACGGTCAGTTCGCGCAGGTTGGCGCGCGTGAACTCGCGGGCGCAGCGCCCGCAGATCCAGGGGTAGATCTTCAGCGCCTGCTCGCGATAGCTCCGTTCGCGTTTCTCGGCGGCGCGACGGGCTTCGGCAATGACACGGTCCAGCTTGCCAGGGTCGCTTGCGCTCATGTGGCCACGCGGGTTCTTCGAGGATGACCGCATGGTATCCCCGCGCGCTGCCGCGCAAATACAGGCGCACAATGCCGCCCGGAGACGCCCCGTGGCCCCACGATCCGCGGGCTGAGCGGAGGGGGTGGGTCGCCGTTCGTTCTGATGCCCTTTCACCGGAGGAGGAGACCGCAATGAGACGCCTGTCTGTGATTGCCACGGGGTTGCTGGTCATCGGGGCAACCGTTTGCGGCTGCGCACAAATGTCCGGCGGAGACGCCGGGTGGGTCACGCTCATCGACGGCACCACCGGCCTGGAAAACTGGAACCGCGTCGGCGACGCCAACTGGCGAGCGGAAGACGGCGCGATTGTCGCGGACAAGGGGAAAGGCGGCTTCCTCGTCTCGAAGAACTCCTACCGGAATTTTCAGGTCAGGGCCGAGTTCTGGGCGGATCACAACGCCAACAGCGGCATCTACATGCGCTGTGCCGATCCGAACGTGATCACCGACAAGAGCTGCTACGAGGCCAATATCTTCGACCAGCGCCCCGATCCGACATTCGGCACCGGGGGCATCGTCCACATCGCGCCGGTAACGTCCATGCCCAAGGCCGGCGGCAAGTGGAACGTCTATGAGATAACGGCCAATGGTCCGCAGCTGATCGTCGTGCTGAACGGCGTCCAGACTGCCAAGGTCGAGCACAGCCAGCTTGCGCAGGGCCCGATCGCCCTGCAGTACGGCGCCCTGCCGCCCAAAGGCGAGCCCGGCGGTGCCATCAAGTGGCGCAAGGTGCAGATCAAGCCGCTCTAGCGCGCGCTCGGCCCGTCAGCCGGTCGTCGGCGTGTCGTCCCGGAACACCGCCGTGATGGTGCGCGACTTGTAGCGCCACACGCCGTCCTGCTCGCGCACCAGTTCCTCGACGACGTCGCCGAGCATAATCGGCGGCTTGGACGGCAGGATCGGCGCGCCGTCCGCGGCGTACAGACTGAGCACCCACTGCGTCGACGCGTGGTCGCGATCGGCCACGACGACCCGGAAGTTGCTGATGACGTGGCGCGACGTCCGCGGGCCGCGAGCCTTGCGCTGCGCGTAGAACGCCTTGATCGCCTCGCGGCCGCTGTGCGTCTTCACGCTCGAGGTGAAGACGCCGTCGGCGGTGAAGTACTCGTGCGCCCGCAGCCCGTCGTGGATGTCGACCTCGTACCAGTAGTCGATCGAGCGCGCCTCGATCTCCTGGCGGATGCGCAGCCGTTCCGTGTCGTCCAACGTGATGCCTCCCCGGTGGCCGGTCACTGCGCCTTGATGCGCAGGTCCCGGATGAGCTTCGCGTAGCCCTGGTCCTCGGCGGCGAGCGACGCCGCGTACGCCGCCGGCTCGATGAACACGACGTCGTTGTAGAGGCGGCGCATCGTTTCCACGTAGGCCGGGTCGCTCACGCTCTCGGCGAGCGCGGCGGCGAACTTGCGGATCACCGGCTCGGGCGTCCCGCGCGGCGCGAAGAAGCCGAACCGCGTCACGTACTGGCTGTCCACGCCGCCCTCGCGCAGCGTCATCACGTTCATCATCGGCGCGAACCGCTCGGGGCTCGTCACCGCGAGCGCGGCGAGCTTGCCGTCGTTGACCTGCGGCATGACCACGCTCGGCGCGCCCATGACCCCGTCGATGTGCCCGCCGAGCGCCGCCTGGACCGCCGGCACGATGCCCTGGTACGGCACGTGCAGGAGGCGGATGCCGGCCACCGCGGCCATCGCCTCGGCGGCGAGGTGCGGGGCGCTGCCGTCGCCCGGCGTCCCGTACGAGATCTTCCCCGGATTCGCCCGGGCGAAGGCGAGGAACTCGGCGAGCGTCGTGTACGGCCGGTCCCGCCGCATGGCGAGCACGAACGGAATCGAGATGACGTTGGCGATCGGCGCGAACTCGTCGAGCGTGTACGGCGCGCTCGGGGCGAGCCGCGGCGCCGTGGTGAGCGCGCCGGTCCCGCAGAAGCACAGCGTGTAGCCGTCCGGGCGGCTCGTCCGCACCACGTTCGCCCCGACCATCCCGCCGCCGCCGCCCATGTTCTCGATCACGAGCGGCTGCCCGAGGCTCTTCGCCAGGCTCGCCTGCAGCGGCCGGATGTAGAGGTCGGCGCCGCCGGCGGCGTACGGCACGAGCACGCGGATCGGCTTCGACGGATAGTCCTGCGCCGGCGCCGCCGCGGCGGCGAGGAGCGCGGCAAGCGCGAAGAGGCGTGCAGCGAGCGTCATGCTGACCTCCGGTCGGGGGCGGATGTGGCGAAGCCGAAGAGCCGCGCCGGGTTGTCCCAGAGCACCTTGCGCCGGTCGCCCGGATCCGGGAACCAGCGCGCGAGGCACGCGAGCAGCGGCCCGTAGTCGACGCGCGCTTTGGCGCGCACGAACGGCCAGTCCGAACCCCAGACGCAGCGGTCGACGGTGAACGCCTCGATCAGCGCCTGCGCGTAGGGATCGGCATCGATGTACGGCGAACCGGCGCGGGAGAACCGGAACACCCCGGACAGCTTGACCGCGGCGCGCCCCGCGCGGCCGAGCGCGAGGAGCGCCTGGAAGCCGGGCTGCCCGAGGCCGCGCTCCATCTCCGGCCGGCCGCAATGGTCGACGACCAGGTCGATGCCGGAACGCTCGAGGATCGGCAGCGCCTCGACGATCCGGTCGCCCTCGAAGTGGATCTGCGCGAACCAGCCGCGGCTGCGGGCGCGCGCGAGCGTACGGCTGCCGCCCGGGCCTTCGAGCGGCGGGCTCGCCGCGTGGTTGAGGTTGAACCGGACCCCGACGACGCCGCCCGCACCGAGCGCGTCGAGCTCGCGGTCGCCGATGTCGTGCGGCACCACCGCGACGCCGCGAAACCGTCCCCCCGAGGCGGCGATCGCCTCGAGCAGGTAGCGGTTGTCGACGCCGTACCCGCCGAGCGGCTGGACGAGGAGCGCATGCGTGATCCCGTGCGCGTCGAGGACCGCGCGGTAGGCGGCCGCGTTGCCCGGCTCGTTCGGCAGCAGCGTGAAGGCGCTCGTCGGGTGGAACGGGTAGCGCTCGATGTCGTAGACGTGCGCGTGCGAGTCCACCGCGCAGGCGAGGTCGGTGACGCCGGCGGGGATCATCCGCGGGCTATTCGAGCAGCGCGGCGACCGGCTCGGCGATCGGACGCCAGAGCGTCAGTTCCGACACCATGAACGCCCCGAGCGTCTGCGGTGTCCCGCCGAGCGGGCGCATGCCGAACTCCGCGAGGCGCGCCTTGCCCTCGGGGCTCACGATGTACTGGTTGGTGATCGCGTTCACCTTCTCGATGACGTCCGCCGGCGTTCCGGCCGGCGCGACGAACGCGAACCACCCGGAGCTCTGGTAGCCGGCGACGCCCGACTCGATGACGGTCGGCACGTCGGGCAGCACCGGCGAGCGGGTCGAGGTCGTCACCGCGAGCGGATTGATCTTGCCCGCCTTCACTAGCGGCACGTACGTCGGCGCGAGGTCGAAGCTGATGTTGACGACGCCGGCGACGAGATCGTTCAGCGCGGGCGCCGTGCCCTTGTAGGGCACGTGGGTGAGCTTCATCCCGGTCTCGCGCTGGATCAGCTCGGCGGTGAGGTGGGCCATCGAGCCGTTGCCCGGACTGGAATAGGTGACCTTGCCCGGGTTCGCCTTCGCGTACGCGACGAGCTCCGGCAGCGTGCGCACCGGGAAGCTCGGGTGCGCCGCGACGAGCAGCGGCACGTCGGCGACCAGCACGATCGGCGCGAAGTCGCGCAGCGGATCGAACGGCGTCGTCTTGTAGATGATCTTGTTGAAGACGAGCGGCCCGGTGGTGCAGAACATGATCGTGTAGCCGTCGGGCGGCGCCTTGGCGACGGCGGCCGCGCCGATGTTCCCGTTCGCCCCGGCCCGGTTGTCGACGATGAACGGCTGGCCGAGCGACTCGCCGAGCTTCTGCCCGAGCGACCGGGCGAGGAGATCGGTCGCGCCGCCGGCCGGGAACGGCACGATGATCCGCACCGGCTTCGACGGCCACGCCTGCGCCTGCGCGAGGCTGCCGCCGAGCGCGATCGCGACGCCCGCGGCGGCCAGCAATGCCTTCCTTAGTGTCATCCGCCCACCTCCTGGGGGACAAGCTAGCAGCGCCCCCGGGCCGGCGCCATGCGCACCGGCCAACTTTCCGGTCTCCGAAAAGTTCGGACGGCGCGCGACCGGCCTCCGCGGCGCGCGGCTAGACTGGCGGGCCCTGTCGGGCGCACCGTGCGACGGTGCACCGCACAAAGGAAGAGACCCATGCTCGGATGCAGGCTGGCGGCCGGCGCGACGATGCTCCTCGTCGCCCTCGGTGCGCACGCGCAGTATCCCGACCGGACCGTGCGGATCGTCGTGCCGTTCGCCGCCGGCGGCGGCACCGACGTCCAGGCGCGGGTGGCGGCGGCGCGCCTCGCGGCCCGCTTCAAGCAGCCGTTCATCGTCGAGAACCGCGGCGGCGCGGGCGGCAACATCGGCACCGCGGCGGTGGCGCAGTCGCCGGCCGACGGCTACACGCTGCTCTTCGTCACGCCTGCGACCGTGATCAACCAGTCGCTCTACGCGAAGCCGGGCTACAACGTGCAGCGGGACTTCGCCGCGGTCGCATCGTGGGCGACCTCGCCGCTGCTGATCATCGCCGCAACCTCGGTTCCCGCGAACGACCTGAAAGCGCTCGTCGCTTACGCGAAGGCGAACCCGGGCAAGCTGAGCTTCGCGAGCGGCGGCGTGGGGCTGATCACGCACCTCGTCATGGAGTTCTTCAAGCTCGACGCCGGCATCGATCTCCTCCACGTGCCGTACACCGGCCAGGGGCCGGCGCTCGCGGCGGTGGCCGGCGGGCAGGTGTCGCTCACCGCGGACTCGGTCGCGAGCTCGGCGCCGTCGGTCAAGTCGGGGCGCGTCCGCGCGCTCGCGACGACGGCGACGGAGCGCTCGAGCGACCTGAAGGACGTGCCGACGGTGGCCGAAGCGGGCTTTCCCGAGCTCGCGATCTCGACCTGGTACGGCATCGTCGCACCGGCGCAGACGCCTCCCGCCGTGCTCGACGCGCTGCACGCCGCGGTGAACGAGGCGCTGAACGACGCCGAGACGCGGAGCCAGATCCAGAAGCTCGGCGCCGACCCGAACCCGACCGCGCGCGCCGCGTTCGCGCAGTTCCTCGACCGCGAAGGCGCGCGCTGGGCGAAAGTTCTGAACGAAGCGAAGATCAGGATCGACTGATGAAAATCATCGCCACGAAATCGCGGCTCGTCCGGCTGCCGGCCGAAGAGCCGCTCGCCGGCGGGCCGGCGCAGCCGGGCCTCGGCCCGACCCGGGACTTCGTCACCCTCGTCGTCCGCACCGACGAAGGCATCGAGGGCATCGGCTACACGTTCATGGGCTGGGCGATCTCGGGCGCGCTCAGGACCGCGGTCGACGAGCTCGGCGCGCTCATCGTCGGCGACGATCCGCTCGCGATCGAGACGATCCACCACAAGCTGCGCGCCGCCGCGGGCACCGCGGGGCCGGGCGGGATCTTCACCCTCGCCGTCGCGGCGATCGACATCGCGCTGTGGGACATCAAGGGGAAGCACGCCGGCCTTCCGGTCGCGACGCTCGCCGGCGGCTTCCGCAAGCAGGCCCCGGTGTACGCATCGGGCGCGCTCGGCCGCGACGCGCCGCTCGACGATGTCGTCAAGGCGGCAGGGCGCCTGGTGGAGCGCGGCTACACGCAGATGAAGATGAACCTCGCCCTGCCCGGCCGCAGCAGCCCGCGGAAGGAGGTCGAGCGCGTGCGGGAGATTCGCAAGGCCATCGGCCCCGACGTCGACCTGATGGCGGACGTCAACCAGCGCTGGGACGTGCGCCAGGCGCTCTCGATCGGCAGCCTGATCGAGGAGTTCGGGCTCTACTGGCTCGAGGACCCGGTCGCGGCCGACGACTATCCCGGCCTCGCCGCCGTCGCGGACGGCCTGAAGACGCCGATCGCGGCGGGCGAGTACGTCTACGGGAGCGTGCCGTTCCGCTACATGTTCGAGGCGCGCTCGGTCGACATCGCCATGGCCGACGTCATGCGGACCGGCGGGATCACCGGCTGGCTGAAGATCGCCGGCATGGCGGAGGCGTTCAACCTGCCGATCGTGAGCCATCTCTACCCCGACATCTCGGTGCATCTCGTCTGCGCGGTGCCGAATGGGCTCGTCATCGAGAACATGCCGTGGTCGAACCGCCTCTTCCAGGAAGTGCCGCAGCCGGTCGCCGGGCAGCTCGCCGTCCCGGCGAAGCCGGGGCTCGGCCTCGCGTTCGACGAGCAGGCGTGCGCGCGCTACGCCGCCTGACCGCATGCCGCCGACCGAAGCCATCGCCGACCGCGACGCGGACCTCGTCCGCTTCCTCGATCACCCGCCCGAGACGAAGGGCGGCAGCCGCCACTGGCTGAGCCGGTCGCAGAACGTCGTCGTCGAGTGGGTCGAGGCGGGCGCCGGCGCGCGGCCGTTCGAGGTTGCGAGCGAAGCGGAGATCATGGTGCTGCTCCTCACGACCGGCGCGGCGATCGACGGCGCGGGCCAGCAGGTTCGCGCCGCCGCGCGCTCGCTCTGCATCCTGCCGCCCGGCCGCTTCTCGATCGCGCCGGACGGCGCGGGCGCCTGCACCGTGTTCGCGTCGACGCGGAGCGACCTCGCCGGCCGCTGCGTCCTCAACGGCGCGACATACGCGCGGCCCGACCCGAGAGTCGCGCCGATCGGCGCGCCCTACCGCCGACTGAAAGCGCCGGACCGCATCGAGGTGATCGCGCTCGACGCGGTGAAGGCGCCCGCGGACAACCCGCGCCTCAAGATGTTCCAGAGCGCGACTCTGAGCATCAACTGGGTGGAGTACGCCGGCCCGCGCGACCGAACGACGCTCAGCCCGCACAGCCACGCGGACTTCGAGCAGATGCTCGCTCGCCGCCGCGGGGGATTTCGTCCATCACTTCCGCGTGAACTGGACGCGGAACGCGAATCTCTGGCGCGACGACGTGCACGCGCGCGTCCCCTCGCCTTCGGTGGCGGTGATCCCGGTGCACCTCGTGCACACGACCGAGGGCGTCGGCGGCGAGCGGCACCTGCTGATCGACGTCTTCTCGCCGCCGCGCCGCGATTTCATCGCTAAAGGCTGGGTGGCGAACGCGCAGGACTACGAACCGCCGGCCTAGGCAGGACCGGCGGCGGGCCGCCAACCCAGAGGAGCACGACATGAAACGCCGATCCCTTGCACTCGCGCTTGCGCTCGCGAGCCTCGCCGCCGCTGGGAGCGCGCTCGCCCAGACGGCATGGCCGGAGAAACCGGTCCGGATCGTCGTGCCCTTCCCGCCCGGCGGCAGCGCCGACGTCTTCGCCCGGCTGATCGCGGCGCGGCTCACGGGCGCGTTCGGCCAGTCGTTCGTGGTCGAGAACCGCGCCGGCGCCGGCGGCAACGTCGGCACCGAAGTGGTGGTGCGGAGCCCGCCCGACGGCTACACGCTCGGCCTGTCGAGCTCCGGGCCGCTGGCGAACAACCGCTTCCTCTACAAGTCGATGTCGTTCGACAGCACGAAGGACCTGGTGCCGATCATCCTCGTCGCCGAGACCGCGATGCTGGTCTCGGCCAACCCGGCGGTCCCGGCGAAGGGCCTGAAGGAGTTCGTCGATCTCGCGCGCGCGAAGCCCGGGCAGCTCAACGTCGGGTCGCCCGGCAACGGCACGATCGGCCATCTCACGCTCGAGCTCCTGAAGATGACCGCGAAGGTCGATCTCGTCCACGTTCCGTTCAAGGGCGACGCGCCGGCGATGGCCGAGGTCGTCGCGGGGAACATCCAGGCGGTTGTCGCGCCGGTGACCGCGTTCATCGGCCCGGTCAGGTCGGGCAAGCTGAAGGGGCTCGCGGTCACGACGCGCACGCGCTTCGCCGGGCTGCCCGACGTGCCCACCGCCGCCGAGCAGGGCATCGACGTCGAGGCGTCGGTCTGGCACGCGCTCGTCGGACCGGCCGGACTGCCGCGGCCGATCGTCGACAAGGCGAACCAGGAGGCCGACCGCTATCTCGCCTCGGACGAAGGCCGGGCGAAGCTCGCGGACCTCGGCGCGCAGGCGATCGGCGGCCCGCCGGAGCGCCTCAGCCAGCTGATGGCCAACGAAGCTGCGAAGTGGAAGCGCGTGATCGAGGCCTCGGGGGCGAAGCTCGACTGACCATGGCCGCGGACGCTTTCATCGCCGACCTGATCGACGCGAACGCGGCGCGGACGCCGGACGCGCGGGCGGTCGAGTGCGAGGACCAGGCCCTCACCTGGCGCGCGCTCGTCGACCGCATCGAGCGAATCGCAGCCGCGCTCGGCGGGCTCGGCGTCGCGCCCGGCGACAAGGTCGCGATCCTCGCGCCGGCCTCGGTCGAGTACGTCGCGTCGTTCCTCGGCACGACCGCCGCCGGCGCCTGCGCGGTTCCCCTCCCGGCCTCGGCGAGCGCGGACGCGCTGCGCGCGATGCTCCTCGACAGCGACGCGAAGGTGCTGCTGCTCGGCGCGGACCAGCGGCCGCTCGTCGCAGGGTTCGAAGCGGAGCTGGCCGACCGGCTGCGCGGTGGACTGATCGCGTTCGATTTCGCCGCGCCGGGCTGGCGCGGCTACGGCGAGTGGCTCGAGGCGGCGCCGCGTGGCCGCCCGCGACCGGCGCTCCAGGACGACCTGCCGTTCAACATCATCTACAGCTCGGGAACGACCGGCGTCCCGAAGGGCATCGTCCACACGCAGAACATGCGGCGCCGCCAGGCGTTCCGCGTGGGGTTCGACTACGGGCCGGCGAGCGCGACCCTACTCGGCACGCCGCCCTACTCCAACACGACGCTGCTGCCGATGCTCTCGGCGCTCTGCGGGGCGGCCCGGCGATCCTGATGCGGAAGTTCGACGCGGGGCGCTACCTCGCGCTCGCGCAATCGCGGCGAGTCACGCACACGATGCTCGTGCCGGTGCAGTACCAGCGCATCCTCGCGCACCCCGACTTCGCGCGCACCGACCTCTCCTCGTTCAAGGTCAAGCAGTCGACCGGCGCGCCGTTCCCGGCGGCGCTGAAGCGCGAGCTGCTCGACCGCTGGCCCGGCCGGCTGCTCGATCTCTACGGCCTGACCGAAGGCGGCTGCTCCTGCCTGCTCGACGCGACCCGGTTCCCGGACAAGCTCCACACCGTCGGCCGCCCGGCGCCCGACAACGACGTCCGCATGATCGACGAGGAAGGCCGCGAGCTGCCGCCGGGCGCGACCGGCGAGGTGATCGGGCGCAACCTCTACATGATGTCGGGCTACTACAAGCGGCCGGAGGCGACCGAGGCGATGTACTGGCGCGACGCCGAGGGGCGCGTCTTCCACCGCACCGGCGACGTCGGCCGCTTCGACGAGGACGGGTTCCTCGTCCTCCTCGACCGGCGGAAGGACGTCATCATCTCGGGCGGCCAGAACGTCTACGCCGCCGACCTCGAGGCGGTGCTCGCTACCCACCCCGACGTCGCGGACGCGGCGGTGGTCGGCGTGCCGAGCGACGCGTGGGGCGAGACGCCGCTCGCGTTCGTGGTGTGCCGGCCCGGTGCCACGCTCGACGCAGGCGCAGCTCCGCGACTGGACGAACGCACGGGTCGGGAAGATGCAGCGGCTGAGCGCGGTGGAGCTCCGCACCGAGCTCCCGCGGTCGCCGCTCGGCAAGGTGCTCAAGCGCGAGCTGCGCGCGCCCTACTGGAAGGACCGATGAGCCAGACCCGCTATCTCGAGGATTTCCAGGTCGGCGAGCGCTGGCAGAGCGGGCCCGTCTCGCTGAGCGCCGAGGAGATCATCGCCTTCGGCCGCGCCAACGACCCGCAGCCGATGCACACCGACCCCGGGTACGGCGCGGCGAGCGCCGTTCGGCTCGATCATCGCGAGCGGCTGGCAGGTCGCCATCCTGTCGATGCGCGTCTTCATCGCGGCCGGCGGCTACGGCAAGACGCCGATGCTCGGGATGGGCATCGACGAGCTGCGCTGGCTGAAGCCGGTCCGCCCCGGCGACGTGCTGACGGTCGAGCGCGAGGTGGTCGAGGTCAAGCGCTCCGAGTCGCGCCCCGACCGCGGCACCGTGCGCACGCGCGTCGTGGTGAAGAACGAAGCCGGCGAGCCGGTGCTGTCGCTCTACTCGCTCGGCCGCATCCCCGCCCGCCCCGCGGACGAGAAAGGCAACACATGACGCTCAAGGTCGCGACGCCGCGCGCGCTCGCGGAGCGCGTCGGCCAGGACCTCGGCGCGAGCGACTGGCTCGAGATCGATCAGGCGCGCATCGATGCCTTCGCCGCGACCACCGGCGACGACCACTGGATCCACGTCGACGTCGAGCGCGCCCGGCGGGAGATGCCGGACGGCAGGACGATCGCGCACGGCCTCCTCACGCTGTCGCTCGTCCCGCGGCTTCAGCGCTCGATCTGGACGATCGAGCAGCGCGGGCGCGGGCTCAACTACGGCTACAACCGCGTGCGGTTCACCGGTGCGGTGCCGGTCGGCGCGCGGATCCGCCTCCGCCAGACGCTCAAGGCCGCCGAGCCGGCCGACGGCGCCGTGCGCTTCACCTTCGAGAGCACGGTCGAGGTCGAGGGCGCGACCCGCCCGGCGCTCGTCGCCGAGACGATCGTGCTCATCTACGAGTCCTGAAAGGAGCAGCCGAATGCCGAACACCGGGCACGTGACGCTCGACACGTCGCTCCTCGACAGTGAGGCGGCCTACAGCCTGCTCATCGGCTGCATCGTCCCGCGGCCGATCGCGTGGATCACGACCATCGACGCCGCCGGCAAGGTGAACGCGGCGCCGTTCAGCTCGTTCAACTACGTCGCGCACAGCCCGCCGATGCTCGGGGTCAACATCGGCTCGCGGGCGGGCGAGCTGAAGGACACCGCGCGCAACCTCGTCGAATCGCGCGAGTGCGTGGTGAACGTGGCGACCGAGGCGACCCTGGAGGTCATGCACAAGACCTCGGCCGACTACCCGCCGGAGGTAAGCGAGACCGAGGCGCTCGGGATCGCGCTCGCGCCGAGCCGGTTCGTGAAGCCGCCGCGCATCGCCGCCTCGCCGATCCAGATGGAGTGCCGGCTCGAGCGGGCGATCACGCTCGGCCGGGGGGTGAACACGCTCTACATCGTCGAGATCGTCGCCTTCCACCTCTCGCCGGAGATCTTCGACGGCCGGCGCGTCGACAGCGCGAAGATGCGGCCGGTGGCGCGCCTCGGCGGGCCCTACTACGCGGCGCTCGGCGAGATCTTCAACCGCCCGCGGCTGCATCAGCCCCCGGGCGGTACCCCCGGCCTGGAGAACGGCTGATGCAGGTCGGCACCTTCGTCAAGACGCTCTCCCCGCACGTGGTGGAGATCCTCGGGCTCACCGGGCTCGATTTCGCGGCGATCGACGCCGAGCACGCGCCGTTCGACCGCGCGGCGCTCGACCTCATGATGCTGGCGGGCCGCGCCGCGCGGCTGCCGATCCACGTCCGCATCCCGGACACCGCGCCGGCGACGATCCTGTCGGTGCTCGACGTCGGCGCGGCGGGGCTGGTGGTGCCGCACGTCGACTCGGCGGCGCAGGCGGCGGAGGTCGTGTCGCGCGCGCGGTACCGCGGCGGCGTCCGCGGCTTCTCCAGCTCGCCGCGGTCCGCGGGCTACGGCACGCTCGGCATGAAGGCCGCGCTCGAAGCCGGGGACAAGAGCCTGATCATGTGCCAGATCGAGAGCGCGGAGGCGGTCGAGGCAGCGCCGGCGATCGCAGCGGTGCCGGGCGTGGACGGCCTCTTCATCGGCCGCGCCGACCTCGCCCTCTCGCTCGGCGAGGACAACATCCAGTCCGACCGCGTCTCGGCGGCGTGCACGCGCATCATCGACGCCGCGCGCGCCGCCGGGAAGATCCCGGCGATGTTCGTCGCCACCGCCGCCGAGCGCGACCGGTTCGCCGCGCAGGGCGTGACGTGGTTCATCGTGGGTTCGGACCAATCCCTGCTTCGCCAGGCGGCGCAGAGCGTCGCGGCGAAGACCCCCGACCGGAGACCCTGAGCATGGCTGCCCTGCCGATCCGACCCGCCTCCCACGCCAGCCACTATGACGCGCCACCGCAGCTCGAGGAGGGCCCGGGTGCCAGCACCTGGCTCACGCGCGGCGCGAACTTCGTGATCGCCGTCTCCCGGGTGAGCGCCGGCGCGAGCCTGCGGCGGGCGGACAACCCCGACGAGTCGGCGGTGCTGCTCCCGGAGACCGGCGCGCTCATCGAGGCCGGGGGCGAGCGGGTCGAGGCCGGCCCCGAGACGCTCACGATCGTCCCGCCCGGTGCGAGCACGGTGACCGCGCGCAGCGACGGCCTCGTCGTGCGCGTGTTCTCGGCGCGAGCCGCGGACCTCGCGGCGCGTGCGGCCAACGCTTCGGCCTACGCGGCCGGCGCGCCCGATGTCGCCCCGCTCCTCCCGTGGCCCGATCCGCCCGGCGGCTTCAGGCTGCGGCACTACAAGCTCGCCGACCACGCGCAGGCCGACAGCAACATGCGGATCTTCCGGTGCACGAACCTGATGATCAACGTGCTCGCGAAGCGCGCGACGGCGCGCGACGTGACGAAGCTCAGCCCGCACTCGCACGCGGACTTCGAGCAGGGGTCGCTCGCGGTCCAGGGGACCTACGTCCACCATCTCCGCTACCCGTGGACGCCCGACATGACCGCCTGGCGCGCGGACGAGCATCTCGAGATCGGCAGCCCTTCGGTGACGGTCATCCCGCCGAACGTCGTCCACACGAGCCGCAATATCGGCGGGCCGGGCTGGCTGATCGACGTCTTCGCCCCGCCCCGCGTCGATTTCTCGACGAAGCCGGGCCTCGTCTGCAATGCGGACGAGTACCCGATGCCGGCTCAGCAGGGGGCGCCCGCCCCCGCGGGGCGCTAGCCGGCCTTGAGCGCCTCCAGCCGCGCGGCGATCTCCGCCGCCGCGGCCTTGAGGTCGCCGAGGTACTGCTTCACCGCCTTCTCCGGCGACATCACCGACGCGAACCACGTCATCCCGAGCGAGCCGATGACCCGGCCGCCCTCGTACAGCGGGACCGCGAGCGTGTTCGACACCGGGCGGACCTGCGGATCGCGCACCGCGTAGCCGCGGCGGCGCACCTCGGCCAGGGTCTTCGCCACCTCGCGCGGGCGCTTCGCCGCCGCGTCCTCGGGGAGCTTCGACTGGCGGACGACCGCCAGGATCACCGCCTGCTCGTCGGCCGGGCAGAACGCGAGATAGGCGCGCCCGAGCGCGCGCGCCACGACGCTCAGCCGCATGTTGATGCTCGAGTGCAGCAGCGACAGCGGCGAGCTCGGGATCGTGCTGTAGCGCACGACCATCGCGTCGCCGTCGAACGCCGCGACCGCGAGCGGCCACTTGATCCGGCGCGTAAGCGCATCGGCCACCGGCGCCGCCGCCTCGACGATGCGCGGCTCGCTGTGATAGCCGCAGCTCAGCGTGCCGACGAGCGGAAGTGAGGTAGTAGGCGCCGTACTGCGGCGCGTGCCGCACCAGCCCCTTCGCGGCGAGCGTCTGGAGGAGCCGGACGAGCGACGGCTTCGGCACGCCGGTCTGCCGGTGGAGCACGTCGATCGTGGACACCGGCTGGCGGTTGAGCGCCTGCAGGACCTCGATCGCACGGACGACCGCCTGGATCGGCGGGCCGGAAGGCATGTGATCCCCGCCCTACGCGACGACCCGGTTCACTTCACCTGGATCTTCGACCCGCCTTCGATCTGGTCGAGCGCTTCGGCGAGCGGCACGGTAATCGTCACCGGTGCGCCCTTGGCCGACGCCGTCCTTCCAGGACTGGTAGCCCCGCTCGAACTGGAACTGGGCGCGCTGCTGGAAGCTGGACGCGGGGTCGACCTGGCCGACCTGCTCCTTGACGCTCCGGTCGAGCGCCGCCTTCGTCATGGCAAGCGGCGAGAAGAGATCGCCGCACTGGCCGTCCGGGAGGCAGAGCTTGAGGCCCCCGGCCGCGACGAAGACCACCACGCCGACCGGCGTCTTCGGCTCGACCCGCAGGATGAGCACCTGCGGGTCGGGATCCTTCTCCCTTCCTTTCGCGGACCAGACCTGACCGACTTCGTAGTCGGCCGCTGCGACGGCCGTGGGGATCGCGAGCGCAGCCGCGATCGCCGCGCGGAGCAGGAGGTGGTGTGTTCGCATCCCGCATTATCCGCCCGCGGACGACTGCGCGTCGACCATCCGCCCGCGCTTCGCTCTGCCGGCCGACCCGATTCGGTACCATCGGCGCTCCCCCTTCCGAAAGTCTTCCGCGATGGCCAAGGTATTCACGACCGAGCGCCGGATCCGCTTCTCGCACTGCGACCCGGCGGGCATCGTCTACTTCGTCAACTTCTTCGACATGATCAGCGGCTGCGTCGAGGACTGGTTCCGCGAGGCGGTGGGGCTGCCCTTCAACGAGATGCACATCGTGCGCCGGCTCGGCTTCCCGATCGTGAACACCGGCTGCGAGTTCTTCCGCCCCTGCCATCTCGGCGACCAGCTTTCGCTCGAGCTCGCGATCGGCAAGCTCGGCTCGAGCTCGATCGAGTTCCGGATCCGCGGGCGGGTCGGCGATGAGGAAAAGTTCCTCGCCCGCCACAAGGTCGCGCTCATCTCGCTCGACACTTTGCGTGCTTTGCCGATCCCGGACGACCTGCGGGCGCCGATGCTGGACTACGTCGCGCCCTCATCCGCGTAGCGCCGACCCAACGAAAAAAGCGCTAGGGCATTGTTTTTTTTCGCAAGAGATGTTATATCGCAAGCGCGCGCTGACGTGGCGCGTTTCTCCGATAAGGAGTCTTTCATGGCTGCGAAGAAAAAAGCCGCGAAGAAGGCGAAGAAGAAGCTGTAAGCTTCACGCCTATAAGAAACGCGGCGGCCCGGGGTTACACCCCGGGCCGTTTTACTTTCTGGCTCCGCCCCGTAAATCCCCCGCTGTTCGGCCGCTACTGCTTCGGGACGCCGGCGCTCTCGATGATCGGCCCCCACCGCCTGATCTCCGATTCCGCGAGCGCGCGGAAGTCGTCGGGTCCCGACCACGCCGCGCCGAAGGTGAGGTCCTCGAGCCGCTTCACCGTCGCCGGGTCCGCGAGCGCCTCCTTCAGCACCGCCGCCATCCGCTCGACGATCGGCCGCGGCACCCCCGCCGGCGCGATCGCCCCGAAGTAGGAGGTCAGGACGACGCCCGGCACGCCCGCCTCCTCCAGGGTCGGGACGTCGGGGAGCAGCGGCAGGCGCGCCGCGCCGGCCACGCCCAGCGCGCGCGCCGTCCCGCCCTTGATGTGCCCGAGCGCCGTCGCGAGCGATTCGAACCCGAAGTCCGCCTCCCCGCTGAGAACGGCGGTCGAGGACGCGGCGGTGGACTTGTAGGGCACGTGGACGGAGGACGTGCCCGACCGCAGACCCAGCAGTACGCCACCGAGGTGGGACACCGCGCCCGGGCCGGTCGAGGCGTAGTTGAGCTTGCCGGGGTTCGCCTTCGCGAAGTCGACCAGGTCCTTCACCGATGCGAACGGCGAGTCCTTGCGCACCCACAGGACGGTATTGAGCTGCACCATCCGCGCGACGTAGGTGAAGTCCTTCGCCGCGTCGTAGGGCGGCTTCACGAAGACGTACGGCGAGATCGCCAGCGTGCCGGTGTTGATCAGCCCGTACGTGTAGCCGTCGGGGGCGGACTTCGCGGTGGCGACGGCGGCGATGCTGCCCCCCGCTCCCGGCCGGTAGTCGAGGATCCACGGCTGCCCGGTCTGCTTCTGGAACTGCTCACCGAGGATGCGCAGCACCACGTCGCCGACGCTGCCCGGCGTCGAGCCGGCGATGAACCGCACCGGTTTGGCGGGCCAGTCCTGCGCGGCCGCGGGCGGCACGGCGAGCGTGGCGAGCGTGACGAGCAGGACGAACCCCAGCGACAGCCCTCTGTTCATGACTTTTCCCCTCCCTCGCTTCAATTGGCGGTCCCCCACACCTCGGTCGCGACCTCGACCACGAGCGCGAGCTTGCGGCGCTGCACGTCCGCGGTCACCGGGTTGCCCCGGAAGGTGCTGGCGAAGCCGCACTGCGGGCTGAGGCACAGGTTCTCGAGCGGCACGTAGCGGGCCGCCTCGTCGATCCGGCGCCTGAGCGCATCCCTGGATTCGAGCACCGGCGACTTCGTGCTGACGAGCCCGAGCACGACCCGCTTGCGCGCGCCCCGCGGGAAGAACCGCAGCGGCTCGAACCCGCCGGACCGCTCGTCGTCGTACTCGAGGAAGTACCCGTCCACCTCGATCCGGTTGAGGAGGCACTCCGCGACCGGCTCGTACCCGCCCTCGGCCGCCCACCGCCCCGACGAGTTGCCGCGGCAGAGATGGATCCCGACGGTCATCCCGGCCGGCCGGCCCGCGAGCGCCGCGTTGATGAGCTGCGCGAAGCGCTCGGGCATCCCGTCCGGATCGTCGCCCCAGTGCCGGAACGTGTCGCGCAGCTTCGGATCGCAGAGGTACGCGAAGTTCGTGTCGTCGAGCTGCACGTAGGTGCACCCGGCCGCGCCGAGCTGCCCGAGCTCCTCCCGGTAGACGGCGGCGATGTCGGCGTGGAACTCGGCGAGGTCGGGGTAGGCCTCGCGGCTCACCGCGCCCCGGCCGCCGCGCAGCAGCATCGTCGGCGACGGGATCGTCTGCTTCGCGGTGCGGCGCGTGTGCGCGCGCACGAACGCGAAGTTCGCGACCTCGATCGGCCGCGCGTGGCGCAGCTTCCCGGTCACCGCGAACGCGCGCGGGGCGAACGGCTTGCCCGCGGCGGGAGCCGCCTCGAGCGCGCCGCCCGCGGCGCCCTCGACCGCGAGGCGGCCCTGCGAGCTCGCGCCGTCTAGCCGCTCGATGAAGTCGGCGTGAAAGGAGGTCCGCCGCAGCTCGCCGTCGGTGATCGCGTGCAGCCCCACCGCTTCCTGCATGGCGATGACGTCGCGGATCGAGCGGTCCTGCAGCTCGCGGAGGGCCGCGGCCCCGTAGCGGCCCTGGAGCGCCTGCTCGTGCGCCGTCCTCAGCTCCGGGTTGCGCAGCAGGCTGCCCACGTGGTCGGCGCGGAAGGGCGGCGCCACCAACTCAACTCCACCGCGCGAAGGCGAGCCCGGTCCCGGTGAGAGCAGGCGTCCGGTACGCCGGCGTGTACGAGATCCACGTGAGATCGAGCTCGACCGCGGCCGCCGCGACGACGATCCAGTTGCGGATCTCCGAGCTGCCCGCCTTCAGCCGGCGCGGATCGAGTCGCGCGAGGAACTCGACGTCCTTGCGCCGCAAGGCGTCGATGACGCCCGCGGTCCAGCTCCTCCTCGACGACGAAGTGGCTCAGGCCGCCCGAGGCGAGGAGGCCGACGCGGAGGTCCCCCGGGTAGCCGGCGACGAGATCCCGCAGCGCGGCGCCGAGCCGCATGCAGCGGCGCGGCAGCGGCTGGTTCGGCGGGTTGTAGGTGTTCAGGAAGATCGGGACGATCGGCAGGCCGGTGCCCTGAAGATACCGGCGATGGATGAACGAGTAGGCGTGGCCCTCGTACTGCCCGTCCGCGAGGCTGGCGATGGCGGAGACGTCGAACTCCCGCTCCACCAGGCCCGCGATCAGGTGGAGCGCGAGCGGCTGGTGGCACGGGTAGTGCGCCTCGCGCTCGTCCTCGAGGCGGCCCATCTGCGCGCGGCGGTACCAGTCCTCCGGCGCCACCTGCCGCCGCGGCGCGTTCCGGATCGTCGCGCCGTGGTAGATGCCGATCGACGGCATGTGCTGGTCGTGGAAGAGCTCGTGCTGGTCGTCGCCGACGATGACGAGCGCGTCGAGCTGCGCGGACGCGATCTCGGTTCTCACGCGCGCCATCGCCGCCTGGACCGCCTCGTACCGAGCGGTGATTGCGGCGGGGGTGATCCGGTCCGCGGCGTCGGCCGGCGCGCGGGCGAGCACGTCGGCGAACGTGCACGGGTTCCCTGCGTGGTCGTAGTACGGCATCCGCGGATCGCTCTCGCGGAAGCGGGTCAGCCAGTCCTCGAGCCCCGCCGTGAGCATCACGCTGTGCGAGGAGCCGAACGCGGCGGCGAGCGTCGCCATCAGGCCCGCCCCGCAAGCCGCTCGAGCTCGGCCAGGTCCCCGGCGTCGAGGGTCCGCTCGACGGCCGCGGCGTTCTCCTCGACCTGCCCGGGCCGCGTGGCGCCGGCGATGACGCTCGCCACCGTCGGCCGCGACGCGAGCCAGCCGAAAGCGAGCTCCACCAGCGTGCGGCCGCGCGCCCGGGCAAACGCCTCGAGCGCCTCGACCGTCGCGAAGTTCGCGTCGGTGAGGAAGCGGTCCCGGAACTGCGGCATAAGGTCGAAGCGCAGGCCCTTCGCGATCGGCTGGCCGCGCTTGTACTTGCCGCTCAGCAGGCCGCTCGCGAGCGGGAAGTAGGGCAAGCAGGCCGAGGCCGTACGCCTGCATCGCCGGCACGAGCTCGCGCTCGGCGTCGCGCACGATCAGGCTGTACTCGTTCTGGCACGAGACGAAGGCGGCGAGGCCGTGATGCCGCGACGTCCACTGCGCCTCGACCATCTGCCAGGCCGCGAAATTCGAGCAGCCGACGTGGCGCACCTTGCCCTGGCGGACGAGATCGTCGAGCGCCCGCAGCGTCTCCTCGATGGGCGTCTTCGGATCCGGCCAGTGGATCTGGTAGAGGTCGATCCAGTCGGTCCTGAGCCGCTTCAGGCTCGCCTCGAGCGCGCGCGGGATGTACCCGCGCGAGGCGCCCTTCAGTTCGCCGGCGTCATCCATCTGCACGCCGAACTTGGTCGCCAGCACGACGTCCTTCCGGCGCGCGCCCAGGATCTCGCCGAGCGCGCTCTCCGATCCCCCGCGGTTGCCGTAGCCGTCCGCGGTGTCGAACATGTTGATGCCGAGGTCGAGCGCCTTGTGCACCACCTTGCGCGAGGCCTCGAGGTCGATGCGGCCGCCGAAGTTGTTGCAGCCGAGCCCGGCCACGGAAACCTGCAGGGCCGAATTGCCGAGGGGTCGTGTTTTCATCGCGTTGTTGGCCGCCTTGCCAGGAGGTTGCGGGTGGTCGCGAGGGCCATCTTCGCCCATTCGAGCGGCGGAACGTCGCCGCGGCGCGTGTCGGGGACTTCGACGCTGAGCGGCAGGCCCGCGGGCAGAGCGTCGAGCAGCGCGCCGAGGGGGAGCTCGCCTGCGCCCGGCATGCGTCGCTCCGCGGTCGCCGGGATCCCGTCCGAGAACTGCGCGTAGGGGAAGAGACTCGCGTCGAGCCCGTCCAGGTCCGCGGGAGTCCCGCCGGAGCGCGCGAGGTGCAGCGGGTCGACGAGGATCGAGACGTTGGGGCGCGCCGCCTCGCGCCGCAGCCGCAGCGCGAGCGCAAGCGTGGCGAGCGGCCGCGCCGGCATGAACTCCACGGCGACGACGAGCCCGCAGCGCGCGGCCTCGTCGCAGAAGGCGGCGAAGTTGTCGCGGAGGCGCGACCACTCGGGATCGTCGCCCTGGATCACCGCGTACTTCGCGCCGAGCGCCGCACCGAGCTCGAGCGCGGGCGTGAAGTCGCGCACGTCCGTCGCCGGCTGGAGGTAGAAGGTGAATATGTCGAGCACCGCGAGCCCGGCATCGGCGAGCGCGCGCCCGATCGCGCGAATCAGCGCGGCGTCTCCCACCACCGCGTGAAACGGCAGGTTCGGCGAGCGGTAGAGCCGCACGCCGACGCCGTCGTAGCCGGCGTCCGCCGCCACGGCGAGAAACTCGAGCGGCGCGGCGTCGAGGAGCGTGGTGGGGGCGAGGAAGAGCTTGTTCATGCGCGCGCTCCGGTCCGCTCGTACCCTGCCAGGAACCGCCGCACGTTTTCCGCCGTCGCCTTTGCCCACTCGGCCGGCGGCGGCCGCGCGCCCTTCGCCGGCGGCAGCTCGACGCTCAGCGGCAGCCCCTCCGGCAGCGCGTCCAGGATCGCGGCGACCGGCACCACGCCTTCGCCGAGCAGCCGGCGCTGGTTGGGGCCCATCCGCCCGAGCGCCGCGGGATCGGGCTCGCCGGGTCCGAGCACGCCGTCGGAGATCTGCGCGTAGGGAAAGAGCCTCGGGTCGAGCGCCTTCACGTCGGCCGGCACGCCGCCGCCGCGCACGAAGTTGAGCGGATCGAGGCAGATCACCGCGTTCGCGCGCGCGCTCTCTTCGATCAGCCGCACGGACTGCGCGAGGCTCGCCAGCGGACGCATGACCGCGAACTCCACCGCGCACGTGAGGCCGAACGAAGCGGCGGCGTCGCAGAACCGGCCGAAGTTGTCGGCGAGGCGCGGCCACTCCGGATCGTCGCCCATCGTCAGGACGTACTTCGCGCCGAGCGCGGCGCCGAGCTCGAGCGCCGGCGTAAAGTCGCGGAGGTCGGTCGCCGGCTGGAGATAGAAGCTGTAGACGTCGAGCACCTCGAGGCCCGAATCGTCGAGGGCGCGGCGGATGTCGCGGACGAGCGGCGCGTTCCCCACCACCGGATGGAACGGCAGCCCCGGGGATGCGTTGAGGCGCAGCCCGATGCCGTCGTACCCGGCCCCGGCGGCTGCCGCGACGAGCTCGAGCGGCGTCGCATCGACGAGCGAGGTCGGCGCGAGGAAGAGCGCGTTCAATTCGGTTTCGCGCCCGAGGCTTTGACGACTCGCGTCCACTTCTCCCGCGCCTCGGACATCCACGCCGTCAGGTCTTCGGGCGGCCCGCCGCGCGGCACGAGGCCGAACGACTTCATCCGCGCCACGAAGTCGGGCGAGCGGAGGAGCTCGTTCAGCCTGACGTTGACGATCGTGATGATCTCGCGCGGCGTTCCGGCCGGCGCGACGACGCCGGTGATCGAGCTCGAGGTCATCCCGGGATAGCCGCTCTCCGCCATCGTCGGGATGTCCGGCAGGTCCGGATCGCGCGCCTCGCCGGTGAGCGCGAGCGCGCGCACCTCGCCGCTGCGCACCCGCGTGCGCACGAGGTCGAACAGCACGTCGGCCTGGCCGGCCATGAGCGCGGTGGTCGCCGGTCCGCCGCCGGCGTACGGGACGTGCACCGCGTCGATCCCCGACTCCATCCGGAACAGCTCGTAGGTGAGATGCGGCAGCGAGCCGATGCCGCCGGAGGCGAAGTTCAGCTTGCCCGGGTTCGCCTTCGCGTACGCGATCAGCTCCTGCACGTTCTTCACCGGAAGCTTCGGGTTGGCGATCAGGAGCTGCGGCGAGCTGGAGACGAAGCCGATCGACGCGAACGCGGTCGCGGCGTCGTACGGCAGCTTCGGCTGGAGCGCGGGGTTGACCGCGAGCACGCTCGTGTTCGCGTAGAGGAGCGTGTAGCCGTCGGGCTCGGCGCGCGCGACCGATTCCGCCGCGATGATGCCGCCGGCGCCGACCCGGTTCTCGACCACGAAGCGCTGCCCGGTCAGGGTGCTCAGGCCCTCGGCGACGAGACGCGCCGGCACGTCGGTCGGTCCGCCCGCGGGCGCCGGCACGACGAGCCGCACCGGCCGCTGCGGATAGGCCTGCGCCGCACCGTCGCGCGTGCCGGCGACCAGGATCGAAAGCGCGGCGAACGCCGCGCCGAGCCACCGTCCGCCCGTCATTCTTGGTCTCTCCTCCGTCCGCTGCGATGGTGACAGGCCGAACGCGACGCGTCCAGATGTCAAACTGCGGTACGCTCGCGCCGAGCGAGAATCCGGAGGAGAACGGCAATGAACGAGGTGCTGCTGCGCACCACCGTCGTGGGCAGCTACCCGCAGCCCGACTGGCTCGTCGACCGCGACGCGCTGAAGTCGCAGTCCGTCCCGCGCGTGCGGATGCGCGAGCTGTGGCGCGTGCCCGAAGCGTTCCTCGAGCAGGCGCAGGACGACGCGACGCTCGTCGCGATCCGCGACATGGAGCGCGCCGGGATCGACATCATCTCGGACGGCGAGATCCGGCGCGAGAGCTACTCGAACCGGCTTGCCACCGCGCTCGACGGCATCGACATCGACAACCCGGGCAAGGTGATCGGACGCACCGGGCTTCCCACGGTCGTCCCACGCGTGGTCGGCCCCATCCGCCGGCGCCACGCGGTCGAAGTGCGCGACGTCGAGTTCCTGCGCCGGAACACCGATCGCGCGATCAAGATCACCCTGCCCGGCCCGTTCACGCTCACGCGCCAGGCGAAGGACGAGTACTACAAGGACGAGGAAGCGCTCGCGATGGACTACGCGGCCGCGATCAACGCGGAGGCGCGCGACCTCAAGGCCGCCGGCGCCGACGTGGTCCAGCTCGACGAGCCGTGGCTGCAGGCGTTCCCCGAGCAGGCCATGCGCTACGGCGTACGTGCGATCAACCGCGCGCTCGAAGGCGTCCCGGCGACGACCGCCGTGCACCTCTGCTTCGGCTACGCGCATCTCGTGCGCGACAAGAAACCGGGCGCGGGCTATTCGTTCCTGCCGCAGCTCGCCGACTCGATCGCCGGCCAGATCTCGATCGAGGCGGCGCAGCCGACGCTCGACCTCGGCGTGCTGAAGGCGCTCGCCGGCAAGACCATCATCCTCGGCGTGATCGATCTCGGGAATGCGACGGTCGAGACGCCGGAAGAGGTCGCGCGCCGGATCCGGCGCGGGCTCGAGCACCTCCCGCCCGACCGGCTCATCCCGGCGCCGGATTGCGGCATGAAGTACCTCTCGCGCGCGGCCGCGTTCGGCAAGCTGAAGGCGCTCGCCGACGGCGCGGCGATCGTGCGGCGCGAGCTCGCGGGGAGTTGACACCGCCGCACGGCGGTGGGATCGTGGGCGCGTCATGCGCCCCGGCCCGTTCATCGTCTGCGTGCTTGCGCTCGCCGTCCCGCTCGCGGCGCCAGCCGAGATCTACCGGTGGGTCGACGACCGGGGCGTGATCAACTACAGCAGCATCAAGCCCGAGGGCGTCAAGAAGATCACGCAGGTCAGCGAGGACAGCGGGCGGGTCAGCACCGTTCCCGGCATCGCGCCGGAGCTGATCGCGCGGCAACGGGAGCTCGAGCTGGAGGCGCGCATTCAGCGGCTCGAGCGGGAGCTGTACGAGCAGCGCGCGCGTGATGCGATGGCCGCCGCGCAGTCGTATCCCGCCTACCCCTACCCCGCCTACTCCTCCGGATACGCCGCCTTTCCCGCCTACCCGGTGTGGGGTTATCGGTTCGTGGCGGCGCGCCCGGTTTTCCCGCGGCACGTTCACGCCGTCGTCCGGCACGCGCCCGTCCGGTCAGCGCCGGGGCGGGGCATGCACCGCTGACCGGAACCTTCCCTCCCGTTGCGGGGAGGGTGGCGCGTTGCGGATGCCCTGCGACCGATTGCGCCCGACCGGCGCCCGGTGCGCGCCACAATCGCCCGCTAACGTCGCCGCATGTCGAGCCGACGAGGTGACCTCATGCGATTCCCTTTGCTCGCGCGCGCCGGCGTCATCGCCGCCGTCGCGGTCGCGATCCTGATTCCGGTGCAGCTCGTCAACGGCAAGATCGCCGAGCGCCAGGCGCGCGCGCTCGAGGTCGAGCGGAGCTTCGCGGCCGAGACGAGCGGGCCGCAGACGATCGTCGGCCCGCTCCTCGCGCTCACCTGCGAGGAGACCTACGCCGAGGAGCGGCAGATCATGCGCGGCGGGCAGGCCGAGACGGTGACCGACCGGAAGACCCGGCCGTGCCCGACCGGCTACTTCGTGCCGCGGACGCTCGACGTCGCCGGCGGCCTGCCGGTCGAGGCGCGTAGCCGGGGGATCTATCCCATTCGGCTATACCGGGCCGCGCTGGCGGTCTCCGGCGAGCTCGACTGGCCCCCGCCGCCGTCCGCGGACGGCGCGATCACGCGTGTCTGGAAGGAGGCCTATGCGGTCGTCGCGGCGAGCGATCCGCGCGGCATCAAGTCGGTTTCGCCGTTGACGTGGGGCGACGGAACGCTCGCGTTCGCATCGGCCAGGTCCGACGCGGATCCGCGGTTCGCGCTGCAGGCGTCCCTGGGCGCCTATGCGTCGCAGCGCGCGGGCGCGGCGTTTCCCTTCCGCTTCACGATGGAGCTCATCGGCACGACGCGCTTCGCCGTCGCGCCGGTCGGCGACACCACCCTCCTCCGCCTCGCTTCGAACTGGCCCCATCCCTCATTCACCGGCGCGTGGCTGCCGGACGCGCGCACGATCGCGGCCGAAGGCTTCGAGGCGACCTGGCGCACGACGCACTACGCGACCGGCGGCCAGACGGCATGGCAGAAGCAGGCGCGCGACGGCGAGCTCTTCAGGTCGGCGAAGGCGGCCGGCGTCGCGCTCTTCGATCCGGTGAACCTCTACGCGCTCGCCCACCGCGCCACCGAGTACGGCTTCCTGTTCGTGCTCTTCACGTTCGCCGGGCTCGCGCTCGCCGAAGTGCTGGCCGGGGTGCGGCTGCACGCGATCCAGTACGCGCTCGTCGGGTCGGCGCTGGCGGTCTTCTTTCTGCTGCTGATCGCGCTGGCCGAGCACACGTCCTTCGCGACGGCGTACGTGGCGGCGGCGGCCGCGTGCGTCGCGCTGCTCACGGCGTATCTCCGCCATCCGCTCGGCACGCTCGCGCGGACGCTCGTGTTCTGCGCACTCTTCATATTGATGTACGGGACGCTCTACATGCTGCTGCTTTCGGAGGACCACGCGCTCCTGACGGGGTCCCTGCTCGTCTTCGGCGTGCTGGCGATCGCGATGCTCGCCACGCGGCGGCTCGACTGGACGGCGCTCGCCGGGCGGCTTGCCGGTAGACCCGGAGAGTCGAGGGGGGCGCCGGCCCCGGCGTGAGCAAGCGATCGGCACGCGCTCAGGGTAATCTCCCGCGACGCGCTCTGAGCGGACGCGCATGCGCAGGGACCTTTTCGACACCGACGACGCGGCACGGACCGCGCAGGAACCGCTCGGTCCCGGCGCAGTGGTGCTGCGCGGCTTCGCGCTCGCGGAGGAGCCGGCGCTCCTCGCCGCGGTGCGCGCGGTCGTCGCGAAAGCGCCGCTCCGCCACATGGTCACGCCGGGCGGCTTCCGCATGTCGGTGGCAATGACCAACTGCGGCCCGTACGGGTGGGTGACGGACCGAAGCGGCTACCGCTACGACGCGATCGACCCGGCGAGCGGCGCGAAGTGGCCGCGGATGCCCAAGGCGTTTTCCACGCTCGCGACGCGCGCCGCCGCGCAGGCGGGCTTCGACGGCTTCGCGCCCGACGCCTGTCTGGTGAATCGCTACGAACCCGGCGCCCGCCTCACCCTGCACCAGGACAGGAACGAGCGCGATTTCACCGCGCCGATCGTGTCGGTGTCGCTCGGCGTTCCGGCGGTGTTCCTGTTCGGCGGCAAGAACCGGTCCGACCGCCAGCAGCGCGTTGCCCTAAGCCACGGCGACGTCGTCGTGTGGGGCGGTCCCGCGCGGCTCCGCTATCACGGCGTGCTGCCGCTCGCGGAGAACCATCATCCGCTGCTCGGCAGGCAGCGGTTCAACCTGACGTTCCGGAAAGCCGGCTGACTTCGTGGAACGCGGCTAGTTCTGCTGCCGCCACTCCTTGCGCCAGATCCGCTCGAGCTCGGTGGAGACGGCTGGCGGCGGGCCGCCGACGCGTGTGGCCCGGCCCCGCTCGTAGATGTAGCCGTACACGACGCCGCGCGGCTGCGAATAGAGCACGACGAGGCTGTTGTCGCCGCAGTCGTGGTTCTTGCACGCCGCGCCGAGGAAGTACTCAGCGCCGTCGACCTGGACCTTCCTCGTGTTCGGGCTCGGGCCGTCGAGCTCCCCGAGCCACGGCTCGCGCGCCTTGGCGCCGAGCGCCTGGTGCCAGGCGGCCTTGAACTTCGGATCCATCAGGAGCCCGCCCGCGGTCATCGTGTCGAGCGGCGGGATCGCGCCCGCAGGCGCGGCGGCAGCGGCCCCGCCCGCGGCGCGGACGGCGCGGCGCGCGGCGCAGCCGCGGTCGGCGGCGGCGCTGCAGCCTTCGCTACGAGCCCGCCGCAGTGCCGATAGCGGTACCCGAGCAGCTTGCCGAGCGCCGCCCGCACCCGCTGGTCGCCGTCGAGCGTGAGGTAGTAGCCGGCGCTGTCCTGAAAGAGGATGAACTGGAGCTGCTGCCCGCGCACGTCCCCGAGGAGGACCGTGCGGTAGTTCGGCGGCGGCGAGGGCCCGAGGAACGCCGCCGCCGACTGCACGTTGCCCCCGCTCATCCGCTGGTTGCCCTGCTCGACGACCAGCGTGGCGGCGGTGATCACCGCGCGTGGTGCGCCGGGGTTCTTGCAGTCGGGCGAGTACGTGCCGCCGAACGCTTTCATCGCGGCGGCGTCGAGCCGGCCCTGCGACCAGGCCGGCGGAGCGGCGACGAACGCCGTCGCGGCGGCGGCGAGAACAACCCAGCGAAGCGCGTTCACACGGGCCGCTCCTTTCAGCGCGCCGGCCCGGTCCACGTCTCCGACCACGCAAGGCAGCAGCTCGATGCCGGCTTGCCGAAGCGGTCCTGCAGGAACACCTTCGCCGTCGCCGCCTTGCCGTTGACCGAGAGCTGCGCGCTGCGCGCCGGCAGGAAGGTGCTGTAGACGCCGATCGGGCGGTTCATCGCGCCCGGCGGGATGGTGAGCACGAACGGCGCCATCAGGTCCCAGTAGGTCAGGACGATCTCGCCGTCGTTGGAGGCGAGGCGCTCCTGGACGGTGCTCAGCGAGTTGCCGCTGCGCTCGAACTCCGCGTCGGTGACGGGCAGCGACTCGTCGGCGAACGGCTTGTGGAGGAACACTTCGATCGTGCGCTGCAGGAAGCGCGCGACGCCGACGTTGTCGGCGTAGACCCGCGGCGCCTTGCCGGTGAGCGCGCTTTCGATGAACAGCGCGTGTCCCTGCCCCGCGGGCGACCACAGCACCCGCCAGTGGCTGACCCGGTCGACGATGGTCTTGCCGCCGTCGTCCGAGAGGCGGACGAACGAGTTTTCGCCGGTCATCACGACGTCGTGCGGATCGACCATCTGCGGTTCGGCCATTGCGCGCTCCTCCAAGGATGCGAAAAGGATACCACCCGCTAGCGGCCGGGGTCCTCGCCCAGCGCCTTGGCGACGGCCTGCACAGCGTTCGATGCTGCGCAGGTGCGTTTCGCGCATGCCGGCGATGACGTCCCGCGCCTCGGCGTCCAGGCGCGGCAACGCCTCGTCGAACCGCTTCACCGCCCAGCGGAGCCCCCGGGCGAGGAACTCGACGCGCGCGCGCCGGCCCTCGACGGCGAGCAGCTTGCCGAGGAACTCGCCCGTGGCGTGGCTGTAGTCGGCGCCGAGGCGCCGGATCTCGCCGCCGAGCAGGCCGCAGTTGTGCGCCTCGTCGGCGTGCACGCGGCGGAGCGCCGTCCACGCCTCGCCGTGGCGCGGATGCTCCTCGAGGATGTTGAGCAGCGCGTTCGCCCCGGCGCGCTCGGCCTCGAGCATGCGGTTCAGGAAGGCTGCCTGCTCGTCGCGGGAGAACGCGGGTTGCGGCATCGGATCGGCCTCCAGTCGGCAGGCGGCGTGCAGGGCGGATGCGCGCGGGAACGCTACCGCACCCGCCCGTCGGGGAAGAACTCCTGCATCATGAAATCCTCGAGCCCCGCGTTGTCGCCCGCGCGGGCGGACAGGACGACATCGCGGCCGAGCCGCCGCGAGATCCAGGTGAAGTCGCCGGACTCGTGGTCGCGGATGATCCCGATCATCCGGCGCACCACCGCGATCTGGATGTCGGCGTTCTCGCCCTTCTTCACCTCGATCCGCTGCGTCGAGTTGCGCCGGATGTCCGAGTTCCAGCCGAAGAAGATGAACTCGGCGCTATCGACGCTCATGCGCTGGATCTGGAACACGCCGCCGCCCGAGCGGTCGCGGCCGAACGTCGGCGTGCGGTTCAGGCCGAGGTTGGCGGCGACGGCCTGGTTGTGGCGCTCCCGTTCGTCCTCGGGCTCTTGCGTCCTCGGCGCGCTTTCCGCAGCCGGGGCACCGCGGGCGCGGCGGCGCGCGTCGAGGAACGACGAGAAGTCGCCCTCGACCGGCGTGAGCGCCGGTGCGGCGGCGGCCGGTGCGGCCGGCGGAGGAACGGTGACGGGCGCCGGCTGCGCTTGCGCGATGACCGGTGGCGTGGGCGACGGACGCGGCGCCGCTTTGGTCGGCGCGGCCCGCTTCGCCGCCGGCGCCTGGGCCGCCGGAGCGGACAGCGGCGAGGGCGGCGGGCTGGTCGCCTGGCTCGGCTCCGGCGCCAGCCGCAGCACCAGCGGGCCGCCGCCCGTGCCGCGCTCGGCGTGCTCGAGGGACAGCTCCTGCTCGCGCGGGTGAAAGCCGAAGAGCACGACGGCATGGAGGACGATCGACAGCACGAACGCGAGCCGGATCGTCGGGACCGCGCGGAGCCTGGTGAGCCAATCCCTGATGCGTGACGTGTAGCGGGGCGGTCAAGGGGTCTGCGAGGGACGTCGAAGGGGCGCGAAAATCGCCCCCGCGACGAATATACACGCGCGGCTGCGGCCCGGCAGCCGATCGCCGCCGCGCGCCGGGGCTATCATTGCCCGGCCATTCACCGACGCGAGATACGCCCGTGATCGTCAAACAGATCTGGACTGCCAACAGCTACCGGAACTTCAACTACCTCATCGCCTGCGGCGAAACCGGCGAGGCGCTCGCCGTCGACCCGCTCGACCACGAGAAGTGCTTCCAGGCGGCGAAGGACGCGGGCTGGACCATCACGCAGATCCTGAACACCCACGAGCACGGCGACCACACGGGCGGGAACGGGCCGCTGGTCAAGAAGACCGGGGCGAGGATCCTGGCGCACAGGAATGCGAAGAACAAGATCCCCGACATGTCGGTGGGCCTCGGCGCGGGCGATGTCGTCAAGGTGGGCAGGACGGTGGAGCTCGAGGCGCTCGACACGCCGGGGCACACGATGAGCCACGTGTGCCTGCTGTCGCACACCGACCAGCCGGCGCTCTTCTGCGGCGACACGCTGTTCAACGCCGGCGCCGGGAACTGCCACAACGGCGGCCATCCGGCCGAGCTCTACAAGACGTTCGCCGAGCAGCTCGCGAAGCTGCCGTCGTCGACCCTGATCTATCCGGGCCACGACTACATCGAGAACAACCTGCGCTTCACCCTGAACCGCGAGCCCGACAACCGGCAGGCGCAGGCGATGCTCGACCGGCTCAAGGGCCAGGACCCGAACCGCGCCTACGTCTCGACCCTGGAGGTCGAGCGGGAGATCAACACGTTCTTCCGCCTGACCAGCCCGACGGTCATCGCCAGGCTGCGCGAATCGTTCCCCGATCTGCCCGCGCAGCCCGACCCGCGCACCGTGTTCCTGAAGCTGCGCGAGCTGCGCAACTCGTGGTGAGCTACGCCGGCGCGGCCGCGGCTGCAGCCCGGCGGTAGACCAGCAGGCGCCCCTTGTAGGCGGCGAGCGCCGACCGAGGCCGGCTGGTCGAGCCGTTCCTCGCGCAGCAGAAAACCCGCGGCCGCCATCTGCCGGTTGAAGGCCGGCCGGTTGCCGCGGTCCGGGTCGACGATCCACACCTCGCCTGCCGGCGACGCGTGGCGCGCAATGAAGCCGGCGAGGGCCGCGCTCTCATCGGGCTCGTACAGAAGGTCGCTGCCGATGATCAGATCGTATTGGCCGCGCACGACGCGACTTGCCGGCACGCCTGCCCGCTCCGGCGGCAGCTCCGGGACATCCCAGTGACCGTGCCGGTACTTCATCGGCGCCAGATCGTTCAGGCGCAGGTTCTCCTCGAGAAAGCGCTCCGCCAGCGGATGGCGATCGCTCGCGGTGACGTCGGCGCCGCGGCGATGGCCGACGAGGCTCGCGAGCGCGAGCCCGCAGCCGACCTCCAGGATCCGCTCGCCGGCGCATACCGGCCTGAGCGCGATGCGCGCCGCGAGCTGCGCACCGGACGGCCACAGCAGGCCGAACAGCGGCCACGCCGCGGAGGAGATGCCGAGGCGATCGGCTTCGCCGAGCGGATCGAAGAACTGCTGACGATCGAGCAGCGAGCGGATGACCAGGTCGTCGACGCCCGCGATGGCGATGCGTTCCTGCTTGGTCCGGTAGCCGGGCATCGAGGTGGGTGCGAAGCCCGCCCGAAGGGCTCCGACGCGTGGATGACCTGCGGAGTATGGGCTTGTCGCCGCGCGGGCGCCTGCGCACTAGTGCGCGTTTGCCGCTCCGTCTCGAGCCCGGTAAGCTTCGAGCCGCATCAGCGCGCCGGGCCGCGAGGGCAGTCCAATGAGCAAGGTCTTCAGCGTCGAGTACCCGATCCTCTTCTCGCACTGCGACCCGGCGGGGATCGTCTACTTCCCGCGGTTCTTCGACCTCCTGCACCGCGCGATGGAGGACTGGTTCACGTTCGGGCTCGAGGAGCGCTTCGCCGACTTCATCATGAAGAAGAAGCTCGGCATCCCGACCGTGGGGACGAAGGTCGACTTCGTCGGCCCGGCGCGGTTCGGCGATCTCCTCAAGGTGGAGCTGCGGGTCGCGAAGCTCGGTTCGAGCTCGATCGAGCTCGCCATCGACTCGTTCGTCGATGGGCGGCCGTGCTTCAAGGCGCGGCACACCGTGTGCGTGTTCTCGTCGGAGACCTACAAGGCGGTGCCGATCCCGGCCGAGCTCCGGGCGCGGATGGAGCCGTACGTCGTCGCGGCGCAAGCCGCGCGCTAGCCCCAGATCTCGCGCGCGGCGTCCACGCAGAGCTTGAGCTTCGCGCGCATCTCGGCCTCGGTCAGCGGGTTGCCGGCGACCGTGCTCGCGAACCCGCACTGCGGGCTGATCGCGAGGCGCTCGGGGTCGACGTACCGCGCGGCCGCGTCGGCGCGCCGCTTCAGCTCGTCCAGCTCCTCCAGCGCCGCCGTCTTCGAGCTGACCAGCCCGAGCACGACCCCCTTCGTCGGCGGCAGGAAGCGCAGCGGCGCGAAGTCGCCGGCGCGCGGCGTGTCGTACTCGAGCAGGAAGTGGTTGACGTCCGCCCGCTGGAACAGCTTCTCCGCGACCGAGTCGTAGCCGCCCTGGGCGAGGTACAGGCCCTTGTAGTTGCCGCGGCACATGTGCACGCCGATCACCATGTCCGCCGGCCGGTTCGCGACCGCCTGGTTGATCGCCTCGACGTAGAGGTCGACGAGCGCCTCGGGATCCTCGCCTTCCGCCTGCACCTTTGCGCGCGCGGCCGGGTCGCAGAGCATCGCGAGCGCGACCTCGTCGAGCTGGACGTAGCGCGCGCCGGAGCGCGCGAGCGCCGCGATCTCCTCCTGGTAGACCCGGCCGAGATCGGCGAAGAACGCCTCCGGGTTCGCGTACAGGCCGGCATCCGCGTACTGGCGGCCGCGATAGAAGTGCATCGTCGACGGCGCCGGGAGGGTGACCTTGGGAGTAGCCTTGGTTACGCCGCGCACGAACTCGATCTCGTCCACCGCGATCGGCCGTCCGCGGCGGACCTTGCCTGTCACGTGCGGCGCGGTGAAGTCGAGCTCGTGGCCGTGGTCGTCGTGGAACTTGTAGAGCGCCTCCTTCACCGCGAGGCCGTCGGTGAGCTCGACGAACCGGCCCCAGTACGAGCCGCGCCGGTACTCGCCGTCGTTCACCACCTGCAGGCCGACCTCCTCCTGCAGCCGCACCACGTTGCGGATCGCCGCGTCCTGGATGGCGCGGAACTTCCCCTCGTCGATCTTGCGGGCGAGGACGTCGCGGAACGCGTGCCGCAGCTCGGGCGGCCGCAACAGGCTCCCGATGTGGTCGGCGCGGAACGGCGGGCGGCCGTCGGGGGCGATCGTCATCGCACTCCTCCTTTGACGTTATCTATAGTTTGATAGAATTCTGCCGGGTTCGGTTGCGGAAGACAACAGGAAGACAACCGGGCCGGAGCACGCATCGCAACGGAGGAGGTCCCATGGCACCTCGCGCCCCGCGCTTCGCGCCGGCCGGCGTCGACCTCGAGCGCCGCGCCGACGGATCCATCGTGCTCCGCTCGCCGCAGGCGCTGGCGACTCCGGCCCGCGCGGTCGGCGAGTGGCTCGTGCAGTGGGCGGCGCGCGCGCCCGATCGCACCTTCCTCGCCGAGCGCGCCGGCGACGGCTGGCGGAAGCTCGCGTACCGGGAAGTTCTCGACGCGGCGCGGCGGATCGCCCAGGCGCTCCTCGACCGCGGCCTCGGGTCCGAGCGGCCGGTCACGATCCTCTCCGACAACGGCATCGACCACGCCCTGCTCGCGCTCGGCGCGATGCACGCCGGCGTGCCGGTCGCGCCGGTGTCGCCCGCCTACTCGCTGATGTCGAAGGACTTCGCCAAGCTCAAGTCGATCTTCGAGCTGCTGCGGCCGGGTCTCGTGTACTGCGCGGACCCGGCCCGCTTCGCGCCGGCGCTCGCCGCGGTCGGCGCGACCGCCACGCCGATCGCGGCGTTGCTCGACGCGGCGCCGACGGCGCGGGTCGACGAGGCGTTCGCCCGGATCGGACCCGACACGGTCGCGAAGATCCTCTTCACCTCCGGCTCGACCGGCACGCCCAAGGGCGTCGTCAACACCCACCGCATGCTCTGCTCGAACCAGCAGATGGCGGCGCAGGTGTGGCCGTTCCTCGAGGACCGCCCGCCGGTCCTCGTCGACTGGCTGCCCTGGAACCACACGTTCGGCGGCAACTTCTGCTTCAACATGGTGCTGCGGAACGGCGGCACGCTCAACATCGACGGCGGCAAGCCCGCGCCCGGGCTGGTCGAGACCACCGCGCGGAACCTGAAGGAGATCTCGCCGACGGCGTACTTCAACGTCCCGCGCGGGTACGACCTGCTGCTGCCGTTCCTCGAGCAGGACGAGCGGCTCCGGGCGAGCTTCTTCCGCGACCTCGAGTTCGTCTTCTACGCCGCCGCGGCGCTGCCGCAGAACCTGTGGGAGCGGCTCGAGAAGGTGGCCGCCGCGGCCGGCGCTGCGCCGGCGATGAGCTCGGCGTGGGGCTCGACCGAGACCGCGCCGCTCGCGACCGCGGTCCACTGGCACATCGACCGCGCCGGCGTCATCGGCGTCCCGGTGCCCGGCTGCGAGCTGAAGCTGGCGCCCTCGGGCGACAAGCTCGAGGTGCGGGTACGCGGCGCGAACGTCACGCCCGGCTACTACCGCAGCGAAGCGCTGACGCGCGGCGCGTTCGACGACGAAGGCTTCTACCGGATCGGCGACGCGGTGCGGTTCGCCGACCCGGGCGATCCGGCGAAGGGGCTCGTGTTCGACGGCCGGGTCGCGGAGGACTTCAAGCTCTCGAGCGGCACGTGGGTGAGCGTCGGCGCGCTGCGGGTGAAGCTGATCGCCGCGTGCGACCCGCTCCTGCAGGACGCGGTGGTCACCGGGCACGACCGCGCCGAGCCGGGCGCCCTCCTCTTCCTCAACCCGATCGCGGCGCGGGGCCTCTGCCCGGATGCACCGGCCGACGCGACCCCCGCCTGGTTCGCCGCGCAGGCCCGCGGTGCGCCAGAGGATCGCCGCGGCCCTCGCACGGCTCGCCGCCGACGCTGCCGGGAGCTCGATGCATCCCGCGCGCGCGCTCGTGCTCGCCGACCCGCCGTCGATCGACGCGAACGAGATCACCGACAAGGGCTACGTCAACCAGCGCGCCGTGCTCGACCGCCGCGCCGCGCTCGTCGAGCGGCTCTACGCCGAGCCGCCCGCCGCCGAGGTCATCACGGCCGGATGAAGACCGCGGTCGCCCTCCCCCGCCGCTCGGCCGGCGGCCCGCGCCGGCGCGAGCCCGAGATCATCGAGGCCGCCGCGCGGGTGTTCGCCGAGCGCGGCTATCACGGCGCCTCGACGCAGGCGATCGCCGACGTCCTCGGCATCCGGCAGGCGAGCCTCTATTACTACTTCCCGTCGAAGGAGGTCGCGCTCGAGGTCGTCTGCACCCTCGGCGTCGAGGAGTTCGTCGACCGCGAGGCGGAGGTCGCCGCCGGCCCGGGCACCGCGGCCGAGAAGATCCGGGCGATCGTCCACGCGCATCTCTCCCCGATGCGCGACCGGCGCGACTTCGTCTGGGTGTTCCTGCGCGAGCGCCATCACCTGCCGGACGCGAGCCGCCGGCGAGTCGGCCGCAGCTCGCGCCGGCTCGAGCGGATCATCCAGGGCGTGTTCGAGGCCGGCGTGCGATCGGGCGAGTTCCGCGCGGGCCTCGACTGCCGGCTCGCGACGCTCGCCCTCCTCGGCATGTGCAACGCGGCGCCGGCGTGGCTCGGCAAGGAGCCCGACGCGACGATCGAGCGCGTCGCGACCGAATTCTCGCGGCTGATCCTCGACGGCGCCGTTGCGCGCCGCCGGCGGGCGAAGTGAGATGACCGCCGCGGAGCTGAGCCGTACCAGCGCGCCCGCGCTGCTCGCTGCGCACGCAAGGGCGCGGCCCGCCGCGGTGGCGTTCCGCTCGAAGGCCCGCGGCATCTACCGCGAGCGCACGTGGCGCGACTACGCGGTGCTCGTCGGCCGCGCCGCGCGCGCGCTGCAGGGCCTCGGCGTCGCGAAGGGCGAGCGGGTCGCGATCATGGGCGACCCGTGCGAGGAGTGGATGATCTGCGACCTCGCGGCGCAGGCGCTCGGCGCGGTGACCTACGGCATCTATCCGACCGCCTCCGCGTCCGAGGTCGAGTACCAGCTGCGCGACGGCGGGGCGGCGATCTTCGTTGCCGAGGACCAGGAGTACGTCGACCGGATCCTCCCGTTCGCCGACCGGCTCGCGGCCTTGCGCCGGATCCTGGTGATCGACTCGGGGGCGATGTTCGGATACGACCACCCGAAGCTGTGCGACTACGACAGCCGCGCTGAAGGAAGCGCCGTGCACCGAGGACGAAGCGCTCGCGCTGCTCGAGGCGCTCGCGGGGCGGATCGCGCCGCGGGACCCGGCATTCATCGTCTACACGTCGGGCACGACCGGCAACCCGAAGGGCGCGCTGGTCGCGCACGGGCGGCATCTCGCCGCCGCGTACAACCTCGTCGAGCACTATCCGCTGCTCGCCGAACCGCAGCGGACGGTCGTCTATCTCCCGCTCTGCCACATCCTGGGCCGCGACGTGGCGATCACCCTGCCGCTCGTCGGCGGCATGGTGCCGCACTTCGGCGAGGACCCGGAGGCGCTCGCGGAGACGCTGTTCGAGGTCGCGCCGACCGTGCTCTTCACCGTGCCGCGATACCTGCAGAAATTCGCGTCGCAGGCGCTCGTCGCCGCCGGCAATTCGAGCGCCGTGAAGCGCGCGGTGTACGGCTGGGCGATGCGCGCCGGCCGGCGCTACGCGCGCGGGCGCTGGGATGGCCGCACGGGCACGCTCGACGCGATCGCCTACGCCGCGGCGCGCGCAACAGCGTTCCGGCCGATCCTCAACAAGCTGGGGTTCGACGAGCTCCGCCTCGTCATCAGCGGCGGCGCGCCGCTGCCGCCGGAAACGATGGGCCTGTGGCAGATCTGGGGCGTCAACGTCTGCGAGATCTACGGCCAGACCGAGGAAGCGGGCGCGATCATCACCGGGCAGCGCGGCCCGTTCCCCCGCCCCGGCGACGTCGGGACCGTCGCGCCCGGGTTCGAGCTCGCGCTCGCCGACTCGGGCGAGATCCTGATCCGCGGCGAGCACGTCTTCGAACGCTACTGGGGCAACGCGGAGGCGACGCTCGAGGTGCTGGGCGAGGACGGCTGGCTGCGAACCGGCGACGTCGGCGAGTGGGTCGCCGAAGGCCCGCGCCGCCTGCGCCTCGTCGATCGCGCGCGCGACTTCATCGTCACCTCGGGGGGAAAGACGCTCTCGCCGTCCTACGTCGAGAACATCGTGCGCTCGAGCCCGTACATCGCCGAGGTGGCGGTGTTCGGTCACGCGCGGAAGTACCTGACCGCGCTCGTCGAGATCGACTACGACACGGTCGCCGACTGGGCGCGCGCGAACGACGTCGCGTACACCGGGTTCACCAGCCTCTCCGGCCATCCGCGGGTCGAGGCGCTGATCCGCGCCGAGCTCGACCGCGCCAACGCCGAGCTCGCGCGCGTGGAGAGCATCAAGGCCTTCCGCATCCTGCCGAAGGCGCTCGACCCGGAGGAAGAGGGCGAGCCGGTCACCCCGACGCGGAAGGTGAAGCGCAAGCAGATGTACGAGCGCTTCCGCGACCTCGTCGAATCGATGTACGGCGACGCCGAGGAGCGGCTCGTCGCCGAAGGCGCGGGCGACGTGCTCGCCGCGAACCGTTAGGGCGAAACACGATGCCGAAGGCAGCGTCTTTCCCGATATAGGGGTGCCCGAGGGGCTGTGGCCCCTCGGGTCGTCGCGATCAGCTGAAGTCCACCACCGGAGGAGGAAGACCATGAAACGAGCACTCGGGATCGCAGTCGCCGGCGCGAGCCTCGCGCTCGGCGGCACGGCAGGCGCCCAGGACGCGTACGTGATCGGCGTCAGCGCCGGGATGACCGGTCCCGCCGCCGCCACCTACGCGCCGGTGATCGAGGCGATGAAGGCGTACCTCGACCACGTGAACGCGAAGGGCGGCATCAACGGCAAGCCGGTGCGCCTCGTCATCGCCGACGACGCGGCGGAGCCGTCCCGGGCCGGCGCCAACGCGAAGCGCCTGATCTCGGAGAAGGCGCTGATGGTGGTCAACTCCAGCCTGTCCTCGACGTTCGCCCCGATCCTCGCCGAGACGAAGCGCGCGAACGTGCCGCTCTACTACGCCGGCGCGGTGTGCCCGAAGGAGACCTACCCGCCGGCCGACCCGCTGCAGTTCTGCTCGACCGCGTTCGGTGCGACGCTCGATTCGCAGGCGGCGCTCGCCTTCGTGCGGTCGCAGGCGAAGGAGCAGGTGCGGCTCGGGCTCGCGGCGATGGCGATCCCGATCGCGCGCAGCGAGATCGACTACGCCGAGGGGCTGTCGAAGACGCTCGGCATGACGCCGGTGGAGAAGCAGATCACCCCGCCGCCCGCGCCCGACTACACGCCGTTCGCGACCAAGCTCAAGGAGGCGAACCCGAACTGGGTGTACTCGTGGTCGCCGTGGGTGTCGCAGGTGCGCACGTTCGAGGCGCTGCGGCGGCTCGGCTGGAACGGCCGGTACGTGACCTGGGCGCACCTCAACGCCGAGGACGAGCTCGTGCGGCTGAAGGACGGCGAGCTCTACGTGTTCGGCACCAACGCGTTCTTCCAGGACGACCTGCCGGTGCACGCCGAGATCCGCGCCATCACGCACCGCGCCAACCTGAAGTATCCGACCACCTACCTGACCGAGGGCTTCATCGCCGGGCTGGTGATCGAGTCGGTGCTGCAGAACACGTCCTGGCCGCCAACGCCGGCCAAGGTTACCGCTGCGATGAACAACCTCAAGGTCGACCTGAAGGGCCTGCGCGGCGGACCGCTCGAGTGGACGAAGGACAACCACTTCCGCACCCGGCAGTACTACAGAGTGTGGCGCTGGGACCCGGCGAAGCAGGCCGTGGTGCGAGTGCAGGACTGGGTACCCATAGATGTAAAGCAATAAGGCGCCCCTTTCAGGGGCTTACCGCGGTGCGGCGCGCTACGCGGGCCGCACCGCGAATGGGCTTGCCGTCATCCAACTCCTGGTTAACATCGTCGTCCTCGCGTCGATCTACGCGCTGATCTGCTGCGGGTACGTGCTGATCTACCGCGTGTCGCGCGTGATCTCGCTCGCCCACGGCGAGCTGATGATGCTCGGGGCGTACGGGCTCTTCACGACCGCGTCGCTGTTCTCGGGCCATCCGCTCGTCGCGCTCGCGGCGTCGGCCGTGCTGGCGGTCGCGGTGGGCGGGCTCGTCTACCTCGCGCTCATGCGGCGGATGACGGGCGAGTCGGTGCTCGCCGCAGTGCTCGCCACCATCGCGCTCGGCATCCTGCTGCGCGGCGTGATGGTGCTGGTGTGGGGCCCGCAGGAGCGCCACCCGCTCCAGGCGCTCGGATGGGCGAACGCCTCGATTTCGATCGGCGGCACGGCGAGGATCTCGGCGGTGAGCCTCACGCTCGTGCTGGCCACCGCCGCGGTCTATCTCGGCCTGTGGGTCTTCCTCCGCTACACGCGCTGGGGCATCCGGATGCGGGCGGCGGGACAGAACTCGCTGCTCGCGGCGCAGCGCGGCATCGGCCTGCACGGCATCTACGCGCTCGCCTGGGGGCTCGCGACCTTCACCGGCGGGCTCGCGGGAATGCTGATCGCCTGCGACTCCGCGCTCGAGCAGACGATGGTGGTCATCGGGCTGAAGGCGTTCCCCGCCGCGCTGGTCGGCGGCCTCGATTCGCTGCTCGGTGCGCTGCTCGGCTCGCTCGTCGTCGCGGTCGCCGAAGTGCTGCTGATCCATTACGTCAATCCGCTGCTGTCCGACGTCGTGCCGTTCCTCGTGCTGCTCGCGATGCTGATCGTGCGGCCGTGGGGCCTCTTCGGCACGCGCGAGGAGCTGGACCGTGTGTAGAGCGATCCGTCACCCCGGCGAACGCCGGGGTCCAGCCTGGATGCCGGCTTTCGCCGGCATGACGGGACGGTGATGCCCTCCGCCAGCGGCTACTTCCGGACGAGCTACGCGCGCGACCTGGCGCTCCTCGACACGCGCGCGCAGAAGGCGGCGCTCGCCGCGTTCGCGCTCCTCGCGCTAGCGGTGCCCGCGCTCGACGCGCCGTTCCTGCTCGACCTGGCGAACCAGGTGCTGCTCGCGACGATCGGCGCGGTGGCGCTGATGCTGCTCGCCGGCTTCACCGGCCAGGTGTCGCTCGGCCACGCCGGGCTGCTCGCCGCCGGCGCGTTCACGGTCGGGATCCTGTTCAAGGAGGTCGGGGCGCCGTTCTGGGTGACCCTGCCCGCGTCGGCGGCGGTCGGCGCGGCGATCGGGCTCGTCTTCGGCCTGCCCTCGCTTCGCCTGCGCGGCCTGTACCTCGCGGTGTCGACCCTCGCGCTGCACTTCATCGTGATCTACCTCGGCGCCGAGTACGAGACGCGGCGCGGGCACTCCACCGGCGTCGTGATCGACCCGCCCCAGCTCGGCGCGTGGACGCTGACCGACGCAAGAGTCTGGTACTACGTGCTCCTCGCTTTCGCTGCGGGCGCGGTGCTGGTCGGCCTCAACCTGGTGCGCTCGCGGACCGGGCGGGCCTGGCGCGCGATCCAGGGCCGCGAGGCGGTCGCCGAGGCGCTCGGGATCAACGTCCCCGCGTACAAGGTGCTCGCGTTCGTGGTGAGCTCGACGATGACCGCGGTGGCGGGCGCGCTCTTCGCCTACTACCGCGGGTTCGTCTCGGCCGAGGCGTTCTCGCTCTTCCTCACCATCCAGTACGTGGCGATGGTGATCGTCGGCGGCATGGGCTCGATCCTCGGCGCGGTGCTCGGCGCCGGGTTCGTGACGCTCTTCCCGTACGCGATCGAATGGCTGATGGGCGTCCTGCCGACGCCGGAGGCCTGGGCGACCTCGGTGTTCGCGGTGAACTACGCGGCGTTCGGGCTGGTGATGATCCTCTTCCTCGTGTTCGAGCCGCAGGGGCTGGTGGGGATCTGGCGCCGCATCCGGAGCTACTTCCTGCTCTGGCCGTTCAAGCAGCGGCCGCTGCGATGACCGCACCGCTCCTCGCCGTCGACAAGCTCGAGGTCGTCTACCACCGCGTCGTCACCGCGGTGCAGGGCGTGACGCTGAACGTGCCGCCGGGCGCGATCGTCGCGCTGCTCGGCACGAACGGCGCCGGCAAGACGACGACGCTCCGCGCGATCTCCGGCTTCCTCGGGATCGACGACGCGCGCGTCACCGAGGGCGCTGTCCGCTACAAGGGCGAGCGCATCGAGAACCGCGCGCCGTACCGGGTCACCGCGCTCGGCATCGTGCTCGTCCCGGAGCGCAGCAAGGTGTTCGAGAACCTCTCGGTCGCGGAGAACCTGGAGGCCACGGTGCCGCGCGCCGCCCGCGCGCCGGAGCGGCGCCGGCTCATCGAGTCGGTCTACGAGTACTTCCCGCCGCTCGCGCGCCTGCGCTCGCGCGAGGCGGGGCTCCTCTCCGGCGGCGAGCGGCAGATGCTCGCCATCGGCACCGCGCTCGCGTGCGGGCCGGAGCTGCTGCTGGTCGACGAGCTCTCGCTCGGCCTCGCGCCGCTCGTCGTGCAGGACCTCGCCGCGCGGCTGCGCGCGATCCGCGACCGGCTCGGGATCACGATCCTGCTGGTCGAGCAGAACGCGCGGGTCGCGCTCGACATCGCCGACTACGGCTACGTCATGGAGAACGGCCGCATCGTGCTCGACGGCACGCCCGAGCGGCTGGCGGGCCACCAGGACATCCGCGAGTTCTACCTCGGCGGCGGCGAGCGCCGCCGCAGCTACCGCGAGGTCAAGCAGTACCGCCGGAGCCGGCGCTGGTATGGCTGACAGCGCGGTTCTGAAGGTCGACGCCATCTCCCTCGCGTTCGGCGGGCTGCAGGTGCTCGAAGACGTATCGTTCGCGGCGCGGGCCGGCGAGCTGCTCGCGCTGATCGGACCGAACGGTGCCGGCAAGACGTCGGTGCTCAACTGCATCTGCGGGATCTACCGGCCCGGCGCGGGCCGGGTCGAGTTCGCGGGCGCGGACATCACCCGCGCGCGGCCGCACCGGATCGCCGCGCTCGGCATCGCCCGCACCTTCCAGCACGGCGAGCTCTTCCCGCACATGACGGTGCTCGAAAACCTGCTCGTCGCGCGCCATGCACGGATGACGACGGGCGTCCTCGCCGAAAGCCTCTTCCTGCGCAGCGTGCGCGACGCCGAGGTCGAGCACCGGGGCGCGGTGGAGGAAGTGATCGAGTTCGTGGAGCTCGAGCGCTATCGGCACGTGGCGGTCGACGCCTTGCCGTTCGGCATCCAGAAGGTGGTCGGGTTCGCGCGTGCGCTCGCAATGACGCCGCGCGTTCTGCTCCTCGACGAGCCCTCGGCCGGCCTGAACCGCGACGAGCGCGAGGACCTCGCGCGCCATATCCTGCGCATCCGCCACGAACTCGGGCTCGCCATGGTCTGGGTCGAGCACGACATGCAGATGGTGGCCGACCTCGCCGACCGGATCCACGTGCTCGACTACGGGCGGACCCTGGCGGAGGGGGCGGCGGAGGCGGTGCTCGCGGATCCGCGGGTCGTCGAGGCGTATCTGGGGCGCGCTGGGGTCGGTTAAGGTCCGGCGGCGCGCAGACGCCAACAAATTGGAGAATGAACCGTGGCGCCAAAACCAAAGGAGAGCCGTGAGCAAGCGACCGGGAAACCCGCTTCCCAGCTCATCGACCAGCGGATCCGCGACCTGGGGGGATGGCGCGGGGAGACCCTGGCCCGCATGCGGGCGCTGATCCTGGAAGCCGACCCCGAGATGACCGAGGAGTGGAAGTGGATGGGCACTCCGGTCTGGTCGCACCACGGGAATGTCTGCACCGGGGAGGCGTACACAAAGGTCGTGAAGCTCACGTTCGCCCGTGGGGCCAGGATCCCGGACCCATCGCGCCTCTTCAATTCCAGCCTGGAAGGCAACACGCGAAGGGCGATCGACATCCACGAAGGGGAGAAGGTCGACGCGGGCGCGTTCAAGGCGCTCGTGAAAGCCGCGGTGGCCCTGAATGGCTCGCCGGCGAAGAAACGGTAGACCCTGGTTCAAGGCCTGCGCCGGGGCTTCGAGATCCTTCACTGGTCAAAGGCTTTCCCCGAGCGCAAAGTGCCCGCATGAAAAGGGTGATGCCCAAGTATTCGTTCCAGCCGCCGGTCCTCGCGCTGCGCGCTCGGCTCGCGGCTGAACGCGGGCGTTGGGCGTCTAAGGTCCGGGCGCCGCTATACTTCCGCTGCGTGCACTTCCTAGCTCGAGGCTCGACATGAAACTTACCGCCGTCTTCCAAAAAGTCCGTGAGGGCTACATCGGATTTGTCGAGGAACTGCCGGGCGCAAACACCCAGGCTCGCACGCTCAAACAAGCCCGCGCCAACCTGGCTGAGGCCGTCGAGCTGGTCCTTCAGGCCAATCGCAGCCTCTCGAAGAAGTCGATTGGGAAAAAGAGGGTCATTCGTGAGCCGCTGGTCCTCGCGATTGAATGAAGCGCCGTGACCTGATCCGGCACCTTGAGATGCACGGATGCGTTCTCCTTCGCGAGGGTGGAAGGCATTCCGTGTACGTCAATCGTCTCAGCGGGAAGGCATCGACCATCCCGCGTCATCGCGAGATCAACGACTTCCTTGCCCGGAAGATCTGCCGTGATCTCGAAGTCTCCGCGCCGTAAGACGCCCATCCCATCAATGCACCGGACCCGCTACAGCGGGCTTCGCGCGCTTCTGCGGGCCGGTGATCTCTAGCGTTGGGCACCAATACTGAAACGTCGGATTCACAGGACAGCAAAGGAGAGTCGATTTACTGACTGAGGAGGGAAGCCATGGCTAAGGGAACGCTGAGCGCTGGTCTCGGACTGCTTTTCTCGCTTTTGACTGCACTCGCGATGACGAGTGTCGGCATCGCAGCCGACTATCCGTCGAAGCCTGTACGGCTCGTGGTGCCGTTTCCTCCTGGCGGCACGCTCGATATTCTGGCGCGCGGCCTGGCTCCCGACCTAGCAACCCATCTGGGGCAACAGATCGTGATAGAGAATCGCCCCGGCGCTAATGGCGTGATCGGGTACGACCTGGTCGCAAGGGCTCCCGCCGATGGCTACACGTTGTTGATAGGAGGAGGCTCAGGCATCGCAGTTCATCCCGCGCTGCTTCCGAAGCTACCTTACGATCCGGTGAAAGCGTTTGCACCGGTGAGCATGCTCGCTAGTTTCCCTTCAGTGCTCATCGCGAACCCCTCATTCCCGGCGAGTTCGGTTCCGGAACTGATCGCGCTCGCGAAGGCGACGCCCGGCAAGCTCTCCTACGGCTCTCCAGGTACCGGCAACATCAACCACCTCGTCGGCGAGTCGTTCAAGTCCTTGGCGGGCGTAGATCTCGTTCACGTGCCCTACAAGGGCGCGGCGTTGGTAGTCACCGATGTGATCGCTGGCCATGTGCCGATTGGTTTCGTCCTCTTGCCCGGGGCCCTGCCTCAAGTGCGCGCCGGAAAGCTGAAGGCTTTGGCGGTCACCACCAATCAGCGGGTGGCCGCCGCACCCAACCTTCCTACAATGGCAGAGGCGGGACTACCAGGCCTTGAACTCGTCGACTGGGCCGGCATTCTCGTTCCTGCGGGGACGCCCAACGAAGTCATTGCCAGGCTGAATCAAGACATCTCGAAGGTCGTGCGCTCGACAGAGGTTCGTCAGCGATGGATCGATCAAGGATTGGAGCCGAGGGCGACAACGAGTGACGAGTTGGCCGCCGCTATCAAGTCCGACGTCGACAAGTGGGGCAAGATCGTAAGAGATGCTGGAATTCGCTCAGAGTGAACCAATGCAGCGGACCAGCATTGGGCATTGCAAGACGCAAGGTGTTACATGTAGTACTGGTCACATCATCTTCCCGTAAGGCTCAAGGAGGTCAACCATGATGGTCGCCCGTTGGAGCATCGATGCGAAGTTCGGATACAAACAGAATGTGATTGAACTAATGCAGCGCTGGTTACGGGAGATTGCGCCGCAAGTTGGGTTTAGTGCCGACAAAACGCGGTTGCTGACCGGCTCGATCGGCGCGCTGGAAGCAACCATTCAGTCGGAACATCTTGTCAAGGACCTCACCGAACTTAACCAGGCCTGGGAAAAACTGGCGACGATCGCGGCGCATAAGCAATGGAGCAAGGATCTCGAGCCGCATGTGGTTTCCGGGACAAGCCGTTGGGAGATCTACCGCGTCCTGTGATCGCGTGGGAGGGCGTGCTGGCGGACCCGAGGGTCGTCGAGGCGTAATTGGGAAGGGCGGACGCGCGAGATCGCGGGGATGAGGTCACCGGAGGCCGTAGACTTCGGGCTGGCGGAAGGCGCGTCAACAGCGGGAGAATCGCGATGAAGGTCGAAGGCCGGTGCCACTGCGGGAGGATCACCTACGAGGCCATCGTCGATCCGGCGAAGGTCAGCATCTGCCACTGCACCGACTGCCAGATGCTCACCGGCTCGGCCTACCGCGCCTCGGTGCCCGCGCCGCGCGACACGTTCGTCCTGCGCTCCGGCCAGCCGAAGGTCTACGTCAAGACCGCCGACAGCGGCACGCGCCGCGCCCACGCGTTCTGTCCCGACTGCGGCACGCCGGTGTACTCGTCCGCGATCAGCGATCCGCCGAGCCTACTCGCTGCGCGTCGGCTGCCTGGACCGGCGGGCGGACCTCCCGCCGAAGAAGCAGATCTGGTGCAAGTCCGCGGTGCCGTGGTCCATGAACCTCGAGGGCGTCGAGCGGATCGCCGGGCAGTGAGCGCCGGACAGCCGCGGAAGTAGTAAGAGGTTCAGTGACAAGCGCCGACGCCGGATCCACCGCCGACCGCGAGTTCGTCCACTCGCGGTTGATCGACGCGCCGCGCGAGCGCGTGTTCAGGGCATTCAGCGATCCCGTGCACCTTGCGCGCTGGTGGGGCCCGAAAGGGTTCACCAGCACTTTCCACGAGTTCGACTTCCGTCCCGGCGGGGCATGGCGCTTCGTCATGCACGGACCCGACGGCGTGGACTACCCGAACGAGAGCGTATTCGTGGAAGTGGTTGCGCCGGAGCAAGTCGTCTTCGACCACGTTTCCAGCCACCATTTCCGGATGACCATTACGTTCGCCGCGCAAGGGATCAGGACGATGGTCGGGTGGCGCCAGGTGTTCGACACGGCAGCCGAACGGGAGCGCATCGCCAAGGTCGTTATCGAAGCCAACGAACAGAACCTCGATCGCCTCGCTGCCGAGGTGCGCAACGTGTCATGACAACGATCTCCAACGTCGCAGTCGCCCTAGTCGCCCTGCTGCATCTCTACTTCCTCGTCCTGGAAATGTTCCTGTGGGAGAAGCCGCTGGGCCTGCGGACGTTCAAGCTCACACCGGAGTTCGCGAAGGCCTCGAAAGCGCTCGCCGCGAACCAGGGCCTTTACAACGGCTTCCTGGTCGCCGGGCTCGTGTGGGGGCTCAGCCTCGGTCAGGCCGGGAATCCGATCAAGATCTTCTTCCTCGGCTGCGTCATCGTCGCCGGCGTCTTCGGCGCGCTGACCGCGAACCGCAAGATCCTCTGGGTCCAGGCGCTTCCCGGCGCGATCGCGCTCGCGCTCGTCCTCGCATCCTGAGGCGCGGCGTCGGGCGCAGGACTTGCTGCGAGGCCAGGCGGGCCGGCGCTGTCGATTCCGGCCCTCCCCGATCGACTATCGGGGGAACCCCCATCACCCGACAGGAGTAAGCCATGCAATTCGCCAGCAAGATCGCCCCTTGCCTGTGGTTCGACGACCAGGCCGAGCCGGCCGCGAAGTTCTACACCGGCATCTTCCCGAACTCGAAGACCGTCAAGATCACCCGCTACGGCAAAGCCGGCCAGGAGGTGCATGGCGGCAAGCCCGGGTCGGTGCTGACGGTTGCGTTCGAGCTCGACGGCCAGGCCTTCACCGCCCTCAACGGCGGCCCGGTGTTCAAGTTCAACGAGGCGATCTCCCTGCAGGTCTTCTGCGATACCCAGGAGGAGGTCGACTATTACTGGGAGAAGCTCTCCGCCGGCGGTGAGCCGAAGGCGCAGCAGTGCGGGTGGCTGAAGGACCGCTACGGCGTGTCGTGGCAGGTCGTGCCGGTCGCGCTCATCGAGATGATCGGGGACCCGGACCAGGCGCGGGCCGACCGCGCCATGGCGGCGCTCCTGAAGATGAAGAAGCTCGACATCGCCGAGCTGAAGCGGGCCTGCGCGGGATAGCGCGGCCACGTTGATCGCAGCCCCGGTCGGGAGGAAAATACCGTCCTCCCGACCCAGCCGAACGAGCCCCCCATGTCCGCCGTCCCGCAACCGAACCTCGCCGCCGAGCGCAAGGCGTTCTACGACAAGATCGACAAGTCGAACGTCGCCCCGCTGTGGGAGGTGCTGCACTCGCTGATCACGGCGACGCCGAACACGCCCTGCAAGCCCTACCTCTGGCAGTGGAGCCAGGTCTGGCCCTGGATCCAGGAGGCGGGAAAGCTCATCACCGCCAAGGAAGCCGAGCGCCGCGTGCTCGTGCTCGAAAACCCGGGGCTGCGCGGCCGGACCCGCGTCACGCACAGCCTCTACGCCGGCCTGCAGCTGATCCTGCCCGGCGAGGTCGCGCCCGCGCACCGGCACACGCAATCGGCGCTGCGCTTCATCGTGCACGGCAAGGGCGCCTACACCGCCGTCGACGGCGAGAAGGTCACGATGAGCCCGGGCGACTTCATCATCACGCCGTCCTGGACCTGGCACGACCACGGCAACCCGTCGAGCGAGCCGATGGTCTGGCTCGACGGCCTCGACATCGCGATCGTCGAGCTGCTCGACGCGCAGTTCCTCGAGCGGCCCGGCGTCGAGTCGCAGCAGATCACGCGCACCGAGGGCGAGTCGTTCGCGCGCTTCGGCAACACCATGCTGCCGGTCGACTTCAAGCCGACGACGAAGACCTCGCCGCTCTTCTGGTACCCGTACGAGCGCACGCGCGAGGCGCTCGCCGAGCTGGCCAAGGCCGGCGACCCGCATCCCTGCTATGGCCACAAGCTGAAGTTCACCAACCCCGCCACCGGCGGCTGGGCGATCCCGACCATCGGCAGCTTCATGCAGCTCCTGCCGCGGGGCTTCCGCGGGAAGACCTATCGCTCGACCGACTCGACCTGCTACTCGGTCGTCGAGGGCAAGGGCCGGATCAAGGTCGCGGGCGAGTCGTTCGCGTTCGGGCCGAAGGACCACTTCGTCGTGCCGTCGTGGGCGCCGAGCGAGCTGGAGGCCGACGCCGAGACGGTGCTCTTCTCGTTCAGCGACCGGCCGGTGCAGGAAGCGCTCGACCTCTTCCGCGAGCAGGCAAGCTGAGCTCGGTCGGGGTTTTCGCCGGCGCGGACGGCGACCGCCGCGCCACGCGGCGGATCGCGGCGGCGCTTGCCGGGGTGCTCGCGCTCTACGCGGCGGCGCTGATCGTGCTCGGCCCGCTGCCGCAGGACCCCGCCTACCATCTCTTCGCCGACCTCCGGACGTGCCTCGGCTTCATCCCGCGCGCCGGGGACGTGCTCACGAACCTGGCGATCCTCGCGGCCGGCGCGTACGGGCTCGCGATGCGCCCGCGGATGAACGTGACCCCCGACGAGCGGCCTGCCGCCGACCTCCTGATCGCCGGCGCATTCCTCACCGCGGCGGGCTCGGCCTACTACCACTGGGCCCCGAGCAACGCGACGCTGGTGTGGGACCGGCTGCCGATGATGCTCGCGATCCCGCCGATCCTCACGCTGATGCTCGCCGATCGCGTTCATCCCGCGTACGCGCGCCGGTCGCTCGTGCCGCTGACCGTGTTCGGGGTGGCGAGCGTGCTGTGGTGGAGCGCCTCGGAAGCGATGGGATACGAGGACGTCCGGCTCTATTTCATGGTGCGCGTGCTGCTGGTGCTCGCGATCCTCCTGCTGGTCGTGTTTCGCCGCTCGCGATACACCGGCAGCGGCTGGGTCGTCGGGGCGCTCGTCGGCGAGGGCGCGATGGTGACCTTCGAGCGCCTCGACCACCAGGTGTTCGCCGCGACCGGCGGGCTTGCGAGCGGTCACAACATCAAGCACCTGTTCGTCGGCGTGGCCCTCGCGTGCGTCTTCACCTGGCTGTGCCGCCGCCGTCCGCGCGAACCGGCCGGCGTCGTGCAGGGCTAGCGCCGCCCGCCCGGGATGAACGGCGACTACGCGGACATCCAGCCGAAGCGCGCCGAGATCGACGCGCTCGCCGGGCCGGCCGTCCTCGAGTTCGGGAACGCCTGGTGCGGGCACTGCCGTCGTGCGCAACCGCTCGTCGCCGCGGCGCTCGCCGCGCATCCCGGCGTGCGTCACATGAAGTTCGCCGATGCGAGCAACCGCCGGCTGGGGCGCTCCTTCGGCGTGAAGCTCTGGCCGACGCTGATCTTCCTCAGGGACGGCAAGGAGACCGGCCGCCTGGTGCGTCCCGCGGATCCGGACGCGATCCGCGCGGCCCTCGCGCAGATCGACGCCGGGGGCTGACCGGCTCGAGCTCGCCTTCAGCCGGGTGCCGTGGCCGCGCGGCGCATCACGGCGCGCGCTCGACCCGCCCGATGAACGGATCGAGCAGGTCGACCGGCGTCTTCACCACCGCCCCCATCAGGTTCACCAGGCTCTGGCCGATCGCCGCCGGCCCGAGCGGCACCACTCGCGGATCGCGCATGTCCCCGGTGATGCTCACCGGAATCCCGACGACGCGAGCGCCGAAGATCTCGCCCACGATTGGTACATGCCGGACCACGCTGGCGACCCGGTTGAACGGCGCGACGATGGCGTTCACGTCGACCCGTTCGGCGGGGACGTCGACTTCGCCGGTCCACGCGAGCCCGAGCGCGGCCGCGTTCAGCGTTCCGCTCGTCATGCGGACGCGGCCGGCATCGAGCGTTCCCGCGACTGCGAGCTCGCTGTAGTCGAGGCCGCCCGCCATCAGCTCCGACGGGCGGGCGCGCAGCAGCGACGAGACCGACTCGAGCGTCAGGATCCGCGCGATGGCGGGCGCCCGCTGGATCCGGCCGTCGCGCGCCGTGGCCGTGAACGTGCCGCGCGCGACGCGCGCCAGCGCGTCCGCCGGTCCGCTCGCGGAGAGCTCCGCATCGGCATCGAGCGTCCCGGTCATCGCGAAGTCCTCGCCCAGGAGGCAGGTCACCGTTCCGGCGAGCGGCTGGGCGCGGGCCACGATCCGGCCGGTCACGCTCACGTTCCCGGGGACGAGCACCGCGTTGAGCGGCAGCGCGAGGCCGCAGAGCTGCGCCTGCTTCACGTCCGCGACGATCCTTTCGGGCGCGAGCGTGGCCGTCCCCAAGAGAGGGCGCACGACGAACCTGCCGTAGGCGACGGACTTCGCGTCGACGACGACGCGGCCTTCTACCGGAAGGTTCCAGCCGGGGGCCGCCGGCTTCGCGTCGCCGCGCGGGAACGCGCCGAGCAGGCGCTCGACGTCGATCGCATCCGCGGTCACGCGAAGATCGAGTCCGAACGTCTTCGGCTGGCGCGTCACCGAGCCGGTGACGCCGAGCCGTTCGCCGGCCACCGTGATCGCGCCTTCCTGGATCCGGACGGCGTCGCCGGCGACGTCGATGCGCAGGCGCTCGATCCCGATCGGGATGCCCCAGCGCTCGAGGATGTCGATCCGGTCGGCCTCGAGCGCGCCGGTCGCGTCCGAGCGGCGCGGCTCGGCGAGGTCGATCGTCGCGCGGAAGTCGCCCTTCAGCGCGCCTTCGTTCTTCGGCGGATGTGCGAGCACCCGCGTGAGCGTACGGTTGTCGAGCCGGCCCTTGAAATCCATTTCGGCGATCGGGTGCTTCCACCTCAGCACGAGCGTCGTGTCGGTGTCGGGGTCCTTCATCGCCAGGCGGCGGAGGTCGAAGTGGCCGGTCGCCTCGACCGTGAGGTCGAACTCGGCGCTCACGCCGCCGGCGAGGCCGAGCGTCCCTTGCGTGTGGATCGGGGCGTCCGCGCCGCCGGGGCGCTGCACGCGTCCGGCGGCGAGGGTGACCGGCGCGCGCGGCACCGTCTGCGCCGGCAGCTTCCAGCGCGCGCGGGCCCATTCGAAGCTGCGCTCGCCGGCGCGGGCGTCGGCGAGCGCGAGGTCGAGGCGCGGTTCGGCCGACGCATAGTCCTGCACGGTGCCGGATGCGACCACGCGTGCGTCGAGCGTCGATGCGTCGAGCCGGTCGAGCGCGATCGAACGCGGCGTGATGCGCGACTCGCCGCCTGCGAGCGTCACCGGCGCCGGCAGCACCGGCCCGGCGAGCCGCACCGGTTGCGGGCGGATCACCGCCTCGTAGTCGAGCCCCGCAGGCGCGTTGAGCGGGCCGGACAATCGCACGAGCCGCACGGCTACGGAACCGGTCGCGCTCGGTACGTGGTCCGCCGGGCGCCGCAAGCCCTGGAGCGACGTGAGCCACGGGTAGAACTCGTCGAGCGCTACCACCGCGTCCGCGCTCGCCGCGCGCACGGCGGGCTCGGTGCCGAGCGCGAGCTCCATCGCGCCGTCCCGGACGGTCGAGCGGCCGAGGCTGCCGTCCAGTCCGCGCACGGTTACGCGGTCGTGCGCGTACCGGACCGCGCCGGCGTTCACCGCGATCGGCAGCGGCACGCCGCGATAGCGCGCGGTCGCGCGCATCCGCTCGAGGTCGACCGTCACCCGGGGCTGTCTTTGCCGCGCATCGTAGGCGACGCGGCCGGACGCCCGTCCCTGCAGCGATTCGACGTCGGCGAGCGCGGCGGGCTCGCGCCTGCCGATCAGCCGCCTCACGATCGGGAGGGCCTCGCCGAGGTCCGCGTCGAGCGCCGTGTCGAGCTCGCGGAACGCGGTCTCGGGCGCCAGCTCGACGACGAGCGCGCCGCCGGTGAACGTCGACTTGCCGATCGCGCCCGCGAGCTCGCTCCCGCGCAGCGTGCCGTCGGCGAGCGCGAAGCGCCCGGTGGCGCCGGTGATCTTGATGCCCTGCGCGGGAAGCTCGAGGGCGCCGCCCGCGAGCGCGGTCTCCGCGCGGATCGCCCCGAGCGCCGCGAGCGCGCCGAAGTCGGCGCCGGCCGCGCTTGCACTCAGACCTTGCGCGGTTCCGGTCGGGACGAACGCGAGCGCCGTCTGCATCGCGTCGAGATCGCCGGCGATCGCGATGAGCGCGGCGCGCAGACGCGCCAGGTCGAGCGCGGGACCTGCACTTCGACGGACGGCGCCGTGCCGTCGGGCTTCGTGCGCAGCGTGCCGGTCGCGGCCGGGAGGAGCTCGCCGAGCTGCAGCGCACGCAGGTAGACGGCGAGCCCGGCGCCGTCGCGACTCGCGTCGAGGGTCGTCCGCACGGACCCGAGCGCGAGCGTGCGGGTGCCGCGTCGCGAGCGTCATCTGCGGCGAGTTCGCGGTGAGCGTCGCGCGGACGCTCTCGCGGCCATCGGTCTCCGCGCTCAGGGTGGCATCGATCGCGCCGTCGGCAACGTTGACCTCGCCCTGCGCGCCCGCCATCTGCAGCACTGCCGGCAGACGCAGGCTGGACGTCTGCAGCGTCCCGGTCGCCGCGAGCGATCCCGGCACGATCCTGACGCTCGCCCGGGCGGCGCCGAACGGGTCCGCGTTGCCGCTCGCCTTGGCAGTGATCGCGTCCGTCGCGACCTGCGCGTCGGCGGCCAGGCCGGAGAGCGAGAGGACGCGCTGCCCGGCGTAGCGGACGTCGAGCTTGCCGTCCGTGATTTCGAGCGACATCCCGCCCGCGTTCTGCACCAGGGCGTCCACGACCGGGCCGAGCGCCGCGCGATACGCGGCGAGCGGATCGCCACCGGGGCCGCCCGGTTCGATCGTGACCTCGAGCACCGGCTGCGCGATCTCGACCGCGACCGGGCGTACGTCGCCGGCAAGGAGCGGGAGCGCGGCGACGCGGATCGCCAGCGTGCCGATCCGGCCCTCGACCGAGCCCGGGATGCGGATGGTGGCGTTGCGGGCCTCGACGGAGGGCCGAGGGAAGAAGCGCAGTTTCAGCGAGTCGTAGCGGACCTCGCCGCCCTGCGAGCGCCGAGATCCGCCGCTCGATCGCGTGCCGCACGCGGTCGCCGTCGACGAGGAGCGGGAACAGCGCGACGACGCCAGCGAGGAGCGCGATGGCGACGACGGCGGCGATGGCGAGTCGACGGAGCCAGCTGGCTCGGCGCGCGGGCATTGCCGAACGATAACGCAGGCGAGCGGGGAGCGTCCCTACGGCCGCGGCAGAGCGCCGGCAGGCTCAGGTGGGGCCGAGCGGATGTGGAGCGCCCGCTGCGGGAACGGGATCTCGATGCCGTGCTCGGCGAGCACGCCCGCCACCGCCAGGTTGAGCTCGTGCCGCACCCGGAGCCGCTGGTCGAACGACCCCACGAAGGCGCGGATCTCGAAGTCGAGCGAGCTGTCGCCGAAGTCGACGAAGAACACCGACGGCGGCGGCTTCCGCAGCACGTCGGGGTTGCGCCGCACCGCTTCGAGCAGGGCCCGCTGCACCAGCGCGATGTCGCTGCCATAGGCCACGCCCACCTTTATCAGCAGCCGGGTGGTCTGGTTCGAGAGCGTCCAGTTCGTCACGCGCTCGGTGATGAAGGCCTTGTTCGGGATGATGACTTCCTTGTTGTCGAAGTCGACCACCGCGGTCGCGCGGGCGCGGATGCGCGCGACCGTGCCCGAGACGTCGCCGACCGTCACGACGTCGCCGATGCGGATCGGCCGCTCGGCGAGCACGATCAGGCCCGAGATGAAGTTGGCGAAGATCTCCTGCAGCCCGAACCCGAGGCCGACGCCGAGCGCCGCGATCAGCCACTGCACGTCGCTCCAGCCGATGCCGAGGATGTCGGCCGCGATCAGGATGCCGGCGGCGGTGAGCGCGTACTGCGCCATGACCTTGACCGCGTAGGTCGCGTCGGGCTGCACGTCGAACCGCTGCAGCAGCACGATGTCGAGGAGCGCGCCCACGTTTCGGACCACGACGGCGGTGACCGCCACGACGACGAGCGCGAGGAAGAGACCGCCCACGGTCAGCGGATGGGCAACCGTCTTCCCGTCGACGGTGTCGTGGTAGGTCCACAGCGTGTAGTCGCCGATCACCGACAGCGCCGGCACCGAGTCCCGCCACAGCCACCACATGCCGGCAAGCAGCAGCAGCGTGATCAGGAGCTGCAGGAGCGACCGCGTCTGCTCGCCGAGCGCGGCGACGTCGAGCCGCTGCGGCGGCGCCTCGCCCGCAGCGGCGCCGGGCGGCGTCGACTGCGCGCGCTCCGCATCGCGGCGCCGGGCGAGGTGCGAACGCTGCACCTGCACCCACAGCGCGATCAGGCCGGAGAGCATCAGCGCACCGAGGACGAGGAACAGCGACTGCACGGCCAGTCGGTAGAAGTAGCCGGCGGCCACGAAGTAGCCCATGGCCGCGAGCGCCGCCATCGCCAGCGGCAGCGCCACGAGCGCCGTGAACCAGAGGCCGTGGAGCCGGACCACCCAGGCGCGCGGCGCGCGCAGCTGCACGAGCTGCATCAGCGGGCTCCCGCGCCGCAGGAGGATCACGAGGAGCTGCCGCGACGCCGATCATCGCCAGGTTGAACGCGAGCCGGCCGAGGCTCTCGCGGTTGGCGTACGGCGCGTGATCCCCGCTGTTCAGCGCGGCGACGAACATCAGCAGCACGAAGGGCACCGCGAACCGGCGGAGCACCCGCACCGCGAAGGCCGCCGCCGCCTCGTCCCAGCCGAAGTGGCCGACCGCCATGCCGCGGCGGTCGAGCAGCCAGGTGAAGGCGGCCAGGGCGAGGACGAGCCGGGCGATCGCCGCGCAGGCGTCGCCGAGCGCTGCCGCGAACGCCGGGGCGTCGGGCGCACCACCGAGCAGGGCCGCCGCGGTCCACAGCACGATCGCGCCGGGCACCGCGAGGGCGACGGTGATCGCGAGTGCCCCGAGCGCGTGGCCGACGCGATAGCGCTCGTAGGTGACGGTGGCGGGCGCGAGCGACACGAGGGCGCGCTGCAAACGGCTGCGCACGGCGTAGAGGAGGACCGCGACGATCAGGGCGAGCCCGGGCCAGAACGGACTGCGCGCGAACTCCCGCTGCAGGACCGCCGCGGCCGCGCGCCAGTTCGCGGGCGAGACCGTCCACGCGACGGCGGGCGGGAGCCGGCCGATCGTCTGCGTGGCCGGCGGAGCGGGGATCCAGAACAGGAGCCGCGTCAGCTCGGCGTGCGCCGCCAGGCCCCGCTGCTCGAGGACGCGCTCGGCCTCGTCGACGTCGCGCAGCGCCTGGAGGAGCTGCTCCTCCAGCCCGGCGAGCCGGGCGGCGAGATCGCGCCGGGCGGCGAGCGCGACGCGCAGCGCCGCCTCGACCTGCGGCCGCTCGGCCTGCGGGACGGGCGGCGGGCCGCCGCCAGCCGCGCCGCGACGGCGCCATCGAGATCGCCGAGCTCGTCGCGCATCGCGCTCGACCCGCAGCGCCGCGTCGCTCGTCGCCGCCAGCAGCCTCGCCCGCGCCGCGCGCGCGGCCGCGAACCGCTCGGGCCGCGGCAGGAGGCGCAGCCGGTCGATCACGGTCTCGGCGAACTCGCGGCCGAGCGCGTGCACCTCGGCGCGGCGTTCGATCCGGCGCAGGCTCTCTTCGAGCGCGTCCTTGCTCTTCCGCAGCTGCGCAAGCTCGGCGTGCGCGCGGTCGAGCGCCGTCGTGGCGGCCGCGGCCTGGGTCGACAGCTCGGCGTTCTCCGCGGCGATGTGGCCGATCGGATCGTGCTGCTGGGCGAAGCTCGCTCCCGACAGCACCGCCGCCGCGGCGATCGCACCGAGACGGGACACGACCGCGAATCCGGACGCGCGCGTCGGCCGGCGGCCGTCAGTTGGGACCTGCCAGGTCGTCACAGCAACCCTCTTGTTCTTTAAGGCGGGCAGAACCGATATTCTTCGCGTCGTGACAGCGACGGACCGTTTTGGGGTGCGGCTTGCACCGCTATTATGCCTGCTGCTCTCGGGCGCAATCGCCGCGGCTGCGCCTTGGGGCGCTCACGCGCAGGAGCGCGGCGTCCAGCCGCTCCGGATTCTCGTCCCCGTTCCCACCGGCGGCACCTCCGACCTCGTCGCGCGCCTGATCGCCGACTCGCTCCGGAACGGCCTCGGGCAGACGGTCGTCGTCGAGGACAGGTCCGGCGCGACCGGGCGCATCGCCGTCGACGCGCTGCTGCGCGCCGCACCGGACGGCAGGACGCTCCTGCTCGCGCCGATCGCGGTGCCGGTGATCGGCCCGCTCCTCTTCAAGGCGCCGCGCTACGACCCGGTCCGGGATCTCGCCCCGGTGGCGCAGGTCACGAGGTACGAGTTCGCGCTCGCGGTTGCGGCGGATCATCCCGCCCGGACCGTGTCCGAGTTCGTCGCCTGGGCGAGGGCGAACCCCGCGCGGGCGACCGTCGGCAACCCCGGCGCCGGCAGCCTGCCGCACTTCCTGGGCGTCATGCTCGGTCGAGCGACGGACATCGAGCTGGTTCACGTCGCATACAAGGGCGTCGCGCCGCTCGAAGCCGAGCTGATGAGCAGGCAGATCGCCGCGGGCATCAGCACACTCTCGGACCTGGCGCCGCTGCATCGCGCCGGCAAGCTCCGCATCCTCGCGACCTCGGGCGCCGCCCGCGCGCCGCTCGTGCCGGAGGTGCCGACGTTCACGGAGCAGGGCTTTCCCGGGATCGAAGCGGTCGGCTGGCACGGCGTGTACGCGCCCGCGGGAACGCCGCCGCCGGTGATCGACCAGCTGTCGCGCACGATCGTCGCGGCGCTGCAGACGCCGGCGCTCCAGCAGAAGTTCGTCGCGCTCGGCCTCGAGCCGACCGGCACGACGCCGCAGACACTCGCGGCGATCATGGCCGCCGACACCGCGCGCTGGCGGCCGATCGTCAAGGCGTCCGGCTTCACGCTGGAGTGACTGACGGCCGCCGCGACGCCTCGCTACCAACCCACTTCCCACGACGGGATGGGTCCTTCCTGGAAGAACAACCTTGGTATCGGGATCATGGATCCAACCACCACCACAGGCGAGCTATTGGCGATCAGCGGAAATGACCTCAAAGCCTTTGACGTGATCGGCTGGAACGTTGCGGGAGACAACGGTGGCCCTAGTGGCGTCCCCGAACCATCCACCTTGGCCCTGGTCGTTCTTGCGTTGGCCGGGTTGACGATGCGCCATCGTCGGCTCGCGCGGCGGTACTGACACCGCAGATTTCCCTGTTCCGCCGAAGGTGCGCCAACCGACGCGCTGCGAACGCAGCGCGCCGGTCCTTGCGATTAACCCAACAGTACCTGCTGCGGAGTAAACGCATCCGGAGTGAATTCCTGCGGGAGGCCGACGGCGTGGATTCGAATCTTGCAACGAATCTCATCCGCATCGCCTAGCGCGGGATCCTCCTGAAGCGAAGCCCTGGTCACCGTCTTCGACAGGTTGCGTGCGATGGTCTGTGAGCCGGCCCCCGCGGTAACCGCGAAGGTGGTCAATGGGAAGCTTGTCAGAACCGCCCCAGTGGTGCTGCCCGCGGGATCTACTCCGATTACCTCGACATGCTCGTGGTAACTCATTCCGAGTCCAGCCAATTGCCTTTCAAAGGCGCTGAAAACGGCATTGAACGTGGCGTTGATTATCACATTCTGGTTCACTGTGGTGAGAGTCAGGTTGGCACTATTGATGGAGGGCATTTCAGAGATCTCCTTGATTCAAGTTGAGGATGGAGCGAGCCGAATGAACCCGCGAATTGATGTTAGGCAAGGAATGCAGATTCGGACACTAGGCTCTCTGCCTAAGACTTTCGCCCGGTCTCCTGCCTGTTGAGCTCGCTGCCGCGCTCCGGCAGCCGATCTACCGACCGATCTAGCCCAGTCGGCCTGGCGCGATCCAAGCTGAGCTAGTCACAAAGAAATACAAGGCGCGGCCGCTCAGCCGTAGACGCCGCCGTTGATATCCAGCGTGGCACCGGTAATGAAACCGTCGTACTCGCTGGCGAGAAACAGAGCGGCGCGCGCAACGTCATCGGCGTTGCCGCCGCGACCGAGCGGTATACCGGCCACCGTCGCCTTGGCCGACTCGGGAGTCGTGTGCGTGTTGTGAAAACTGGTGCCGAGAATCAAGCCGGGTGCGAGGGCGTTGACGCGCACGCCTCGCGGACCGAGTTCGTTAGCAAGGGCGCGCGTGAAGGTGAGAATGGCGCCTTTGGCGGTCGAGTAAGCGAGCGAGCCCGGATGGCCGCCTTTGCGGCCGGCGAGCGAGGACAGGTTGACAATGCTGGCGCCGCCGCCGTTCGCAGCAGCAATGAGATGGGGCGCGGCGGCACGCGTGACCCGGCGAGCGCTGTCCACATTGAGCGACATGACTTCCGCCCAGAACGCGTCGTCGGCCTCGCCCAGGGTCCTGCGCGCTATCAGCGAACCGGCGTTGTTCACCAGCACATCCAGACCGCCGAGAAATTTCACCGCGTCGTCGATGAGCCGTTGGCATTCGCGCGATTGCGTGAGATCGGCTGCTGCATGAGCGTACCGTCGGCCGAGCCCTCTCGCCTCAACCTCCAATCCGCGGGCGGCGTCGGCGCTGCGGTGATAGTGAACAAATAGGTCACAGCCCGAGCTGCGAGCAGCTGGCGGCTGATAGCGAGACCGATACCTTGTGCGCCGGCGGTGACAAGGGCGCGCTTGCCGTGGAGCTTGTGCATGGGGGACACCGAGGACGTGTTCTCGATGGTCAGTATAGTTGGTGAACGTCAGTGCAGCTTAGTGACGAAGACATGCGTTGCAGAGTCGGATGACCGTGCTTCGCGGGAAATGACGCCGGCTTGGTGAGCGACGGAAGCTGTGGCGCGCCCCGGCAGGATTTGAACCCACGACCCCCCTGGTTCGTGGGCGCTAGCTCGCTCAGCGGTTGGATCCGCAGTGCCAATTTTCAGTCGATTTTGATCCTGCCCTCCCGGATTACCTTGCCCCACTTCCCGGTCTCTTCGGCGATGAGCTTTCCGAAGTCGACGGACGAACCGACAAGAGTTGTGGCGCCCAAGTCAGCGAAGCGCGCCTTCATCCGCGGATCGGCGAGGCCCGCATTGATCGTTCTATTGAGCTTCTCGACGATTTCGGAGGATGTGTTCCTAGGCGCGACTACGCCGGCCCATCCACTCGCCTCGTAGCCAGGTACGAATTCGCCCACGGTCGGCATGTCCGGCAGCACCTCCGAGCGCGTAGTCGCTGTTACCGCCAGGCCGCGAAGCTGGCCCGACTTAATGTATGGGATCGACGCTGGCAAGGGTTCGAATAAGACCTGCACTTGCCCGCTGAGCAGAGCCGTAATCGCCTGCGACGCGCCTTTGTACGGGACATGGACGAAGTCAACACCGGTCATCATCCTGAACAGTTCCCCCGCGAGATGCTGCGTGGTCCCGTTACCGGACGAGCCCTGGTTGATCTTGCCCGGATTCGCTTTCGCGTAGGCAATGAATTCGGGAACCGTCTTCGCCGGAAAGGATGCTCCGACTGTCATAACGTTGGGAAATCGAACGACGCCGGCAACCGGGGCGACGTCGCCGATGAAATTGAAACTGAGGTTTTCGTAGAGCGTCGCGTTGACCGCGTTCACTGCACCACTCAGCAGGAGAGTGTAGCCGTCGGCGGGTGCACGAATGACCGCCTCGGTGGCGAGATTGCTGCTCGCGCCAGGCCGGTTCTCGACAATGACTGACTGGTTGAACTGCTCCGACAGCCATTGGCCGATCAGGCGCGCAATGATGTCGAAGTTACCTCCCGCCGCAAAGCCAACGATGAGACGCAGCGGCCGTGACGGATAGGCTTGCGACCAGGCGATCCGGGATACCGCGGGCAGCGCCGCAGCGGCAGCAGCCAGACGGAGAAATTGTCTACGCGGAACTTTCATGACGCTCTCCCTAGATGCCTGCGAGACGCGCCAATTATCAACCGCCTCAGGAATCAATAGTAGCTACATATACGCACGCCAGTAATGCGAAAATATCAATAATCTCCGATGCGAGTTCGTATGCGTCCAAATATCCGCGTGATCGAGATCTTCGTCCGGGTTGTCGAGAGCGGCAGCTTTGTTGCCGGGGCGCGCAGTTTGCTGATTGATCCTGCGGCGGTCAGCCGGGCAATCAAGAGCCTCGAAGAAAACCTGGGCATCCCGCTTTTCACCCGATCCACGCGCGTGCTGAAGCTAACGACCGAAGGCGCGCGTTTCTATCGGGACGCCGCCCAGATGCTGAGGATGTTCGAGGAAACGGTTTCCAGATTTCAGGCCGAAACCGCACAGCACCAGCAGCTCAGGGTCGGTTTGGGGCCAGCCCTGAGCCGGCGGATGCTGTTGCGCGCCATCCCGCCTTTCCAAAATCGGCATCCCGAGATTCGGCTCATCTTGCTCAGCATCAATGACCCTGCCGAAATAGGAAACGAGGGCATCGATGTCCTGGTCCGCCCCCGAAGCACACGCCAGCGGGGTGGAGAGCATAAGCAGCCGCAAGGCCTCGTTGTACGAAAGCTCATGCAATCGCCCGTCGTAGTTTGCGCATCCCCTGCATACCTCAGGCGCGAGGGTGTCCCGCGCACCCCCGCGGACCTCGCCCGGCATTCATGCCTAGCGTTATTGACATTGGAGCGGGACGTCCAGGACGAATGGCAGTTTGCCAAATCGGACGCGCGCGAGAAGATCAAGTTTTCTCCAACCCTGATTGCGCACGGCGAGGAACTTCGCGAAGCCGGGCTCGCCGGCTGCGGGATTGTCAGGCTACTTGCCTGCCATGTCGAAGACGAGATGCGATCGGGCGCGTTGGTGCAAGTCCTGCCCGATTGGGAATGCCTCGGCGGACTGCCGATCGTTGCGATCTACCGAAAGACGAGATCGACACTGTCCCCAGTCAGCGCGTTTGTGGGACATCTGGCGCAGGTGTTTCAGCGCTACGACAATAGACTACCGGTGCGGGCCTAAAGGCTGCCTTCGAAGTTGGGGCCTGGACACCGCTGCGCGCGATGGCGACGCGTCTAGGGAAGACTCCGACGCATATAGACTCGGTGAAAACCCTTCTCAAACGCACGATGCGTTTCGACAAACCCGAGGTGTGCGTACATCGACAGGTTTTCGATCATCATCGCGTTTGTGTAGAGTCGCAGCGCCGGCAACCGAAGCCGATTGGCCTCGGCTGCGGCATGTTCGATCAGGCAGCGGCCTAGACCGTCACCCTGACATTCCGGATCGACGGCAATGTTATCGATGAAGTATGCGTCGGCTTCCGGCCACGCAACCATAAAGCCGCGCACCTTTCCAGCCGCCTCTATCACCACGACACGGTGCGCAGAAATTTCGGCCGCATAGTCGGCGGCCATGGGCGCTGGCTCGCGTCCTATACGCGGCACATATTTGGTGTAAGCGGCACGCGCAATTGCGCCGATCCGTGCAACATCACCTGCTGTTGCACTGCGAATACCTCGCGTACCCGAAGCCTCTTTCAACGGAATCTACCCAAAGCAGACCTGGACAGACATCGGCGTTGTCCCGAGTGACCTGCCCCCTTCGTAGGTGCCAAGGTCAAGTTCGGAAAGTCCAAGGTTGA
>CAVXND010000081.1:0-18628 GCA_963762785.1 uncultured beta proteobacterium
ATGAGTTCCATTACGCCTTGCCTTGCCCGGACGCGGCCGTCGGCGCCCGCTCGGCGTCGGCGCGGGTGACCCGCTCGAGCTCCTCCTTGAGCGCCCTGAGCTTCGGGGGCAGGGCGCCCTTCGCCTCCATCGCCTCCAGGTCCTCGCGCAGGTGGAAGACCTCTTCGCGCACGAGCCCGCCTGCGCGGTGCTTCTCCGCCATCTCGTGGTAGTAGTCCTCGTGCTTGTCCGTGCCGTACGCGGCCCGGTATCCCACCGGCTTGGTGAAGGCCCACAGCCAGGCGATCGGCCAGAGCAGGCCGCCGAACACGAGCGAGAGCAGGCAGAGCGTCTGGATCGCGTCGCGCTGCGGATGGTGGCGCTTGTGCGCGATCTTCTCGGGGAGGACGTGGACGATCCAGAAGAGGACGATGACGACGCACGGCACCACGAAGATCACGAACAGGGCGAGCCAGTCGGCCGCGGTGTCGAGCAGGTCACCGGACAGGAAGGCGCCCGGGCCGGGGGCGGCGAGCAGGACGAGCCAGCCGGCCAGCGACCGCAGGGCGCGGCGCGCCCGGAGCTTCGAGAGCCGCTGTCTCAACGATTCCCTCCCATCAGCCGGGGACTCGCGTACTCCGGGAGCGTGCATCCTGCGTCCTCCTCAAGGCCGGCCGGAATCCGACCAAAGTAGGATTTTCGGGCCGCCTCCCGCACGCTAGCGTACCTCCGAACCCTGCGCGCGGGCGCTATTGTATTGTCAGGTCTGCGCCGCGGCCCGTTGCTTGATCTTCGCCAGCTCGGCGTCCCGGCGGCGCGCGCCGGCCGGGCGGGGCCGCCGACCCTCGAAGGAGCTCGATGATGCAGATCGCCTCGCAACGCAGTGCCTCGTCGGCCCGCCGGTCGATCGCCACGTTGCTCTCCGCGCTCGCCGCTCACGGCGTTCGCGGCTCGGCGCGCCCGCGTCGGCGCAGCAGCTCGGCACGATCCGGTTCGACAACTGGCTCTACTACCAGGAGAACTTCGACGACAGCGACCGCTGGCAGTACCGGCCGCGCTTCTTCATCCCGTTCAACCTGTCGCAACGGCTGGACCTTCACGCAGCGCATCGACCTGCCGATCTACTACACCGACAAGCCGGGCCCGGAGAACCCCGACGGCGAGTGGAAGTCCGGCATCGCCGACTGGTTCGTCGAGGAGACGTTCACCTCGCCCGAGGTGGCGAAGAACCTGAAGTGGTCGACCAGCGTGCGCTTCGTGTTTCCGACCGGCGGCGCGGCGCCGTTCGGCGCGCAACCAGTACCAGTGGGCGCCCGCGATCGGTGCGATCTACGCGATCCCGGAGCAGCAAGATCACGCTCAACCCGATCGCGCGCTACTTCATGAGCTATCACGCCGTCCGGAGCGGCGGGAGCCAGGTGCGCAGCCTCAACCTCTTCCCCACGGTGACGTTCGGCTTGCCGGACAACTGGTCGCTCGCCTTCTATCCCGAGAACCCGATCGTCTACAACGACGTCACCAACAAGTGGTTCGTGCCGATCGACGCGATGCTGATCAAGCGGCTGTCGAAGACGCGTCGAGCTCGGCTTCGGCGGCGCCTACGGCCTCGTCAAGGACGATCCGCAGTACCAGTACATCATCAACGGCCGGCTGACGTTCTACTTCTAGAGCCTGTCCAGCCGCGCCCGCAGGCCGAACCCGAACGCGGCGTACGCGATCGCGAAACCCGCGATCATCGGCGCGTAGCCGAACGCGCTCGCGCCCGCGCCCATCAACCCCGCGCCGACGGCCTGGCCGGCCGCCCAGGCCATCGAGAACAGCGACATCCCGGTGGCGCGCGACTGCGGCGCCATCTCCGTCGCTTTCGTCTGCAGCGTGTTGTGCATCGTGTAGAAGCCGAAGCCGAGCCCGATCGTGCAGAGCGCGACGACCGGCCACACCGGCGTGGCGAGGATGACGAGATAGCACGCCGCGCCGATCAGCCCGCCGGCGAGCACGCAGCCGCGCTGGCCGAGCCGCGCGAGCATCCAGCGCACCGCGGTCGTGTAGACCAGGCCGCCGAGACCGAAGCCGGCGAGGAGCGCGCCGATGATCGTGAAGGGCAGATCGAAGCGGTCCTTCAGCATCGCGCCGAGCAGCGAGAACGCGCCGTAGAACAGCGTCATCTCGAGGAACACGCTGAGGAGCACCGCGCGCGCGCGCGGCAGCCTGCAGGATCGCGAGATGGCGCACCGGCGAGAAGAGCGGGCCCGGCGTCCGCGGCTCCGCCTTCCACTCCGCGCGCGTCCCCGCGCCGAGCACCAGCGCGACGAGTCGCGAACACCGCGCCGAGAGCGATGAACGCGGCGCGCCAGCCGAAGAGATCGGTGAGCGCGCCGCCGACGAACGGCCCGAGCGCCTGGCCGATGATCGTCCCGGAGACGAACCGGGCGAGCACCGGCTGCCGCGTCGCCGACGGCACGACGTCGGCGACGTAGGCCATGCCGAGCGTCATCGACGCCGACGAGAAGGCCCCGGTCGCGAACCGCCACGCGATGAGCGAGTCGAGATCCGTCGCCGCCGCGCAGCCGAACGCCGCGACGGCCGACAGCGCCATCAGCACCGTGACGACGCGCAGCTTGCCGAAGCGGTCGCCGAGCGGGCCGTGGAAGTACTGCGCGCCGGCGTGCGCGAATGCGAACGCCGCGATCACCGCCGCGGTGGCCGGCACGCTCGTGCCGAAGTCGCCGGCGAGCCGCGGCAGCATCGGCTCGACGATGCGCATCGCGAGGCCGCTGTTCGCCGCGGCGACGGCGAGGAGGAAGATGGTCTGGTTCACGCGGGTCGCGGGTGACCGTACGGTGCCCGGCCGGTTCCGTCAACGAGCGAAGCGCGCCGGCGCCCGCCTTGGGGCATACTTTGCCCCCTCCCGCACCGCTGCATCACCGGAACGACGCGTCGCCGCGCCCGCGGCGGGACCGACCACGAGACGAGGGACTTCCGATGTTCCGTCGAGCATTCGCTTCCGCACGATCCTTCGCCTGGCTCGCCGCCGCCGCGGCGCTTGTCGCCGGCTGCTCGGAGGAGGCACCGAAGGCCCAGCGGCCGGCGCCGCAGGTGACCGTCGTCACGGTGCAGCCGCAGAACATCCCGCTCACGCCGAACTTCGTCGCGCAGACCGAGAGCTCGCGCCAGGTCAACATCGTCGCGAGGGTGTCCGGCTACCTCGACAAGATCGCCTACCAGGAAGGCGAGGTGGTGAAGGAAGGCCAGCTCCTCTTCCAGCTCGACCCGAAGCCGTTCCAGGCCCAGCTCGAATCCGCCCGCGGTGAGCTGCAGGCGCAGCAGGCGCGCTTCTCCACCGCGCAGGCGAACCTGGGCCGGGTGAAGCCGCTGACGCAGCAGAACGCGCTGTCGCAGTCGGACCTCGACAAGGCGCAAGGGGAATTCGATTCGGCGAAGGCCGCCGTCTACTCCGCCCAGGCGAAGGTCACCGAGGCCGAGCTCAACCTCGGCTACACCACGATCCGCTCGCCGGTGACCGGGCTCGCGAGCCGCGCGGCGCAGCGCCAGGGCGCGTACGTCAACGCCCAGGCCGAAAGCGCCAACCTGACCTACGTTGCCGCGATCGACCCGATCTGGGTGAACTTCAGCGTCTCGCAGAACCAGCTGGCGAAGTGGCGCGACGAGATCGGCAAGAAGCTGCTGCTCGAGCCGAAGAACCGCGACTACGACATCGAGATCGTGATGCCCGACGGCGCCATCCTTCCCCAGCGGGGCAAGATCAACTTCTCCGACCCGTCGTTCAGCCAGGACACCGGCTCGTTCCTCGTGCGCGCGGTGCTGCCGAACCCGAAGCGGGAACTGCGGCCGGGGATGTTCGTGACCGCGTACATGAAGGGCGCCCTGCGGCCGGACGCGATCGTCGTGCCGCAGCTCGCCGTGCAGCAGGGCTCGAACGGGCACCTCGTCTACGTCGTCAAGCCGGACGGGACCGCCGAGGTGCGGCCGGTCATGGTCGGCGACTACTACGGCGAGAAGGAGATCGTCATCCTGGCCGGCCTGCACGGCGGCGACCGGGTGGTGGTGGACGGCGTCCTGAAGGTCACCGCGGGACAGCCGGTGAAGATCGTCGAGCCGGGCGAGGCGGCCGGGGCGAAGGCAGGCGCACCCGCGCCCAAGGCCGGCGCCGCCAAGAAGTAGGCACGCGTGTTCACCCACTTCTTCATCGACCGGCCGGTCCTCTCCGCGGTCATCTCGATCCTGATCTTCCTCGGCGGCGCGGTCGCGATGCTCGCGTCGCCGATCTCGCAGTATCCGGAGCTCGCGCCGCCGCAGGTGCTGGTCGAGGCGCGCTACCCGGGCGCGACCGCCGAGGTGATCGCCAACACCGTCGCCGCGCCGATCGAGACGCAGATCAACGGCATCGACAACCTGCTCTACTTCAACTCGGTCAGCTCCTCGAGCGGCAACATCTCGATCACCGTGGTGTTCAAGCCCGGGAGCAACCCGGACATCAACCAGGTCAACGTCCAGAACCGGGTGAGCCAGGCGCTGCCGCTCATCCCGCAGGTGGTCTCGCAGCAGGGCGTCACCGTGGACAAGAAGTCCTCCAGCATCATGATGGTGCTGTCGGTCTTCTCGCCCGACGAGCGGTACAGCTCCACGTACATCGACAACTACACCAACCTGTACGTGCTCGAGGAGCTGAAGCGCGTGCCGGGCGCGAACCGCGCACAGGTGTTCGGTCTGCCCGACATCGCGATGCGGGTATGGCTGCGGCCCGACCGCATGGCGCAGCTCGGGATCTCGGTGGAGGAGGTCTCGAACGCGATCCAGAGCCAGAACCAGACCTTCGGCATCGGGCAGATCGGCGCGGAGCCGAGCCCGCCGGGCGTGCAGCAGACGTTCGTGGTCACCGCCCAGGGACTGCTGACCAATGCGGACGAGTTCGAGAACATCATCGTCCGCACGGCGAAGGAGGGCACGGCGATCGTGCGCGTGCGCGACATCGGCCGGGTCGAGCTCGCCAAGCGCGACTACTCGATCGCGAGCCGCATGAACGGCAAGACCGCGACCACCATCGGCATCTACCAGCAGCCGGGCGCGAACGCGGTCGAGACCGCGCGCGGGGTGCGCGCGCGCATGGAGGAGCTGAAGAAGCAGTTCCCGACCGGGCTCGACTACCAGATCACGCTCGACACCAGTCTCTTCACGCTGAACTCGATCGACAAGGTGGTGCACACCTTCTTCGAGGCGGTGGTGCTGGTGATCCTGGTGGTGTATCTCTTCCTGCAGTCCCTGCGCGCGACCATCATCCCGATCCTCGCGGTGCCGGTGTCGATCGTCGGCACGTTCATCGGCATGCACCTGCTCGGCTTCTCGATCAACATGCTGACGATGTTCGGCCTGATCCTCGCGATCGGCCTGGTCGTCGACGACGCGATCGTGGTGGTCGAGAACGTCGAGACCAACATGACCAAGCACGGCCTCGGCGCGCTCGAGGCCGCGAAGCGCGCGATGAGCGAGATCGCCGGCGCGCTGATCTCGATCGTGCTGGTGCTGGTCGCGGTGTTCCTGCCGGTCGCGTTCCTCGGCGGCGTCACCGGCACGCTCTACCAGCAGTTCGCGATCACCATCGCCATCTCGGTGATCATCTCCGGCGTCATGGCGCTGACGCTGTCGCCGGCGCTCGCCGCGATCATCATCAAGGCGCACCACGGCGAGAAGAAGGGTTTCTTCCGCTGGTTCGAGAACGGGTTCCAGAAGCTCACCGACGGCTACGTCGGCGGCGTCGCGCGCCTGATCCTGCGCTGGCCGGTCGCGCTGCTCGTCTTCGCGGCGATGCTCGCCGGCATCGTGATGATGTTCCGCATCCTGCCGGGCAGCTTCGTTCCGAACGAGGACCAGGGCTACTTCTTCATCGTCGTCGAGGCGCCGGACACGGCGAGCCAGGGCTACGTCGCCGCGCTGACCGAGAAGGTCGAGAAGATCCTCGCCACCGAGCCGGCGGTCGCGGACGTGGCGATGGTGAACGGCTACAGCCTGATCGACGGGACGTACCGCAACAACGCCGCCATCTTCTTCCCGTCCATGAAGCCGTTCGAGGAGCGCACCGACCCGTCGCAGCTCACCTTCAGCGTGCTGCCGCGCCTCAACGCGCAGTTCGCGCAGCTCAAGGAGGGGTTCGTCTTCGCCATCAACCCGCCGTCGATCCCGGGCCTCGGCACGACCGGCGGCTTCGAGTTCTACATCCAGAACCGCGGCGCGGGCGACACGCGGGCGACGAGCCAGGCGGTGCAGGCTTACCTCGCGGCCCTGCGGCAGCGGCCCGAGCTCGCCGGCGTCGGCACGACCTTCCGCGGGGCGACCCAGCAGCTCTTCGTCGACCTCGACCGGAACCGGGCCGAAGTCCTCGGCGTGCCGGTGCAGGACGCATTCCAGACGATGCAGAGCTTCTTCGGCTCGTCGATCGCCGGGCAGTTCAGCCAGTTCAGCCGCGTGTGGTGGGTGGTGCTGCAGGCCGACGCGAGCTACCGGGTCAATCCCGACGACTTCAGCAAGGTGTACGTCCGTTCGAAGAGCGGCAAGATGGTGCCGCTGTCGGCGCTGATCACGGTGAGGTACGTGGCCGCGCCCAAGCTGGTCGAGCGGTTCAACGGTTTCCCGGCGGTGAAGATCACCGGCGGCCCGGCCCCCGGCTTCAGCTCGGGCCAGGCGCTCGCGGCGATGGAAGCGGTGGCGCGCGAGACGCTCCCCGGCGACTTCTCGTACGCGTGGGCGGGCCAGGCGCTGCAGGAGAAGCAGGCCGGCGGCACCTCGGCGATCGCCTTCGTCGCCGGCCTGATCGTCGTGTTTCTGCTGCTCGCCGCGCAGTTCGAGAAGTGGACGCTGCCGATCGCGGTGGTGCTGACGGTGCCGATCGCGATCCTCGGCGCGCTGCTCCTCACCTGGGTGCGCGGCCTCGAGAACGACGTGTACTTCCAGGTCGGGCTGGTGACCCTCGTCGGCCTCTCGGCGAAGAACGCGATCCTGATCTGCGAGTTCGCGATCGAGCGGGTGCGGCACGGCATGGCAGTCAAGGACGCGGCAATCGAGGCGGCCGGCCTGCGCCTGCGCGCGATCGTGATGACCTCGCTCGCGTTCGGCCTCGGCTGCGTGCCGCTCGCGATCGCGAGCGGTCCCGGGGCGAACAGCCTGCGCGCCATCGGCACCGGCGTGATCGGCGGGATCCTCGCCTCGACGGCGGTCGCGGTGTTCTTCGCCCCGCTGTTCTTCTGGATGCTGGAGAGTGTGAGCGCACGCTTCGGCGGGAAGAAGGCGGCCCCGGCGGGCGGTGCGCACGGCGGCGGCGCGGCGCCCGCCGCCGCGCCGCACGCGCGGCGGGAGGGGGACTGACATGCGCCGGCTTGTCCTGGCGGCCGCCACGCTCGCGCTCGCCGCCGGCTGCACCGTGGGACCCGACTACTCGCGCCCGGACGTCACGAGCCCGGACAAGTGGCGCATCGACTACCCGCAGGCCGCCGACGTCGCCAACACGAGATGGTGGGAGCAGTTCAACGACCCGGCGCTCGACCAGCTCATCGACGAGGCGCTGCGCCAGAACCGCGACCTGCTGATCGCGGCCGCGCGCGTCGACCAGTTCGTCGGACAACTCGCCGTCGTGCGTTCGCAGTTCTATCCCCAGATCGGCTATAGCGCCGATGCGAGCCGCAACCGCGCGAGCCGCGTGGGCCAGCCGCCGCTCGCGCCCGGCGCCGACCCGTACTACACGCTCTACCAGGGCGCGCTCAGCGCGCAGTGGCAGATCGATCTCTTCGGGCGCGTGCGCCGCCAGAGCGAGTCCGCGCAGGCGCAGGTGTACGCGAGCGAGCAGGGGCGCCGCGGCGTGATCCTGACGCTCGTGACGAGCGTCGCGGCGAGCTACATCGCGTTGCGCGGCCTCGACAAGCAGCTCGAGGTCGCGCGCGCCACCGCCAAGAACTACGCCGAGACGGCGCGCATCTTCGACCTCCGGTTCAAGGGCGGCGTGGTCTCCGAGGTCGAGCTCGCGCAGGTGGAGTCGCAGTACCAGCAGGCGCTCGCCGCGATCCCCGCCCTCGAGCAGCAGGTCGCCGCGCAGGAGAACCTGATCTCGATCCTGCTCGGCCGCAACCCCGGCCCGATCGCGCGCGGGAAGGGGATCGGCGAGTTCGCCGTACCCGGCATCCCGGCCGATCTGCCGTCGGCGCTGCTCGAGCGCCGGCCCGACATCCTGCAGGCCGAGCAGACGCTAGTGGCGGCCAACGCGAGCATCGGCGCGGCGAAGGCGCTCTACTTCCCGACCCTGTCGCTCACCGGCCTCCTCGGCTCGGTGAGCACCGCGTTCGGCGATTTCCTGACCGGACCGGCGACGGCGTGGACGGTCGCCGCCGGGCTCACCGGCCCGATCTTCACCTTCGGCCAGATCGAAGGCCAGGTGCAGAACGCGGAAGCGTTCCAGCGCGAGGCGCTTGCCAACTACCAGCAGGTGATCCTCAACGCGTTCCGCGAAACGAACGACGCGCTCACCGGCACGGTGAAGAAGCGGGAAGAGTCGGCGGCGCAGACGAAACGGGTGGCGGCGCTCCGGGACTACGCGCGGCTCTCGCGGCTGCGGTTCGACAACGGCTACGCGGGCTACCTCGAGGTGCTCTACGCCGAGAACGAGCTGTTCAGCGCCGAGCTCGCCGCGGTGCGTTCGCAGGCGGACGCCTATACCCAGGTCGTGAACGTCTACAAGGCGGTGGGCGGCGGCTGGGTGAACGAAGCCGAGCAGCTCGCGCCGAAGCCGCAGGGCGTGGCGGCGAGCGAGGCGCCGGCCGCGGCCGCGGACCGCAACTAGGCGCTGCCCCGCGCCGCGCCGCTCGACCCACCCCCACCCCCGGCCCCCCGGTCGCAGGGCCGCGGCCGCCGTGAGGCTGCGCCGCGCACCGGCGGCACGTTGTCTGACCGCTCGCGCTCAGCCATTCCCCGCGCACTGAGCTGTTCCCCGGGCATCGAGCCATCGCCCGGGGGCCGGGCGCCGCTCGCGCCGGGCGCCCGCCCTGAGACTTTATGCCAGCGGAATGCGTGAAATTGTGCCGCCCCGCCGCCACTCGTCGCGGCAAACCGCCCGACCGTCGGCCGGGGTTTGAGGTCGGTGCCCGCCGCTCCCTAGAATCCGCTCATCGTGCAAGGGAGCCTGACATGCGCAGATACGCTGGTTTCACGTTGATCGAGGTGATGGTCGTCGTCGCGATCGTCGGTATTCTCGCGACCGTCGGGTACCCCGCGTACACCGACTACCTCCGGCGCGGCAAGATCGCCGAAGCGATCTCGACGCTCGCCGACGCGCGGGCGAAGCTGGAGCAGTACTTTCTCGACAACCGCACGTACGTCGGCGCGGACGGGGCGAACTTCCCCTGCAACCCGACCGTGCTCAACGCCGGCAAGAAGCACTTCACGTACGCGTGCTCGAACCTCGGCGCCGGGACGTACGACCTGAGCGCGACCGGGCAGTCGGCCGATGGGATGACCGGCTTCACGTACACGATCAACCAGGCCAACGTGCGCAGCAGCACCTTCACCGGCGTGAGCGGCTGGACCGGCAGCGCCACGTGCTGGGTGACGAAGAAGGGCGGCGTATGCTGATCGCCCGCCACCGGGGCTTCACCGTCATCGAGCTCATGATCGGCGTCGCGCTGCTCGGGATCCTGATGATGCTCGCCTTCCCCACCTTCATGACGATGATGAACAACGCGCGGCTGCGGGCCGTCACCGACTCCATCCTCGCCGGCCTGCAGGGGGCGCGCGCCGAAGCGCTGAAACGCAATCAGACCGCGGAGTTCCTGCTGATGGCCGACGAGCCCGACGCCGCCGACTTCGCGTCGTTCGGCGCGAACACGACCGGTCCGAGCTGGGCGGTCCGCATCCTCGACACGTCCAGCCTCCCCGTCGCCTTCGTCGAGGGCCGTTCCGGCCTGGAAGGCAGCGGCAAGTCCAATACGGCCGATCTGTTCGCGCGGATCAGCGCCGCCAGCCTGCCGGCGGGGGGCACGATCCGGTTCGACTCTCTGGGGCGCACGAACGTCGGCGCGGCGAACGCTACGTTCGACGTGCAACCGTCCGACCCGAACCTGTGCCGGGCGAACGGCGGGGACGTGCGCTGCCTGCGGGTGGTCGTCACGCCCGGCGGGCGGGTGCGCATGTGCGACCCGAGCGTCCCGGCGGCGGCGAACGAAACGCGTTCCTGCTGAGGAGCGAGCCATGGTCGTCAAGAAAACGGTTCAGTCGGGCATGGCCCTGCTCGAGGCCCTGATCGGGATCCTCATCTTCTCGCTCGGCATCCTCGCCATGGTCGCGATGCAGGCCGCCTCGGTCAGCGCCGTAGCCGACGCGCAGTACCGGATCGAGGCGGTGAACGCGGCGAACCAGCTCCTCTCCCAGATCTGGTTGAACATCGACCGCACCAGCGCGGTGAGCACCCAGGCCTCGCTGATGACGTTCGAGCATCAGACGGGCGGCGTGCCGGCAAGCTGCGACTTCAGCGGCGCCCCCGGGACCAACGCGGCCGTCACCGCCTGGTTGAACCACCTGAACACCGGCCGTAGCGGCGCGCCGCTGCTCCCCGGCACCAAGCCGGCGATGCAGCAGATCGACATCGACACCGGGGTCAGCAACCGCGTCACGATCACCTTGTGCTGGCAGGCGCCAGGCGACACGACGCCGCGCCGCCACACCATGGTCGCGTACGTCAACTAGCCGGAGCGAGCGATGGCGAAGCTCAACATGAGACACCCGGGGCGGCGGCGCGAGCGCGGCATGAGCCTGGTCGAGATCCTGGTCGGCGTGCTGATCGGCCTGATCGGCATCGTCGTGATCTTCCAGGTGCTCAGCGTGGCGGAGAACCGCAAGCGCACGACCGTCCAGGGCGGCGACGCCCAGAGCGCCGGGGCGATCGCGCTGTACACGCTGCAGCGCGAAGTGCAGCTCGGCGGCTACGGCTTCGGCGGCGCCCACTCGAAGCAGATCGGCTGCCTGGTCCAGGCGTCCGACAAGGGCGACACGACGCCGGTGCCGCCGATCCCGGCCCGGCCCAACTTCACGTTCCGGCTGTATCCGGTCGAGATCGTCCAGGGCGCGGCCGGCGCGCCCGACACCATCCGCGTGCTGTGGGGGAACTCGGCCCAGGTCGTCACCACCCGGACCTGGACCCCGGGTACCGGCGCCTCGTCCGGCACCGTGCCGATGAAGTCGATGACCGGCGGGCGCGCCGGGCTCGAGTACGGCGACGTCCTGCTCCTGACCGGGGATCCGGTCACGACCGTGGGACCGGAGACGGAATGCGCGATGATCCAGGTCACCGATCGGCCGACGGCGTTCCCGCTGGAGGTCGGCTTCGACAGCAACTACACCCTCAACGCCGGGGAGACGCTGCATGCGGCGGCGACACCGACGCCGCGGTTCAACAAGGACGTGGCATGGCCGGCCTCGGTCTTCGCGCCCACCGCCGGGTTCATGTTCAACCTCGGCAAGCAGCCGCGCCGGCTGGAATACCGAATCACGCCGCCGACAGACGCGACGCCGAACCGGCTGATGATGTCCGAGACGCTGTTCGGCGGCATCGCGCCGGTTGAAATCTCGGACGGCATGATCAACCTGCAGGCCGAGTACGGCATCGACCGGAACAACAACCAGCTGATCGACGCCGACGAATGGACGGTGACCGCGCCGGACAACACCGTGCTCCCCGGCGATCCCAACAACCCCTGCGCCGAGAACCCGGCGAAGAGCTGGCGCTGCGTGCGGGCGGTCCGCGTGGCGCTGCTCGCGCGTAGCACGCACTGGGACCAGACCGCCTGCACCCCGAACCCGCAGTGGTCGAGCGGCGCGAGCGGCGCGCTCGCGCTCACCGACTTCGCGATGACCAACGTCGACGGCACGGCCCCGAGCGCGGCCGACCTCGCGTGCATCGAGACCCCGCCCAGCCCGAACAACTGGCGGCGTTACCGCTACAGCGTCTACGAAACCGTGATCCCGCTCCGGAACATGATCTGGGGGACTGCGCCATGAACCAGGCTCGACCCTTCGCCCTCGCCCGCATGCAGCAGCGTCGTTGCGCGCCGCAACGGTCGCAGCGCGGCGTGGTGATCTTCATCGCGCTCATCGTGCTGGTCGCGATGACGCTCGCCGGCATCGCGATGATGCGCGCGTCCGGCAGCGCGATGCTGACCGCCGGCAACCTCGGGTTCCGGCAGAACGCGACCGCCTCCGGCGACCTCGGCCTCGAGTCCGCCCGCACCTGGCTCAGCCTCCAGGGTCCGGTCACGCTCGAGCTGCGGAATCCCTCCCGCGGCTACTACGCCACCTGGAACGACAAGGAACCTGTCGTCGCCGGCGAGTTGTTCGACCCGCTCCTCTGGGGCGCGGCCAACTGGAACAACGCCGGCCGGGCGGTGCAGGTGAACAACGGCGCGGTCGATGCCGCCGGCAACAAGGTGAGCTTCGTCATCCACCGCATGTGCGCCGTCCCCGGCGCGACGAGCGGCACGGGTGCGCCGGCGAACCAGGAATGCGTCACGGTCTCCGACCCGGGCAGGGGCGGACCGAAGGAAGCAGGGCAGATCGCGCTCACCGGAACGTCGCAGGTCTACTTCCGCGTGACGGCGCGCATCGAAGGCCCGAAGAACACGGTCAGCTACGTGCAGACCATGGTGTATTGAGCCCAAAGGACGAAGTCACCGCCAGCTTGCAGGAGAATGCCATGACCGACCTTCCCATCAATCGCACCGCGCGGCACGGGCTCGCCAGGCGGCTCATCGCGGGCGCTACGCTCGCCTGCTTCGTCGCGACGCCGCAATACGCGATGGCGGCGCTCACCGACATCTCGAACGCCCCGATCTCGAGCGCGGCGACGACGACGGTGCCGCCGAACGTGCTGTTCATCCTCGACGCTTCGGGCAGTATGGACAGCGAGTTCATGCCGGACGAGATGAGCGGCTACGCCGGCAAGGCGAGCTACGCCAGCCACCTCTGCAACACGATCTACTACAACCCGGCGGTCACGTATCTCGTGCCGAAGAAGGCCGACGGCACCGATTTCGCCAATTCGACCTTCACGGCGGCGGACAACGACGGGTTCCTCAACTCGGGCAACACCGGCAACCCGTCCAACCTCCCGTCCGGGAGCACGACGAACCTGACCAACGGCTACAAGGGGACCAACCTCAACGGTAGCGAGAAGGCGTTCTATTACAAGTGGACCGGCGCTGCGGCCCCGACCGTCGCGGAGTGCCAGGGCTCGGCGCCCAACGCCTCGAGGAACGTCCCCCATACGACCGGCAACTGGGAGAAGGTGCAGATCCCCGCGGCGGAGGAGCAGAACTTCGCGAACTGGTTCACCTACTACCGGACGCGGATGCTGCTGATGAAGAGCGCGGCCGGCCGCGCGTTCAACGGCCTGAACGACAACTTCCGCGTCGGCTTCGTCACCATCTGCCCGGACGGCTCGAGCTGCGACAGCGACACCGCCGTCGTCCCGGTCACGGCGAACCACTACCTGAAGATCGACGCGTTCGCGCCGGGGCACAAGTCCGCGTGGTACACGAAGTTCTACGCGCAGGAGCCCACCAGCTTCACGCCGCTGCGCCAGGCGCTCGCCCGCGCCGGCCGGCACTTCGCCGGGAAGACGGACGGCATCAACGCCGGCATGACCCCCGACCCGGTCCAGTACTCGTGCCAGCAGAACTACGCCATCCTCACGACGGACGGCTACTGGAACTACGGGCGCGGCAAGACGCTGACGAACGGGACCAGCGGCAGCGGCGACATCGGCAACAACGACAACAACAGCGGCGTCTCGCCGCGGCCGATGTTCGACAGCGGCGCCGGTGACCCAGACCGTGGTGACGACGAACAACCAGGAGCGCTACCAGAGCCGGAACTCGGGCAGCCCGAGCTGCTCGCCCAACTCGAACCGGAAGGTCTACCAGACCCGGGTCGAGACCGTCACGGTCACCACGCCCCAGCTCGGATCGCCGACGACTACGACGAGCACGGGCTCGACGACGTCGACCAACGTCTGCAGCCCGATCGCGGCGAACAACACCTGGACGACGACAAGCTCGACGCGTCGGCGCGCCCACCTACGCCGGCGCCGGCAGCACCGCCAACACCCTGGCCGACGTCGCGGCGTACTACTACCAGACCGACCTCCGCGGGCCGGGCTCGCTCGGCGCGCTCGGCACCGACGTCGGTACGACGAACAACGTGCCGCCTTCCGGCACCGGGCCCGAGGACGACAAGCGCGACCCACCAGCACATGACGACCTTCACGCTGGGTCTCGGGCTCGACGGGCAGCTCAAGTTCGATCCCAACTACAAGACCCAGAGCGCCGGCGACTTCGTCGACATCCGCAACGGCGTGAAGGGCTGGCCCAACCCCAATCCGGGCTCCGCGAACACCGGCAACACCCTCGAGCAGCAGGCGCGGATCGACGACCTCTGGCACGCGGCGGTCAACGGCCGCGGCACGTACTTCAGCGCGAAGAACCCGACGGCCCTCACCCTGTCGCTGACCACGGCGCTGACGCAGATCCAGTCGCGCCTCTCCTCGGCGGCGGCGGCGGCGACCTCGACCCTGGAGCCGACCACGGGGGACAACCTGATCATCCTGCCGACCTATACGACCCAGGAGTGGACGGGGGAGCTGACGGCGTTCCAGATCGACGTCACCATCGGGAGCCCGACGTTCGGCGAGCTGCTGCCGACCGTCGTCTGGTCCGCGAAGACGAAGCTCAACGCCCGGACCAGGAACGCCTGCGACACCCGCACGATCAAGCTGTTCCGCGCGGGCGCCACCGACAACATGGTGGACTTCACCTGGAACACGCAGGCTTGCGACGGCGCGGGCAATCCGACCGGCACGGCCACGACCGGGCTCGACGCGACCGAGCAGGCGTTCTTCACCGCGGCCGGGGTCGACGAAGTGCAGGACCTGACGCAGTTCGGCACCATGACCGACGGCACCAGCGGCACGGTCGATCAGAAGACCGCGGCCCGGGGCGCGAACCTCGTCAACTTCCTCCGCGGCTAGCGCGGCAAGGAAGGCTACGTGCCGAACGACATCGACAAGCTCTACCGCGCCCGCAAGCACGTGCTCGGCGACATCGTGAACTCGCAGCCGCTGTACGTCCGCAAGGCCGCGTTCAGCTACAACGACACCGGGTACAGCGCCTTCGCCGCTTCCACGGTTGCGAGCCGCACGCCGATGGCGTACGTGGCGGCGAACGACGGCATGCTGCACGCCTTCTATGCGACGACCGACTCGCAGGGCGGCGAAGAGGCCTGGTCGTTCATCCCGCGTTCGGTGCTGCCCCGCCTCTACAAGCTGGCGGACAGCAACTACGCCCAGCTGCACGAGTACTACGTGGACGGGCGGCCGATCCGGGACGACGTGTTCGACACGGCCAGCGGCACGTGGAAGACCATCCTGGTCGGCGGCCTGAACAAGGGCGGGCGCGGCTACTACGCGCTCGACGTCACCAACCCGACGAGCCCGAAGGCGCTGTGGGAGTTCACCCACTCCGAGCACCTGCTTCAGCCGGCGACCGCCGCCATCAACGACTTCTCCGACTGCCACCTCGGCTACACGTTCGGGAACCCGGTGATCAGCAAGCTCACCGACGGCCGCTGGGTGGTGTTCGTGGCCTCGGGCTACAACAACGTGAACACGCCGGTGCAGGCGGGCGACGGGCAGGGCTACCTCTACGTGCTCGAGGCGACGACGGGCAAGATCCTCTACAAGATCCGCGCCGGCGACGGCACGCCCGCCTTCGGCACCGACACTGCTCCGAGCGGGCTCGCCAAGATCACCGCCTGGGTCAGCGACTCGGCGCACAACAATACGACCCTCCGGGTGTACGGCGGCGACCTGCTCGGCAACGTCTGGCGCTTCGACGTCAACGACCAGGTGGACGCGCTCGGGAACCCGGTGCTTCCGCCGGCCGGCCGCGAGGCGACGCTGGATCGCGACGCTGAAAGACGCGGCGTCGAACCCGCAGCCGATCACGGTGGCGCTCAGGCTGGCCGAGGTCGGCAGCCCGCCGGTGCCGTACATCTACGCCGCCACCGGCCAGTACCTGGGCACGAGCGACGCGAGCACCACCCAGACGCAGAGCATCTACGCGATCAAGGATCCGCTCAGCGTCACGGCGTACTCCGACCTTCGCGTCAGCACGCTGAAGCGGCTCACCATGACCACGAGCGGCACGGACCGCTTCGTGAACTGCGACACCGCCAGCCCGACGGCCAACTGCAGCTCGACCAACGGCTGGTACGTCGACCTGCCCGAGCCGGGCGAGCGGGTGAACGTCTCCATGGAGCTCCAGCTCGGCACGCTCGTGGTCGCCTCGAACGTTCCCGCCAACACGGCCTGCGAACCGGGGGGCTTCGGCTTCCTGAACTTCTTCGACTTCGCCACCGGGTTCTCCCCGGCCGGGTCGACTGCGCGGTCGGGATTCCGGGTCACGGGACTCACGGTCGGATTGAGCATCGTGCGGCTGCCCGACGGCTCGGTCGTCGTGTACCGGCAGAAGCACACCGGCGAGCCTCCGGGCAAGGAAGCGGTCCCGATCAGCGCGGGCGCGCCGACCGGCAAGCGCCTCACCTGGAGGGAGCTCATGCAGTAACCGGGGGACGCCAGCGACCCCGCGGCCCGCGGAAGACCGGCTCAGGTCTCCCGCGGGCCTCGTCATTCCGGGGGCGCGCGCCCGAGGCCTGCAAGCCTGCGCATGCGCTTGACCCTTCATCCGCCGGTCCTCGCGACTTCGCCGGCGCTGCGCTTGAGCGCCGCCGTTGCGGCCTCGCTCGCGCTGCATGCCGCAGTGGTGCTCGCACCCTCGGGGGCGCCCCCGGGGTCGCCCCTGGGACGGTCGGGCGCCGGATCGCCGCTCGACGCGCGCATCGTCGCCCTGCCCGCGCCGCCGCCGACGGAGCGCGCGTCGCCGGCGCCCCCGACGCGCCCCGCCGCCGAGCCCGAGCAGGCGGCGCCCGCGCGGCAGGCGAGCCCCCCGAGCCTTCCGCCGCCGCCGGCCGATGCGTCCGCGCTCGGACTGCCCGGGGCGCCGGTCTACTACCTCCAATCCGAGCTCGACGTGCGCGCGCAGATGCAGGGCCACGTCGATCCCCCCTATCCGGCGACCGCTCCGCCCGACGGCGGCTACGTGGTGCTCCGGCTGCTGATCAGCGAGGAAGGACGGGTCGAGCGGGCGCTGGTCGTCGTCGCGGAGCCCGAGGGCTACTTCGAGCAGGTCGCGGCCGAGGCGTTCGCCGCCGCACGCTTCTTCCCCGGCCGCCGCGGCGGCACCGCGGTGAAGAGCCAGACCTTCATCGAGCTGAAGTTCCACCCCCTCGCCCCGACCGAACCGGCAACGACCGCGGCCAGCCAGAATCCCTGAGCGGCGGTCGGCCGGCGCGCGCCGGGTCGTGTCTCGCGGTGTGATCGGCGACCTCGGGCGCGCCGTCGGCCGTGCGGTCCCCACGCTGGCACGCACCGCCCGGCACGGGCATACTCCACGTCGCTGTCCGTGCCCCCTCCGCGATGACCCCGTTCGACCTTGCCGAACCGCGCACGCTGCGCGAAGCGCTCGCGCTGCTCGATCCGAGCGATGCGACCGTGCGCCCGATCTCGGGCGGCACGGCGGTCATGCTCATGATGAAGGCCGGCGTGCTGCGGCCGCGGCGGCTCGTCAGCCTCCGCGCGATCGACGGCGGGCTGGCGGGGATGCAGGCCGGGACGGAGGGCGAGCTGCGCGTCGGCGCGATGACGACGCTAGCGGACCTCGAGCGCGCCGACGTCGTGCGGCGCGGCTGGCCGGTGATCGCGCGCACGCTGCGGACGCTCTCCAACGTGCGGGTCCGCAACGTCGCGACGATCGGCGGGCACCTCGCCCACGCCGATCCGCACCAGGACCTGCCGCCGGTGCTGAGCGCGCTCGGCGCGCGCGTCACCATCGCCGGCCCGAAGGGCGAGCGGACGGTGCCGGTGGAGGGGCTGAGTACCGGGTACTACGAGACCGTGCTGGCCCGGGACGAGCTCGTGACCGCGGTGATCGTCCCGCCGCTCGGGAAGAAGCGCGCCGCCTACCTCAAGTGCACCACGCGCTCGGCCGACGACTGGCCGGCGCTCGGGATGGCGGTCGTGCTCGAGACCGAGGGCGACGGGCATGGCACGGCGAGCGCCGTCGTCCGCACGGCGAGCGTATTCATCGGCGCGGCGACCGACAGGCCCACGCGGCTCGCCGCAGCGGAAAGCGCGCTCCGCGGCGGACGCACCGACGACGCGACGCTCGCGCGCGCCGGCGACGCGGCGGCGGACGAGCTGGCTGTCGTCGGCGACGCCCGCGGCTCGGCTGCCTACAAGAAGCAGCTCGCCCGCGTCTACCTCCGGCGCGCCGTACGCGCCGCACTCGAACCGGCCGGATCCCGATGAAACGCGCGAGCACACCCACCGAAACCCCGCAGGTCGGCCGCGCGATCCCGCGGCTCGAGTCGTGGCAGAAGGTCACCGGGCGCGCGGAGTACGTCCACAACCTGCGCCTGCCGGGGATGCTCTACGGCAAGGTCTTCCGCAGCACCGTCCCGCACGGGCGCATCAAGCGGATCGACGTCA
>CAVXND010000082.1:0-15011 GCA_963762785.1 uncultured beta proteobacterium
CCGAGCACCACCATGATCAGCGGCTCCATCAGCGACGAGAGCGCCTCGACCGCGTCGTCGACCTCCGCCTCGAAGAAGTCGGCGACCTTGCTGAGCATATGGTCGAGCGCGCCCGACTCCTCGCCGATCGAAGCCATCTGCACCACCATGTTCGGGAACACGCCGGCGTTGCTCATCGCGGAGGTCAGGCTCGTGCCGGTGCTCACCTCCTGCTGGATCTGCTTGGTCGCGATCTTGTAGACATAGTTGCCGGCCGCGCCGCCGACCGAATCCAGCGCCTCGACCAGCGGTACGCCGGCGGCGAACATCGTCGACAGCGTGCGCGTCCAGCGCGCGATGACCGATTTCCTGACGATGTCGCCGAAGATCGGCACCCGCAGGAGCATCCGGTCCATCGCGATCTGGACCGCTTCGGAGCGCTTCCACAGCTCGAGGAAGCCCCACACGCCGCCGATCAGGATGCCGAAGATCAGGTACCAGTACTCGACGAAGAAGTCCGAGAGGCCCATCACGAACAGCGTCGGCGCCGGGAGGTCGGCGCCGAAGCTCGTGAACACCTGCTTGAACGCCGGGATGACGAAGATCATGATCACCGCGGTGATGATGAACGCGACCACGATCACCGCCACCGGATAGAACAGCGCCGCCTTGATCTTCGACTTGATCGCGAGGATCTTTTCCTTGTAGACCGCGAGGCGGTCGAGCAGCGTCTCCAAGATACCCGCCTGCTCGCCGGCCTGGATCAGGTTGCAGAAAAGCGCGTCGAAGTAGAGCGGCTGCTTGCGGAACGCCGCGGCGAGCGAGGATCCGGTCTCGACGTCGGACTTGATGTCCATCAGGAGCTTGGTGACGCGCGGGTTCGAATGCCCCTTGCCGACGATGTCGAACGCCTGCAGCAGCGGCACGCCCGCCTTCATCATCGTGGCCATCTGCCGGGTGAAGAGCGCGATGTCCTTCTCGGAGACCTTCTTGCCGCCGGCGAGCCGCTGCTTGCGGACCTTGGTGACGTTGATGCCCTGGCGGCGCAGCGTGACGTTGACGACGTGCGGGCCGCTCGCCCGCATCTCGCCCTTCACCGACTTGCCAGTCTTGTCGCGACCTTCCCACTGGAAGATCATTTCCTTGACGGCGTCGCGCCTCAGTGTCCCCGCTGCAGTTGCCATGTCGTTTGCCTCGTTTCTCTAAGTCGCCCTCACCGGGGCGCGTTCATTCGTTGGTCACGCCCATCACCTCCTCGAGCGAGGTGATCCCCTGCCTGACCTTGAGCAGCCCCGACTGACGCAGGTCGCGCACGCCTTCGAGCCGCGCCTGGTCGGCGATTTCGAGCGCGTTGCCGCCGCGCATGATGACCCGCCGCATCTCGTCGGTGATCGGCATCACCTGGTAGATGCCGGTGCGGCCCTTGTAGCCCGCGCCCTTGCAGCGCTCGCAGCCGACCGGCCCGTACGGGCGCCAGGTGCCGTCGAGGTCGGCCTCGTCGAATCCCGCCCCGAGCAGTCCCTCGACCGGCAGGTCGACCGGCTTCTTGCAAGTGCAGAGCCGGCGCGCGAGCCGCTGCGCGGTGATCAGGATCACCGATGAGGCCACGTTGAACGCCGGGATGCCCATGTTCACGAGCCGCGTGAGCGTCGTCGGTCCGTCGTTGGTGTGCAGCGTCGAGAGCACCAGGTGGCCGGTCTGCGCCGCCTTGACCGAGATCTCCGCCGTCTCGAGGTCGCGGATCTCGCCCACCATGATGATGTCGGGGTCCTGGCGCAGGAATGCGCGCAGCGCGGCGGCGAACGTCAGGCCCGCCTTCTCGTTCAGGTTGACCTGGTTGATCCCGGGCAGGTTGATCTCGGCCGGGTCTTCCGCGGTCGCGATGTTGATGCCCGGCTTGTTGAGGAGGTTCAGGCAGGTGTAGAGCGAGATGGTCTTGCCGCTGCCGGTGGGCCCGGTGACCAGCACCATGCCGTAGGGGCGCTGGACCGCCTCCAGGATCTCCGCCTTCTGCTCGGGTTCGTAGCCGAGCGCGTCGATGTTCAGGTTCGCCGCGGACGAGTCGAGGATCCGCAGCACGAGCTTCTCGCCGTGCAGGGTCGGCAGCGTCGACACGCGGAAATCGATCGCGCGGTCCTTCGACAGCACGAGCTTGAGCCGCCCGTCCTGCGGCACGCGCTTCTCCGAGATGTCGAGCTTCGAGATGACCTTCAGGCGCGACGCGATCTTCTCCCGCAGGACGAGCGGCGGCTGCGTGATCTCGCGCAGCTCGCCGTCGATGCGGAAGCGGATGCGGTAGAACCGCTCGTAGGGCTCGAAGTGGATGTCGGACGCACCGTCGCTGATCGCGTCCAGCATCACCTTCTGGATGAACTTGACGACCGGCGCGTCGTCGACCTCGCTCGCCGCGGCGTCGATCGCCGCTTTCTGCGCCTCGTCGTCGGTGAACTCGACCGAAAGGTCCTCGTCGATCAGCTGCTTGAGCGAGCTCTCGGCCCGCTCGAGCACGCGGACGAGCACCGTGCGCAGCTTGTCGTCCTCGACCACGATTGCGTCGATCGACATCGAGGTCTGGAACTTGACCTCGTCGAGCACCTGGGTGTTGGAGGGGTCCGAAACCGCGACCGCGAGACGGTTGCCGCGCTTGCGGAGCGGCAGCACGCGGCGCTCGCGCATCAGCTTCTTGTCGACGAGCTCGAGCGGCAGCCCGGCGGTGTCGAGCGCTTCGAGGTCGAGGAGCGGCAGGCCGAAGGTGCGGGAAGCGAACTCGGCGACCTCGAGCGTGCTCATCTTCTGGCTCGTGACCAGCTGCTCGATGAAGCCCGAACCGTGATTGCGGGCCTGGGCGGTGAGCTCTTCGGCCACGTTTTCCGGGAGCCGCCCATGCTGGACGAGCGCCCGCGCGAGCCCGCTCATCGTCCCGCCGTAGCTTGGGTTTACCGCCATCCCGCCGCCCGCGTTCCCCTGTAGTCGTTGCGACACGAGGGGTCACACCCCCTCGCCCTCCCCAAAGTCAGAAGAGCGCTGCCTTCGGCATCGGTCTTCCCACTAGGTGAACGCAGCGATGATGCAACGCTGGACGGTCCGTGTAAAGCCTAAAGTGTCACACCTAAAGCTATGAGTTAAGGCCGCATTTTGGCAATCCAGGGGCGGCCCGGGACGGCCTCCGGAAGGGGGGTGCCAGGCTACGCTGCGGCGGCCTCTGCAGGCTCCGGAAGCGGCCTGAAGAGGCGTACCGTCTTCACTACCCGGTCCTGGGTCTGGACGATCTCCATCGGCACGCCGTTGATCTTGACGCTCACGCCCGCCTCGGGGATGTCCTGCAGGTGCTCGAGGAGGAGGCCGTTCAGGGTCTTCGGCCCGTCGAGCGGCAGCGCGAGCCCGAGCTTGCGGTTCAGCTCGCGGAGCGAGGATGCGCCCTCGACGAGGGCGCTGCCGTCCTCGTCCCACGCGAAGCCCGACGCCTTGACCGGCGCAGTGGTCGTGAACTCGCCGATGATCTCCTCGATGATGTCCTCGAGGGTGAGCAGCCCCTGGAGCTCGCCGTACTCGTCGACGACGAGCGCGAGCCGCTGCCGCGCTTCCTGGAAGTACTGGAGCTGGGTGAGCGCGGGGGTGGCGGCGGGGACGAAATAGGGATCGGCGAGCAGCTCCTCGAGCGCCGATTTGTCGAGCTCGCCCTCGCGCAGCAGCGAGAGCGCCCGCCGCAGGTGCAGGATGCCGACGACGTTGCCGAGCTCGCCGCGGTACACCGGCAGCCGCGTGTGGTAGCTGGTCGAGATGTGCCGGACGATCTCCTCCTCGGGCGCGTCCAGGTCGAGTGCCTCGATCTGCGCGCGCGGCGTCATGACGTCCTCGACGGTGATGCGGTCGAGGTCGAAGAGATTCACCAGGATCGACGCGTGCTTCTTCGGGATGATGTGGCTGTGCTCGAGCACGAGCGAGCGCAGCTCCTCCTGCGACAGGCGCTCCGCATCGCGCCCCTGCTGCGGCCGTATGCGCAGCAGGCGCAGGAATCCGGTCGAGAACAGGTTGACGACCCACACCGCCGGATAGAGCAGCTTCAGCAGGGGTCCGAGGATGTAGGAGAGCGGCAGCGCGATCTTTTCGGGGAAGGTCGCGCCGAGCACTTTCGGCGTGATCTCGGAGAAGACGACGATCAGGAACGTGATCACGCCGGTGGCAAGCGCGAGCGCCATCTCGTTCTGGCCGAGGAGATCGATCGCGATCACGCCGGCGAGCACCGAGGCCGCGCTGTTCACGAGGTTGTTGCCGAGCAGGATGACGCCGAGCAGGCGGTCGGTCCGGGCGAGCAGCGCGGCGGTGCGCTGCGCCGCGCGGTTGCCGAGCCGCGCCATCGCCCGCAGGCGATAGCGGTTGATCGCCATCATGCTCGTCTCGGCCATCGAGAAGAACGCCGAAACGGTGAGCAGCGCCGCGAGCGCGGCGAGCTGCCACTTCAACTCTATGTCCAAGTCCGCAGGCGGAAGTGAAGGACCGGAGAAGTATAGCCCCCGGGCCGGAGGACCGCGCGCCTCGCGCGGCAACCTGTCGGCGCGCTGCAACCACCAAAGCTGCGGCCCGTCGTCACGCCAGGCTGCGGCCGAGGATCACTTCGACGACGAACCGGCTGCCGACGTAGGCGAGCAGCAGCATCACGAAGCCGGCGAGCGTCCAGCGCAGCGCGCGCCGCCCGCGCCAGCCGTAGCGCCAGCGTCCCGCGAGCAGGAGACCGAAGATCACGCACGAGAGGATCGCGAACACCGTCTTGTGGTTCAGGCGCAGCGCCCGGCCGAACACCTCCTCCGAGTAGATCGCGCCGGTGGCGAGCGTGAGCGTCAGCAGCACGAACCCGAGCGTGAGGATCCGGAACAGCAGCCGCTCGAGCGTGAGCAGCGGCGGCAGGGTCGCGAGCGGTCCCTCGAGCAGCCCGCGGCTCCGCCCGGCCGGCTCGCCCTCGCCGTCGCGCCGTCCGCCGAAGAGGCGATCGCGATGGAGGCGCCGCTCGATGAGCGCCATCAGCAGCGCGTGCATCGCGCCGATCGTGAACAGGCTGTAGGCGAGCATCGCGAGCGCGAGGTGCGCACGGAACGCGACGCCCGAAGAGTCCGGCGGCGCCGTGAGGCCGGGGAACAGCCCGGGGAGCAGGACGCAGACCGCAGCCGCACCGAGCACGATCCCCTGCATGCCCTCGAGGTTCACGAACAGGCTCTCGAACCAGTAGATGAGCACCGCGAGCCAGAGCGTCACCGACAGCGCCTGCCCGAACCCGAAGCGCAGGTCCGGCGCGAGGAAGAGCGCCTGGTAGATGAGCCAGGTGTGCAGGGCGAGCGGCACCAGGATCGCGGCACGTTCCCAGCGCGCGAGCCCCGGCGCGTGGGGCGCGGCCGCGCGCCATCGCGTGCGCCAGAAATGCGCGGCGAGCCCGGCGTAGAGAAGCGCCGCAACCGCGTGCAGTAGAATCCCGTTCATCCCGCGCGGATTATCCCACCCCCGCGCACGGAACGATCGCACCCAATCCATGCTCGACAACCTCACCCAGCGCTTCGCGCGCGTCGTGAAGCAGCTCCGCGGCGAAGCGCGGATCACCGAGGCGAACGTCGCCGACAGCCTGCGCGAGGTGCGCATGGCCCTCCTCGAGGCCGACGTCGCGCTGCCGGTGGTGAAGGATTTCGTCGCGCGCGTGAAGGAGAAGGCGCTCGGCGAAGAGGTGATCGGCAGCCTCACGCCGGGTCAGGCGCTCGTGGGCGTCGTGCATCGCGAGCTCACCGCGACGATGGGCGGCGAGAACGCCGGTCTCGCGCTCGCGGTCGCGCCGCCGGCGGTGATCCTGATGGCCGGGCTCCAGGGCTCCGGCAAGACGACGACCGTGGGCAAGCTCGCGAAGCTGCTCAAGGAGGAGATGCGCAAGAAGCCGCTCGTCGTTTCGGCCGACGTGTACCGGCCGGCGGCGATCGAGCAGCTCCGCACGCTCGCCGGGCAGGCGGGCGTCGACTTCTTCCCGTCGGCGGTCGGGGAGAAGCCGGTCGACATCGCGCGCGCGGCGGTCGCGCACGCGCGCACGCATTACAACGACGTGCTGATCGTCGACACGGCCGGGCGGCTCGCGATCGACGAGCCGATGATGAAGGAGATCGCCGAGCTGCACGCGGCGCTCGCCCCGGCCGAGACGCTGTTCGTCGTCGACTCGATGCAGGGCCAGGATGCGGTGAACGTCGCGAAGGCGTTCGGCGAGGCGCTGCCGCTCACCGGCGTCGTGCTCACGAAGCTCGACGGCGACGCGCGCGGCGGCGCGGCGCTCTCGGTGCGCCAGATCACCGGGAAACCGATCAAGTTCGCCGGCGTCGGCGAGAAGCTCGACGGCCTCGAGCCGTTCCATCCCGAGCGCATGGCCGCCCGCATCCTCGGCATGGGCGACATCGTGTCGCTCGTCGAGGAGGCGCGGAAGGGCATCGACCAGGCCGAGGCGGAGAAGCTCGCCGAGAAGTTCAAGAAGGGCAAGGGCTTCGACCTCGAGGACTTCAAGGGCCAGATCCAGCAGATGAAGAAGATGGGCGGCCTCGCCTCGCTCGTCGACAAGCTCCCGGCGCAGTTCGCGCAGGCCGCCGCGAGTTCGCCGCAGCTCGCCGACGACCGCGCCCTGGGGCGGATCGAGGGGATCATCAACTCGATGACCCCGGCCGAGCGGGCGAAGCCGGAGATCATCAAGGCCTCCCGCAAGCGCCGGATCGCCGCCGGGGCCGGGGTGCCGGTGCAGGAGGTGAACCGCCTCCTCAACCAGTTCGACGGCATGCAGAAGATGATGAAACAGATGCAAAAAGGCGGTCTCGCCAAGATGATGCGGGCGATGAAGGGGGCGTTCCCGGGGGTCCGATAGGAACCCAAAAAGCCTTGTCAATCAGAGTCTAACTCGCGTACAATCGCGCCCTTTTCCGCCCCTCGGACATTCATTCCATGGTTGTGATTCGCCTTGCTCGCGGCGGCGCCAAGAAGCGGCCGTTCTACAACATCGTCGCTGCCGACTCGCACTTCGCGGCGAGCGGCCGGTTCATCGAGCGCATCGGCTTCTACGATCCGAAGGCGCCCGCTGGCCGCGAGAGCTTCCGCCTCAACGGCGAGCGGCTCGCCCACTGGACCGGCAAGGGCGCGAAGCTCTCGCCGACCGTCGCGCGGCTCGTGAAGTCGCGTGCCAAACCCGCCGCCAGCGCCGCCGCCCAGTAACCTGCTCGTGATGGGGCGCGTCGCGGCGCCCTTCGGCGTGAAGGGGTGGGTGAAGATCGTGCCGTTCACCGGGTCGCCGGCCGCGCTCGCGCGGTACCGCCGGCTCTGGGTCGGTCGGCAGGGCGAATGGCGGGAGGTCGCGGTCGAGGAGGCTGCGGTGCACGGCGCAACGGTCGTGGCGAGGCTCGCCGGCTGCGACGACCGGGATGCGGCGGCCCGCCTCAGGGGGTCCGAACTCGCGGTGCCGCGCGAGGCGCTCCCGGCGGCGGCGCCGGGCGAGTTCTACTGGGCCGACCTCGTCGGCCTGGATGTGGTGAATGCGAGCGGCGAATCGCTCGGCAAGGTGCAGGAGCTGTTCTCGACCGGCGCGAACGACGTGATGCGTGTCGGCGAAGGGAAGGGTGAGCGGCTATTGCCGTTCATCGCGACGGTAGTGAGGAAAGTCGATCTCGCGGCGCGGCGGATCGAGGTCGAGTGGGGACTGGACTGGTGATCCAGTTCGACTGCGTGACGCTCTTCCCGCAGATGTTCGCGGCGGTTGCGGAGCACGGGATCACGCGGCGTGCAAGGGAAGAAGGGCGCTGGAGCCTCGCGACGTGGAATCCGCGGGACTTCACGACCGACAACCACCGCACGGTCGACGACCGGCCGTACGGCGGCGGCCCGGGGATGGTGATGATGGCCGAGCCGCTCGAGCAGGCGATCCGGGCGGCGCAGGCGCGGGTGCCGGAGATGCGGGCGCAGGTGATCCTGCTCTCGCCGCAGGGCGCGGTGCTCGACCACGCGAAAGTGGCCGAGCTCGCGCGGCGGGAGCGGCTCGTGCTGGTGTGCGGCCGGTACGAAGCGGTGGACGAGCGGCTGATCGGCCGGGTGATCGACGAAGAGCTGTCGATCGGCGACTACGTGCTCTCGGGCGGCGAGCTCGCGGCGATGGCACTGATCGACGCGATCGTGCGGCAGCTGCCGGGCGCGTTGGGCGATGAGCAGTCGGCGGCGCAGGAGTCGTTCGTTGCGGGGCTCCTCGACTGTCCGCACTACACGCGGCCCGAGGTGTACGAAGGCGGGCGGGTGCCCGAGGTACTGCTCTCGGGGCATCACGCGGAGATCGAGCGCTGGCGGCTGAAAGCCGCGCTCGGCAGGACGTGGCTCCGCCGGCCCGACCTGCTGGCGAAACGGCGGTTGAGCGACACTGAACAGGCGCTGCTGGCGGAGTTCCGCCGGGAGCACGATACGAAGGGAGTTTGACGATGGACGTGATCAGGCAGCTCGAGCAGGAAGAGATCAAGCGGCTGGGGAAAGAGCTCCCCGTGTTCGCGCCGGGCGACACGGTGATCGTGAGCGTGAACGTGAAGGAAGGCGACCGCAAGCGTCTCCAGGCCTACGAGGGCGTGGTGATCGCGAAGAAGAACCGCGGCCTCAACTCCTCATTCACGGTGCGCAAGGTGTCCTCGGGTGAGGGCGTCGAGCGGACGTTCCAGACCTACTCGCCGCTGATCGCCTCGGTCGAGGTGAAGCGCAAGGGCGACGTCCGGCGCGCGAAGCTCTACTACCTGCGTGACCGCTCCGGCAAGGGCGCGCGCATCCGCGAGAAGCTGGCGAAGCACGTCGAAAGCGCAGAAACCGCTGAGGAGTAGCCGCTGGCACCAATGGAAAAGGGCGCTTCGGCGCCCTTTTTTGTTGTGGGCCGACCCTAGAGCGGACTCTGGCTGTTCGGAGCCGCTACGAGAGCGTGCAGCCGATCGCCATGACCTAGGTCACGGCTCGCGCTGCTTCGGGGTGGCGCTACTTCGTCAACTCTTCGACGAGCCGCTCGAGGAATGCCTCGCAGCGCGCGACCTGATCGAGCGCGATGTACTCGTTCGGCTTGTGCGCCTGCTCGATCGAGCCCGGCCCGCAGATGATCGAGGGGATGCCGGCCTGCTGGAAGAGTCCCGCCTCGGCCGCATAAGCGACTTTCGTCGCGCCGCGGTTGCGGGCGAGCGCCTGCGCGAGCGTCGTGACCTTGGCGCCCTCGGCCGTGTCGAGGCCGGGGATCTCGGCCTTGGTGAAGAACTCGAACCCCGAATGCGGATCGACCTGCTTCATCTCCGGCTCGAGCGTTTCGCGCGCGTAGGCCTTGATCTCGCGCTCGAGTGAATCCGGGTCGGCGCCGGGCAGGTAGCGGAACTCGAAGTGGAACTCGCAGTCCCGCGGCACGATGTTCGGCGCGGTGCCGCCGCGGATGAGCCCGGTCTGGAGGGTCGTGAACGGGACCTGGAAGCCCTCGTCCCGGGTCTCGGTCGCGCGCATCCGGTCGGCGATCTGGCGGATGTACGCGACGAGCCGCGCCGCGTACTCGATCGCGTTCACGCCGTGCGGGGCGAGCGCAGAGTGAGCTTCCTTCCCGCGGACGCAGCACCTGAACGTCCGCATCCCCTTGTTCGCGATCACCGGCTGCATGTCGGTCGGCTCGCCGACGATGCACCCGGCCGCCGTGACGTTGTTCCGCACCAGGTCCTCGATCAGCCCGCGCACCCCGAGGCAGCCGAGCTCCTCGTCGTAGGAGAGCGCGAAGTGCACCGGCGCCTTGAGCTCGGCGGCGAGGAAGCGCGGCGTCATCGCGAGCGCCGCCGCGATGAAGCTCTTCATGTCGCAGGTGCCGCGGGCGTAGATGCGATCGTCCTTGATCGTCGCCGCGAACGGGTCGGTGTCCCACGGCTGGCCGTCGACCGGCACCACGTCGGTATGCCCCGAGAGGACGATGCCCGGACGCGTGCCCTTCCGGATCGTCGCGAAGAGATTCGCCTTCTTCCGGTCCGCGTCGTAGGTGAGCCGCGACTCGATCCCGAGCGCCTTCAGCCAGTCGCGGACCCACTCGATCAGCCCGAGGTTCGACTCGCGGCTCGTCGTGTCGAACGCGACGAGCCGCTGGATCATTTCCCACGTCTCGGCCTTGATCGGCAGCGGGGCGTCGCGTCTCATGCGGTGACCTCGGTCTGTGCGGACGGCGCGACGTCGGCGGGCGCGTCGTTCAGGTGGCAGGCGGAGAGCCGGCCGGGAGCGATCTCCCGCAGCACCGGCCGCTCGATCTTACACCGCGGCATCGCGTGCGGGCAGCGCGGATGGAAGTGGCAGCCCGGCGGCGGTGCGAGCGGCGAGGGGATCTCGCCGCGGATCGCGACGAAGGTCTTGTGCCGCAGGTCGAGGCGCGGGATCTCCGCGAGCAGCGCCTGGGTGTACGGGTGGTTCGGCTGCGCGTAGATCTCCGCGGTCGGCGCGGTCTCGACGACGCGGCCGAGGTACATGATGACGACGCGGTCGGAGACGTGGCGCACGACGCCCAGGTCGTGGCTGATGAAGAGGTAGGTGAGCCCGAGCTCCTCGCGCAGGCGTATGAAGAGGTTGAGCACCTGCGCCTGGATCGACACGTCGAGCGCCGCCACCGCCTCGTCGCACACGAGGAACTCGGGCTTCACGGCGAGCGCGCGGGCGATGCCGATCCGCGCGCGCTGCCCGCCCGAGAACTGGTGCGGGAAGCGGCGCAGGAGCGACGGGTCGAGACCGACGCGCCCCAGGCACTCCGCGACGTAGTCGCGCTGCGCCTCGCGGGCGACCAGGCCGTGCACCACGGGTGCCTCGCCCACGATGTCCACCACGCGCATCCGCGGATTCAGCGAAGCGTACGGGTCCTGGAAGATCATCTGGATCGCGAGCTGGATCCGGCGCTGCTCCTCGGGCGGCAACGCGCTTACCTCGCGACCTTTCCAGAAGCGCTGGCCGGCGCTCGGCGCGTGCAATCCCGCCGCGAGCCGGCCGAGCGTCGACTTCCCGCAGCCGGACTCGCCGACCAGCCCCACCACTTCGCCCTTTCGTACGGCGAGATCGACGCCGTCGACGGCGTGCACGACTTCCTCGCGAACGTTCGCGCCCAGGCGCCGCGCGAGCTTCGCGGCCGCGTCGAGCGTCTTCACGAAGCGCTTCGAAACGCCACGCAGCTCGAGGAGCGGCGCCTCGCTCATCGGGCCACCCTCGCGCTCCGCGCTCGGGATTCGCCCCTGGGGCGGCCCGGCGCGCTCATGCGACCGGTTCCTCGTCTTCGACGTGGATCGGATGGAAGCAGCGCACCTGCCGGTCACCGAGCGGGTAGAGCGGCGGCTCCGAGAGGCAGGTCTCGGTTGCGCGGGCGCAGCGCTCGCGGAACGCGCAGCCCTCGGGCAGGCGGAGGAGCGACGGGCGTCATCCCCGGGATCTGGCGCAGCGGCGCGCCCGGGCGGTTGCGGCTCGGCACCGAGTCGAGCAGGCCCCGCGTGTACGGGTGCAGCGGCGAGTCGAGCACCTGGTTCACCGTGCCGCGCTCGACGATCTTGCCGGCGTACATGACGCACACGTCGTCGGCGAGGCCGGCGATCACCGCGAGGTCGTGCGTGATCCAGATGAGCGCCGTCCCGCTCTCGCGGCACAGCTTCTGCACCTCGGCGAGGATCTGGCCCTGGATCGTCACGTCGAGCGCGGTGGTCGGCTCGTCGGCGATCACGAGATCGGGCTTGTTGATGAGCGCGATCGCGATCGCGACCCGCTGGCGCATGCCGCCGGAGAACTGGTGCGGATAGGCGACGCAGGCGCTCGTCGGGCGACGGAATTCCGACGCGCACCAGCGCTTCGCGCGCGCGCTCGCGGGCGGCCTCCGCGGAGACCGCCGCATGCGCGCGCACCGTCTCGATCATCTGCGTGTCGATCCGGAGGACCGGGTTCAGCGTCATCATCGGGTCCTGGAAGATCATCGCGATCCGGTCGCCGCGCACCGCCTGCCATTCGGACGGCGCGAGCGCGCGGAGGTCCCGTCCGTTCAGCCGGATCTCGCCCTCGACGATCCGGCCGGGCGGGTCGACGAGCCCGATGATCGAGAAGCCGGTCATCGTCTTGCCCGACCCGGACTCCCCGACGAGCCCGAGGATCTTGCCCGGCGCCACCGCGAACGAGACCCCGTCGACCGCCTTCACCACGCCCTGCCTGGTGAAGAAGTGCGTGCGGAGGCCGGCGACCTTGAGGGCGGGCTCGGTCATCGCTGCAGCCGCGGGTTCAGCACGTCGCGCAGCTGGTCGCCGACGAGGTTGATGCTCACGATCGTGGCGAGCAGCGCGACGCCGGGGAAGAAGCTGATCCAGTACTTGCCCGAGAGCATGTAGGTGAAGCCGTTGGCGATCAGCAGGCCGAGCGACGGCTCGGTGATCGGCAGCCCGAGGCCGAGGAACGAGAGCGTCGCCTCGAGCGCGATCGCCGCCGCGACCTGCACCGTCGCGACGACGATCAGCGGCGGCAGGCAGTTCGGCAGCAGGTGCCGGAAGACGATGCGCGAGGCGGGCAGCGCGAGGCACCGCGCCGCCTCCATGTACTCCTTCGAGCGCTCGACCAGCGCCGAGCCGCGCACCGTGCGCGCGTAGTACGCCCACTGCACCGCCACCAGCGCGACGACGATCTTGTCCACGCCCTGCCCGAGCACCGCCAGCAGGATCAGCGCGATCAGGATCGCCGGGAAGGAGAGCTGGATGTCCGCGACCCGCATGATGAGGGAGTCGGTGCGCCCGCCGAAGAACGCGGCGGCGAGCCCGAGCGACGTCCCGATCGCGAGCGCGCAGAGCGTCGCCGCCACGCCCACGCCGATGCTGATGCGCAGGCCGTAGAAGATCGCCGACAGCATGTCGCGCCCCTGGTCGTCGGTGCCGAGCCAGAAGAGGAGCTTGCCGTCGCCCGACCGTGCGCCCGGCTCGAGCCGGCTGTCGAGGACGTCGAGCTGCGCGAGGTCGTAGGGGTTCTGCGGCGAGATCAGCGGCGCGAACAGCGCGCAGAGCACGATCAGCGCGAAGAGCGCGAGGCCGGCGAGCGCGAGCCTGCTCGCGGCGAAGTCGGCGGCGATCCGGTGGAACGGCGTCTCCTCGGGCACACCGAGGGCGATCGCCGGGGACGGGGAGGGCACGGCGATCGCCGGGCTCTCGGCGCGGTCCGCAGGCGCGTCCGTGGGCAGGTCCATCTACGCTTTCGTGTCGCCGAGCCGCACCCGCGGATCGAGCACCGAGTAGAGCACGTCGACCACGAGGTTGATGACGATGAACAGCGTCACGATGATCAGCAGGTAGGCCACGATCACCGGCCGGTCGAGCACGTTGATCGAGTCGATGATCAGCTTGCCCATGCCCGGCCACGCGAAGATCGTCTCGGTCACGATCGCGAACGCGATCAGCGTGCCGAACTGCAGCCCGGTGACGGTGACGATCGGGATCGAGATGTTCTTGAGCACGTGGACCCCGATGACCCGCGCGTCGGACAGGCCCTTGGCGCGCGCGAACTTGACGTAGTCCTGCAGCAGCGCCTCGCGCGTGCCGGCGCGCGTGAGCCGGATCACCAGCGCGAGGTTGAAGAGCGCGAGGTTGGTCGCCGGCATGACGAGATGCCGGATGCCGTCCCACGACAGGAAGCTCACCGGGACGCCGAAGAGGTCGGTCGTCGGCCCGCGGCCGTTCGACGGCAGCCAGCCGAGATAGACCGAGAACACCATGATCAGCATCAGCCCGACCCAGAACGTCGGCAGCGAGAAGCCGAGGATCGAGCCGGCCATGATCGTCTTGCCGGCGAACGAGTCGGGCTTGAGCCCGGCCCACAGCCCGAGCGGCAGCCCGATCACGACCGCGATCAGCATCGCCGCGGTCGCGAGCTCCAGCGTCGCCGGCATGCGCTCGAGGATCAGCTGCAGCGCCGGCACGTTGTATGCGAACGACTTGCCGAGATCGCCCAGCGCCGCCTGCCTGAGGAAGACGAGGTACTGCTCCCACAGCGGCTTGTCGAGGCCGAGCCCGCGGATCGCGCGCTCGATGTCCTCCTGGTCGGCGTTCGGGTTGATCAGGATGTCGACCGGGTTGCCGATCGCGTAGACGCCGACGAAGACGAGCAGCGACATGACGAAGAGCACGACGACGCTCTGCATCAGCCGGCGGATGATGAAGACCAGCATGTCCGCGACTTTACTTCAGGCGGAAGTGGTGCGCGAACGTGTACTCGTCGGTGCGGGCGGCGTAGGCGAGGTCGCGGCTCATCGCCCAGGTCGCGACCTGGTGGTGCAGCAGGAGCACCGGGCGGTCGGCCATCGCGAGCCGCATCGCTTCCTGCGCGATGCCCTCGCGCTTGCGCTCGTCCACGGTCGCGAGCGCCTGGACGACGAGCTCGTCCACGCTCGGATTGCTGTAGCGGCCCCAGTTCCAGGCGCCGAGGCCGCGGTCGGCGTCGTAGGTGAGGGCGAGCGAGCGCAGCGCGAGATCGCCCGAGAACGAGCCCCAGCCGAGCATCGCGACCGGGAACTCGAGATTGCGCGCCTTCGGGAAGTAGGCCGCGAGCGGCATCGTCTGCACCTTCGCCTCGATGCCGATGCGCGCGAGGAGCTGCGCGACGGTCTGCGCGATCTGGTCGTCGTTGACGTAGCGGTTGTTCGGCGCCGCGAGCACGGTCGTGAAGCCCTGCGGGATAGCCGGCCGCGGCGAGCAGCTTCCGCGCGCCCTCGACGTCGTAGGGCTCCGGCTTCAGGCTCGCGACGTGACCGAAGACCGGCGGGGCGACGAGGTTGGAAGCCGGCACCGCGGCGCCGTCCATGACGCGGTCGACGATCGCCTGGCGGTTCATCGCCTTCGACATCGCCTCCCTCACCCGCGCGTCGGCGAACGGGTTGCGCTCGAGCGGGCGGCCGCCCTTGTCGGTCACGCCGGCCGGCAGCTCGCGGCGCTGGTCGAGCGTGAAGAAGATCGTGCGCCAGGAGACCTTCTGCTCGAGGCGGAAGCGCGGCGTCG
>CAVXND010000083.1:0-67577 GCA_963762785.1 uncultured beta proteobacterium
GCATGACGATCGCGGGCGGCGCCCATCCACACCCGACGTCAGATCGTCTCCACTCAGAGCGACTGCGATCCGCCACCGACTCCCACCAAGCCGAACCAGAGGCAGCCACCAGGCTATTGATGGGTGGCCCAACAGTGGCATGCGACCGTGACCCGGCGATCGCCAGATAACCGTTCGTAGCTACCCACCATTCAAGTGCGCATACTCAAGGATGCTCCCGCCGAACATGCCCATTACGATCGGCAGGGGGAGCCACCTCATGATTCTTCCACCGATGCCGGAAACCCCCAATGCAAGAAGGAGGACACCGGCAACCAGATTGGCCGCTACGAGCTCCTCGAAGCTGAACCGATCGGACAGTGTTCCCAAGTAAACCAGCCCGGGTATCGTCCAGGTGATGGGGATCGGCTGTCGGAAGTAGAGCGAGGCGGCTATGGTTGAGACTGCGCCGCTGAACCAGACAATGAATATCCAGCTTGATGTCTGGGCCGTGGTGAGGCCCATTTGTTCGGAAACCCCGATGTGCAGCGGAACCGCTCCGAATGCGTACCAGACGAAAGCCGTAAGTCCGGCCCACGTCGCTGCCCAGCTGAGTTCCCGCATCGTCTGTGCTTTCTTGGGGCGCCTAACGTTTGAGGAAACCGGCCGCCGAAGCGCGCAGCGCGGAGGGAACCTGCAAGCGCAGCTTGCAGGCGGTCCGGTTGACCGAGAGGTTAGGGGTGCGGTTCGAGTTTGGCGACATAACGGCACGCGGGATACTTCGTGCAACCGAAGAACTGCGAACCTGCATTAGCGCCCGACTTGGCGGTACGAAGAACAAGCGGACTACCGCATTTGGGGCATGCTGTCGTGCTGGAGAAACGCTCCTTCAGCGATGCAACATGCCGTCGGTGCGTTGCCCAGGTCTTGGGAAGCATGCCATCTTTCAGGGCGGCGGCAATTTCGTGAACTTCCTGGTCGGAGAACAGTACGGCCTTATGACTCTTGATGTAGGAGGTATAGCCCCTGCTCATGACATTGGACGGGAGGGGCGTCTTGAATTCGCACTCACCCCAGAACATGACGATCGACATGAACTTGCTGTGATCAATGCCAAAGAACTCGGATAGCGCTTTGGTGTGACGATAGTTTTGCTGAAGTGGATTCCGGAATTTGTACTTCTTCCCGAAAATGCTTTGAGTCCACTGAGGGCTCTTCTCGTCACCGAAGATCCAGCCGTTCATGTTCTTTGTTTCGACGACGAAGACTCCATATCGGGACACGATGACATGGTCAATCTGAGTTGTTCCCTTGGACGTCGGAATGGTTACGTTGTTGATGTCCACATAGGTCTGAGGGTCGAGGAATATCTTCTTGGCGAGAGTGCCTTGCACTTCCCCTATCCATCCCTTAAAGATTGACCTGAGCGACATCGAGCACCCCTAACCGTCTCAATTCAGCGGCCTACGTAGCCGGGCGAAGCCCGGCGGAGCGGGTCGGGTCGAACCGCGGGTCAGGCCATTCTTTGCGTTGCGCTCTCAGCTTGCTTCCCGGCAAGGTTGGCGCAGCGATTCCACCAAGGATTCTGCCGCGTCGGAAAGCACCTCGATGGGTGGCATTTGAGGGTAGGCACGGAGTGCTTCTCCGACCGCGGGGTACTCAAAAACCTTTCCGGTGTAGTAGGTGGTAGCAAGACGAATGGCATTGCGTTGTGCCTCCGGAAGCGCGACGAGCTTGGCTAGGCCGACCTCAACTGCTTTGGCAAGAAGAGAGTCCAGATTGTGCGCAAACGATCCGCCGGCGAGCCGGACCATGGCTTCGCCCCGGAGCGACAGAAAGGCCTTTAGCGCGAGCTCAATGGCGTGGCAAACGAGATACGGCAGCACGGGATCGAAGGGGGCCGGTGGTTTCGGAAGCGCTCGAGCGGCCGAGAGGTACGATTCGGCGTACAAGTGCAGTGCGAGCGGGCCCATACGCTCCGTGATTCCGCCCACCGAGATTCGCTCGATCTCAGCGAACCGCTTAGCCACTGAGGCCTTCCGCTTCTTCGTTCTGCGTTTCATGTGTGAGCAGGCGTGTGGCCTAACGTTCGCCTTCAGCCGCCGCCGAGGAGCGGAGCGACGAGGGAACCGCAAGCGAAGCTTGCGGCGGTCGGCTGCAAGACGGGGTTAGCGCGCGTCATGGCGTGCCTTTGTTTGCGGCAGGTGCTACCTGAACTCCGCGTAAGCCGCCGCGCTCGATTGCCTGTTTCACCAAGCCCGAGGCCTTGGCCTCTTCGATAAACTCACTAACGTAAGCAAGACGCCCGGGATTGCCTTTTGGGACCATCGCTGCCATGAAGATGACCGCGAAGTTGTCGTCCAATACCCGAGCGCCAGGTTGTCGGGCCACTTCCGGCAGCAGTACAAAGCGGGGCGCTGCATATGCGTTGGCTTTTCCGCTGCGCACCAAGTCGATTGCGGCGGGGATGCTGTCGGTGCGCACCAGTTCAGCCTGCTTCAGTAGGCGGGTCAAACGAAGGTCGGACGCGTCCCCGCGCGGCACCGCGATGCGAATCCCGGGCTGGTCAGCCTGCGCGACGCTGCGGAGTGAAGAGTCAGTCTGCACCAAATAGGTAAAGTCACTTTGCATGAAGGGGGGCGAGAAGTCGACCTCAGTTGCGCGAGCTGGATCGGCTACGAGAAACGTTACATCCCACGCGTTTGTCCGAGCACCGTCCAGCACCGCACCAGGTCTCGGGTAGTAGATCGGTTGGAGCTCGATACCAATCTTCGCGGCGAGTGCGCGTGCTAGATCCAATGCTGGCCCCCGCATCTCACCGGTCGCAGCGTCCTTGATCGCTAAGGCAGGACTCCCCAAGCCAAGTCCCACTCGAATCTTGCCGGCCTGGGCCAGATCAGCGACCCTCGGGTCAGCCGCTCCTTGCGCATACAAGACCCGCACTCCGGTGACCTCTGCTCCAATTCCAAAGGCGAACGCCAATGCCAACATCAGAGACAGTCGTTTCATGCCAACCTCCCTTCAATCGCTTGGCGCGCGCTAACATGAAGTAGACGGCGCAGAACATTGCCACGGCTGCCCCGAGATTGCCAACAGCAGGCATTCGTGGGTAGCCATAGGAACCCACGGCTAGGCATCCAAGGACCCGCGCTCCTCCGCCCGCCTCTGCACGCCCGCGGCGCGAGAGTAGTATTTCCATCCTTCCCTCAACCCCACTCCTCCAGCCCCTGGAGCCCTCGCCATGCCCGACCCGGTCAAATACGTCCTCGACGAATCGCGCATCCCCACGCGCTGGTACAACATCCAGGCCGACCTCCCGAAGCCGCTCCCGCCCCCGCTTCACCCGGGCACGCTGAAGCCGCTCGGCCCCGACGATCTCGCGCCGCTCTTCCCGATGGCGCTGATCGAGCAGGAGGTCACGCAGGAGCGAGAGGTCCCGATCCCCGAGCCGGTCCGCGACGTCTACCGCCAGTGGCGCCCCTCCCCGCTCTACCGCGCGCGGCGGCTCGAGAAAGCGCTCCAGACCCCGGCCCGGATCTACTACAAGTACGAAGGCGTCTCGCCCGCCGGCAGCCACAAGCCGAACACCGCCGTCGCGCAGGCGTTCTACAACCGCGAAGCGGGCGTCAAGAAGCTCTCGACCGAGACCGGCGCCGGCCAGTGGGGCTCGTCGCTCGCGTTCGCCGGCGCGCTCTTCGGCATCGACGTGCAGATCTTCATGGTCCGCGTGTCGTACGACCAGAAGCCGTACCGCCGCGCGCTGATGGAGACTTACGGCGCGCGCTGCATTCCCTCGCCCTCGGACCTGACGCAATCCGGCAAAGCGATCCTCGCGAAGAATCCGAAGCACCCGGGCTCGCTCGGCATCGCGATCTCCGAGGCGGTCGAGGTCGCCGCGCAGCGCGAGGACACCAAGTACTCGCTCGGCTCGGTGCTCAACCACGTCCTCCTGCACCAGACGATCGTCGGCCAGGAGGCGATGGCGCAGCTCGAGATGGCGGGCGACTACCCGGACGTGATCGTCGGCTGCACCGGCGGCGGGTCGAACTTCGCCGGCATCGCCTTCCCGTTCCTCGGCGCGCAGCTCCGCGGCGGCACGAAGGTCCGCATCGTCGCGATCGAGCCCGCCGCCTGCCCGAGCCTCACGCGCGGCAGGTACGCCTACGACTTCGGCGACACCGCGCATCTCACGCCGCTCGTGAAGATGCACACGCTCGGCTCGATCTTCACGCCGCCCGGCTTCCACGCCGGGGGCCTGCGCTATCACGGCATGGCGCCGCTCGTCAGCCACATCAAGGAGCTCGGCCTGATCGAGGCGAAGGCCTACAAGCAGACCGCGGTGTTCGACGCCGGCGTGCAGTTCGCGCGCGTCGAAGGGATCCTGCCGGCGCCGGAGGCGAACCACGCGGTCAAGGGCGCGATCGACGAGGCGGTCCGCTGCCGCGAGGAAGGCGTCTCGCGCGCGATCCTCTTCAACCTCTGCGGCCACGGCCACTTCGACATGCAGGCCTACATGGACTACTTCGCCGGCAAGCTGGAGGACCGCGACTACGACGAGAGCGAGCTCGCGATGGCGCTCGCCGGCCTGCCCTCGGTCAAGGAGGCTGCGTGATGCAACAGCGAGCAGGCACGATCCCGCCGGTCCGCGTCTGGACCCGCGAGGAGATGATGAAGCGGGTCGCGCGCTTCGCGGAGCTCAGGGGCTTCAGCGACGGGCTGCAGGACTCGAACCTGCCCGAGTGCTTCAAGACGACCTACAACGTGATCGGGTTCCAGACGCCCGAGGCCGCGGGCCAGGGCTCGGTCAACTCGCCGGTCGGCAAGAGCGCCTCCGAGAACGCCGCGATCCGCATCTCCGAGGGCTTCAACCTCGGCTTCGTGAAGTGCAGGCCCGGCAAGGGCGTGCTGACGCACAACCACGACACGAACGAGACGTTCGTCGTGATGTCCGGGCGCTGGCTGGTGCAGTGGAACGAAGGGCCGGACACCGAGTCGCTCGAGGTCGGCCGCCTCGACTGCATCTCGTTCCCGCCCGGGTGCGCGCGGCGCTTCGAGAACATCACCAAGGGCGAGCCCGACGCCGAGCACATGCTGCTCTTCGTGATCGGCGGCGACGCGCCGCAGAACGAGTTCACCCCGCGCTCGATGCAGCGCGTCGCGGAGTTCGAGCGGACCGGGCGCTAGACGCCCGGCGAGCTTACTGCTGCCCGACCTTCTGCTTCGGCTTCTTCTCGTTCCGCCAGATCAGCCATCCGACGGCGACGCACGAGCCGAGGAAGAGGGCGAGGAAGACGAGCGTGCCGAGCAGGTTCGACTCGACGGGCGGCTCCGGCGCGACGTCGGCGTACGCCGCGAGCGAGATCAGGACGAGCGGCAGCGCCGCGAGGATTCTGGACATGAAACGGCTCCGGGAAGGTTGGCTTATGCGCCAACCTTAACCGGAGCCGGCTGACATTCCCCTGACCGCCGAACCTTACGTCCTGTCAGGAAACTGCAAGAAACGCCGCTACTTCGGCTGCGGCACGATCCTGAGATACGGCCGCGGCGCCTTCCACCCGTCCGGGAACGCCTTCTTCGCGTCCTCCTCGGAAACCGAAGCGAGGATGATCACGTCCTCGCCCTGCTTCCAGTTCACCGGCGTCGCGACCTTGTGCTTCGCCGTGAGCTGCATCGAGTCGAGCACGCGCAGCACCTCGTCGAAGTTCCGCCCGGTGCTCATCGGGTAGGTCAGGATGAGCTTGATCTTCTTGTCCGGCCCGATCATGAACACCGAGCGCACGGTCGCGTTGTCCGCCGCCGTGCGGCCCTTCGCCTCGCCGCTCGCGTTCGGGTGGATCATGTCGTAGAGCTTCGCGACCTCGAGGTTCGAGTCGCCGATGATCGGATAGTTCGGCGCGTGCCCCTGGGTTTCCTTGATGTCGTTCGCCCAGCGCTCGTGGTCGCCGACCGCGTCGATGCTCAGGCCGAGGACCTTGGTGTTGCGCTTGTCGAACTCGGGCTTGAGCCGGGCCATGTAGCCGAGCTCGGTGGTGCAGACCGGAGTGAAGTCCTTCGGGTGGGAGAAGAGGATCGCCCAGCCGTTGCCGATCCACTCGTGAAAACGGATCTTCCCGGTGGTCGTTTCGGCCGTGAAGTCCGGTGCTTCGTCGCCAATCCGTAGTGCCATGCCGTGCCTCCTAGTGACGTCTGCTGCCTGGATGGACCCGGTCGTCGCGGAACGCGAGGCTTGATGAGCGGCCGCCAGTTCGTGCGCGAGCCGTGGCGTCCGGGGTGGTGCTCCCAAGGCGGACTCGTTACTTTACGCCGATGCGCGGAGCGCGCGCACCCCGCGAGCTTGCTTGTCCCGGCCGGAGGCGGCGCCCGCACCGCGGCCGTCGAGATGCTCGACGAACGCCGTCAGCCCGGCCGCGAAGCGCTCGGGCTCTTCCCAATGGAGCGCGTGTCCGGTGCCCTCGTAGATCTCGAGCCGCGAGCCCGCGATCCCGGCCACCAGGACCTCCTGATCGGCGCGGCGGGCGAGCCCGTCGCGGTCGCCCCAGAGGACGAGCGTCGGCGCCGCGATCCGGCCGAGTTCCGCCGCGAAATCGTCCTCGAACAAGCCCGCGAACGCCGCCCGCCACACGCGCGCCGGGACCTTCAGGCTCTCGCGCACGACGGTGTCGAGGAACGCCGGCGGCACCGGCCGGGCGAGCGTGCTCTCCTGGAACTCGCGCGCGAAGCCGGGGTCGATGGGACCCGTCAGGCGTGAGACGGCGGACTCCCAGAACTCCACGACCGTCGCGTTGTTCCGGTAGCTGGCGAACGCACCGACGAGCACCAGGCCCCGTGTGCGCCCGGGGTAGTCGATGGCGAAGCGCTTGGCATTGGTGCTGCCCATGGAGTGGCCGACGATGACGGCGGGCCCGAGCCCGAGGGCGTCCACGAACGCCGCCACGTCGGCCGCGAAGTCCCGCGTGCGGTAGCCGCTCGCGGGGCGATCCGCGTCGCCATGGCCCCGTTGCGTCACGGCGAAGGCGCGGATCGACTCGGGCAGGTGCGGCAGCACGGGCTCGAAGGAGTGCCACGAGTCGGTCACCCCGTGCAGCATCACCACGGGAATGCCCGCGGGGTCGCCCTGCTCGACGTACTCGAGCCGGACCCGCCCGGGGAGCTGGACGGACTTGACGACGGGCACCATCGGTCAGCTCGCGGCTGCCAGCACACGCGCCCGCTCGGCGAGCTTGCGATTGGACGGGCTCGTCGGCTTGAGCGCGAGCCGCTCCGCCACGAGCGCCCGCGCGTAGTTCGCGCTGCCGCCGCGGATCGCCGCCTCGGCGAGCGTCAGGTGCAGCACGTCGCGCTGCGCATGGCTGCCGCCGAAGCGGTGCGCGGTGAGCCGCACGCTCTCCAGCAGCGCGATCGCCGTCGCGTAGTCCGCCCGGCCGAATGCGCGCAGCGCGCGGGCGATCGGCAGTCCCACCTCGCGCGTCAGCCCGGCGTTGGTCACGCCGTTCTCGGCGCGCTTCGCCATCGCCGCGAGCAGCCGGTCGGCGTCGCGCTCGCGGCCGCTGGCGACGAACGCCATCATCGCGTGCATGTCGTTGAACGCGTACCAGCCGCCGTCGATCGACGGCTGCCAGGCGTCGGCGATCTCGTTCCAGCGCGCGCCGACGTCGACGCCCCGCAGGTGCAGCCGCCACAGCATCGCCGCCGCGTCCACCAGGTCGAGCCCGACGGTCGAATTCCCGGCGCGGACCCGCTCGTCGTAGAGCGCGAGCACCTTGTCGTGCTCGCCGAGGTCGAGGTGGAAGAGCGCGAGGTGCCACCCGTTGTGGATCGCGAACAGGTTGTCGGCCGCGCCCCAGTCGCGCTCGCGCCCGGCGAGCCAGTCGATCCCGTCCCGCGCCCGGCCCTGCATCTCCATCACGTGCGAGACGGCGTGGATCGCCCACACGTCGCCGCGGTTCCGCCCGACCGCCTCGCGGCCTTCCGACTCGGCGCGGCCGTAGTCGCCCGTCTCCTCGAGCCCGAAGGCGTGCATGCCGAGGATGTACCCGTAGCCCGGCACCTGCTCGCTCCAGTGCGGCAGCGCGCGCGCGGTCCGGTCGCGGAGCAGCGCCGACTGGCCGAGGTAGAAGTCGAGCGCGTGCGCGATCTGCAGCGCGAGCGTGTCGCGCGGGTGGTCGATCAGGAGCTCGCCGTAGATCGCGTTCGCCTTGCGCCACTCGCCGTCGAGGAAGGCGCGCAGCGCGGCGATGTGCGCGCGCTCGCGCCGGTTCGCGTCGCCGGCGAGGCGCTCGGCCGCCTCCACGGCGGGCCGGACCTGCGGCTCGAAGGTCTTCTCGTTGGCGATCGCGCCGAGGCCCGCCTTCAGGCAGTGCCCCATCACGAAGCCGGGGTCGGCGGCGACCGCGGCGTCGGCGGCCTCGGCCGCCCGGCCGGAGAAGGCGAGGAAGTGGTCGGTCGCCCGCTCGAAGTGGGCGAGTGCGGCCGGCGTCGCCGCCGAGACCGGGTTGCCGCGCATGTCGTGAAGACTCATCGGAACTGCTCCTTTCGGGGTTTGCGGGTCGCGGCGCGCCGTGCGCGCGGCGAGGGTGTGCGTCGGACCGGCGGGCGCGTATCGCGTCTGCGCACCGGAACGTGGAAGAAGAAGGCGAAGACCATGGCGACTATAGCCCGCGCTAGGCGGCCGCGTCGAAGATCGTGTCGGCCTCGACCTGCGCGAGGTGCGTCTCGATCGCGGCGTTCACGCGCGCGGCGTGGGTCACCGGCACCATGTGGCCGGCGTTCGCGACCTCCACGAGATCGACGCGCGGCAGCGTCGCGTCGAGGCGGTCGATGACCGCGCGGGCGGCGAGCGTGGTGCGCCCGCCGCGCACGAGCAAGGTGGGCACGCGCACGCGGCGCGCGTCGTACCGGTCGCGGTCGCGGAAGAGCAGGCGGAACTCGGTCGCGATCTTCGGCATCGTCGCGGTGAGCCGCGCGCGCGTCTCCGGCGCCATCGCGGCCCAGGTCTCCGCGCCGATCCAGTAGCCCATGAAGTGCGCCGCGCAGGCGTCGAGATCGCCCGCGGCGACGAGCTCGAGGTGGCGGCTCGCGACCGCCTCGATCTCGCCGAACGCGGCGCGGTCGGCGACGCGGTCGAGCATCAGGAACGCCGCCGGCTCGATGAGCGCGAGGCTCGTCACGCGGCTGCCGCGCGCCATCGCGACGCGCAGGGCGAGCGCCCCGCCGTACGAGTGGCCGATGACGTGCAGCGGGGTGCCCAGCTCGTGCGCGAACGTCGCGGCCAGATCGTAGTCGGTCGCCTGCAGGCCGTCGCGCCACGGCGTGCTCTCGCCGTAGCCGACGAGGTCGGGCGCCACGACGCGGTAGCGCGCGGCGAGCCGCTCCACGAGCGGCTGCCACATCCGGCGCGAGCTCGCGCTGCCGTGGAGGAGCAGCACGGTGTCGCCGTGGCCGGCGTCGGTGTAGGCGATGGTCGCGTCCTTGATCTTGAGCGAGGGCATGGTGCGTTCTCCCGGATCAGTCGGTTCAGGCCGCGGCCCGGGCCGCGGCGTCGGCGAGCGCGCCGGCGCGGGCCGCCTGCACCCGCGCGCGCGGCGTCAGCGGCGCGGCGGCCTTCCGCTCGGCGGCGATCGCCTGCGCGAGCCGGCTCCGGCCGCCGCGGATCGCCGCCTCGAAGACCATGAGGTCGAGCGTGTCGCGCTGCGTGCGGCTCCCGCCGAGGCGCCAGAGCTCGGTCCGCAGCGGCGCGGCGAGGTCGGCGGCGCGGGCGTACTGCTCGCGCCCGAAGGCGAGCACGGCGCGCGCAGCGGGCAGCGCCACCTCGCGCACGACGGCCGCGCAGCAGCCCTTCGCCGCGGACTCCATGCAGCGAACGAGCTCGTCCGCTTCCGCGTCGCGCCCGGCGCCGGCGAAGGCCATCATCGCGTGCACGTCGAGGAGCGGCCAGAAAGCGTCGCCCGAGCGCTCCGCCCAGAGGTCCGCGATCGGCTGCCAGCGGTCGCCGACGTCGACACCCTCGAGATGGATCCGCCAGAGGAGCGCCGCGGCGTCGCCGGCGTCCGACGCGCCGGTGTCGGCGTGTTGCCCGGCGTCGTAGATGGCGAGCGTGCGGTCGATCCGCCCCAGCTCGAGCTGGAAGAGCGCGTCGTGCCAGGCCAGGTGACGCGCGAGTCCGCCGACACCGGACCAGTCGGCGGCGCGCTCGGCCAGGAACCTCGCGCCTTCGGCGGCGCGGCCCTGGTCGAGCAGCGCGTGCGTGACGGTGTGGATCGCGGACGGGTGCCGCGGCCGCAAGCTCAGCGCGCGCCGGCCCGATTCCTCCGCGCGCACGCCCTCGCCGCTCTCGGCGAGCGCGTAGGCGTGCATCGCGAGCACGTGCTCGTAGCCCGGCATCCCCTGCCGCCAGGCCGCGAGCACCGGCGGAACGACCTGCAGGTGGCCGCCGGAGCGCCCGATGAACACGCACGCCGCCTGCGTGAGCCGCAGCGCGAGCGTGTCGCCCGGCCACTGGCGCACGATCGCCGCGTACTGCTCCGCTGCCTTGAAGTACTCCCCGGCGAGCCACGCGCGGGCGGCGTCGAAGTGCCCGCGCTCGCGGGCGTTCGCCGCCGCGGCGAGCGGCAGCATCGCGGTGAGGCTCCGCCGCAGGGCGGCGAACGAGCGCTTGTCCCAGGCGGCGACGGCGAGCCCCGCGACGAGCAGGTGCCCGGCCGCGAACCCGGGCTCGGCGGCGAGCGCCGGCTCGAGCACTTCCAGCGGATCGCCGCTCGCCGCGAGGAAGCGGTCGAGCGCTTCGTCGTGCGCCGCGATCGCGTCCGCGCTGCCCGCGGAGAACGGAATGCTCAAGGCGTCGGGACGGGGCATGCGGGTTTCCTCAGGCGTTCGCCGCGGCGTTCCGCACGCGCGCCATCGTATGCACGTCCACGTACCGGCCGGCCTGGAAGCCGAAGGCGCGGAGCGTCCCCTCGACCTCGAAGCCGAAGCGCCGGTAGAGGCCGATCGCGGCGTCGTTGCCGTCGATCACGAGCAGCTCGAGCCGGACGAGGTTCAGCCAGTTGTCGGCGAGGTCGACCGCGGCGCGCATCAGCGCCGAGCCGACGCCGCGGCCCTGCCGCGCGCGCGCCACGGCGATCGGGCCGAGGCGGCCGACGTGCCGGATGCGCGGCGCGGTGTGCGCGCCGAAGCCGAGCGCGCCGACGAGCTCGCCGCCGTCGACGGCGACGAGCATGTAGCGCCCGTCGGGCAGCTCGACGATGTGCTTGCGCGTCTGCGCCTGCGGCGCGTACGGCACGTCGATCAGCCAGTGCATCACCTCGGGGTCGGTGAAGATCCCGTGCAGGGCATCGGCGTCCGACGCCTCGGCGTGGCGCACGCTGATCGCCTGCGCGGGCGCTGCGAGCCGGACCGGTTGCCTGCGAGCCTGGACGAATCCCATTTCTGCCACTCCGTTGTTGCCGTCGTCTAGCCGAACGAGCCCGTACGGGCGTGACCCGCGTCCGGATGCAGCGCCGCGGGCGCAAACCCCTTGCGGCCGGCGTTGCGCTTCCCATTCCCAGCGCAGGATCCCGTGCGTCTCGATCGTCTCCTCGCGCGCGCGCGCCGCGACGTATTCCCGCCGGCGGCCTTCCTGCGCGAGGCCGGCCTTCTGGAGCACGCGCGCGGATGCGGCGTTCCAGCGGAAGCGCGGCGCCCAGATGCGCTCGAGCTCGAGCACCGCGAAGCCGTAGCCGAGGACCGCGTTCACCGCCTCGGTCGCGTAGCCGCGGCCCCAGTACGCGCGCCCGAGCCAAAGCCCGAGCTTCGCGCACGCGCCGACCCGGTCGATCTCGAGGCCGATCGCGCCGGCGAGCGCCCCGTCCTCGGTGAGCTCGATCGCGAAATCGATCGACTTGCCGGCGGCATAGGCGAGCGCCTGGTCCCAGATCCACGCGCGCGCCGTGCCGCCTTCGTACGGATGCGGGAGGAGCGTGCCCTCGGCCACCTGCCGGTCGCCCGCGAGCCGCTGCACGGCGGCCGCGTCGGCGAGGCGGAACGCCCGCAGCCGCAGGCGTCGCGGTCTCGATGCGCGGGAAGAGCATGCCGAGGCCCGGGTCCGGATGACGGTCCATCGTCGAACGCGCGCGTTACGCCGCGACGAACGACATCACGAGCTGCACCGCCCCGTACGTCGATGTGGACGGCCGCCGCGATGCCGAACGCGGTTGCCACTGCGCCGGAAGCGATGACCAGGGCCTCGGACACTGAGCGGATGCTGCGGCGGTTGGTGTTGACGGTTTCCATTTCAGTGCTCCTCTTAGAAGGTGGGGATCGGCTCCGCGGACTCGTCCGCGGCCGGCTTGATCGTGAACTGCGCCGGGAAGTACCCGGCCGGCTGCGTGGCCTCGGTTTCGGCTGCGGTCACGTACTCGACGGTGAACAGCGCGCCGAGCGCGACGACGGCAACGAGGCCGGCGACCGTCTTCCTGACGAGCAGCACGCCTTGCGGGGTGAGCGGTTGCATGTTCGTGACTCCTTTCGTTCGTTCGGGTGACGGAGCGAACTCTGGGGCCGTCGTGCTCACCGTTGACTGACGATTCGGGAGATCGCACGGCAGCAATGTAACCCCCGTGTATCGCCTTGAAACCCGCATGGATGCTGGGTTTCCGCGGGGGTAGGCCGTTGGTATTAGGCGCTGCAGCGTAGCCGCGGCGCGCGGCGTGACGCAATGCGCAGGCGCGGACTGACCGCTGACTGACGCCACCCGCTCGCCCGCCGGGCGCAACCGGGCGCGCTTCGCGAGGGGGTACGAGGGCGTGCCGATCGACTCCCGCACGCTCTCGGTCTCCGGCGACGGCGCGAGGCCGAGCACCACCGACAGGAGCTCGCGGCAGCGCCGGTACGTCTGCAGCGCCTCCGACGGCCGGCCGAGCTCGCGGTAGCACACCATCAGGCTGCGGTAGAGGTCCTCGGCGAGGTTGTCGAGCTCGAGCGCGCGGCGGTAGAGCGCGATCGCGTCCTCCCAGCGCGCGTCCGCCTCGAGCGTGCGCCCGAGCGCGAGCACCGCGCGCAGGAGCTTCGAGCGGAGCCGGTCGCGCAGCCCCATCAGCCACGGGTAGTCGTCCTCGGTGGCGAGGAAGTGGTCGGGATAGGCGTCGAGCAGCCGGCGCGCGATCGCCGCGGCCTCGGCGCCGCCCGCCTCGTCGGCCTCGCGCGCGATGCGCTCGAACGCCCACACGTCCACGAAGCACTGCCGCCGGTCGAGCGAGAGCTTCCCCTCGACGAGCGTCAGCGCGGCGTCCTGGTCGATCAGCTTCCGCAGGCGGTAGAGCGTGCTGTCGAACGACACCTTCGCCGCGTCGCCGGCCGCGTCCGGCCACAGGATCGCCGCGAGCCGCCCGGTCTCGACCCCCTCGCCGCCGAGCGCGACGAGCGCCTTCAGGAGCTCGAGCGGCTTCTTCTGCGTCTTGCCGCGGAACGCGAGCGGCGCGCCGTCGCGCAGCACCTCGAAGCGCCCGAGCGCGTGGAGCCGCAGCGGCCACGGCCAGTCGTCGGGCGGGCTCGCCGGGTCCGGGGGCAGCCCGCGCGCGGCGACGAGCCGGCGCACGTAGTCCGTCTCGATGCCTTCCGCGATCGCCACCGCCGCGAGCCGGCTCATCATCGGCGGCCACCAGAGGTAGTGGTTGAGATAGCCCTCGCGGCGCCCGAGCGCGAGCGCGTCCGCGAGCGGCGTGCGCCAGTCGCCCTCCCCCGCGCGCAGCCGCAGGTACGCCTCCCAGAGCGAGGTGGCGTAGCGCAGGATCCCGCCGCGCACGTCGGCGACGAGGCTCAGCATCCGGTCGAGCACGCCGAGCGCCGCGGCCGATTGCCCGGTCTCGTCGAGCGCGAGCGCGAGCCCGGTGTGGCAGATGAGCGTGGAGGCGACCGACCCGGTCTCGAGCGAGAGCTGCGCCGCGCTGCGGCCCTCGCGCTCGGCGGCGGCGAAGTCGCCCCGCTGCGCCGCGCTCCAGCACTCGAGGTAGTGCAGCAGCGCGAGATCGAGCTTGCGCCCCGGGTCGATCGTCGCCGCGAGCCGCGCGAGCACCGGCGCCGCCTCGCGCACGTCGCCGCGCGAGAGCCGGCCCCAGCCGCGGAAGAGCCCGATCACCGGCACGAAGAACGCGAGCCCGTTGCGCTTCCGCGATGGCGAGCGCCTCGTCGAGGACGCGCTCGAAGTCGTCGAGCCGCGCCTGGAAGTAGTAGAGGTTCGCGAGCCACACCCGGCACCAGGTGCTGGTGAGCGGGCGCACCTCCGGGTCGTCCATCACCGCGCGGATGTGCGCGGCGATCCGCTGCGACTGCGCGAAGTCGCCCGCCTTGTTGAGGCCGTCGAGGAGGCGCGTCGCCATCGCGACCTGCAGGTTCTTGTCGCGCACCTCGCCGAGGAGCGCCGTCAGCCGGTCGAAGATCTCCCGCAGCAGCGGATGGCCCGGCTGGCGGTAGACGAGGCCGATCGCGAGGCTCGAGAGCGCGCGCGCCTCGGCCTCCGGGCTCGCGAACGCGTGGCTGCGCGCGAGCAGCTTCTCCATCACCTCGGTCCAGCGGTCGACCGGGCGCCAGTCGTCCCACGCGAGGTAGTGCGAGACGATCACCGCCTCGACCGCCTGGATCTGCGCCGCGGTGTCGCCGCGCGCGACGAAGCCGTTGTAGGCGCGCGCGAGGCTCGCGCGCGCGGCGAGCGGGTCGACGTTCACCCGCGCGGCGCCCTCCCAGTACGCGAGCCACGGCTCGGCCTCGCGCGCGGGCGCCGGCAGCGCGCCGATGCGCTCGAGCGTCGACTGGAACCGTCCCTGCGCGAGCAGCTCGGGCGAGTCGGCGAGCGCGACCCGCACCGCGTTCGCCCAGTCGCCGGCGTCGCGGTACAGCTCGAACACGCCCTCGCCCGCGCCCCCCGCGCCCTGCGCTTCCGCGAGCTCCGCGGCCCGCCGGCGGTAACCGGCGAGCGCCTCGGCCGCGAACATCGACGGGGCGCGCTTCAGCAGGAACTCGCGGAAGAGCGCGTGGAACTCGTAGGTCGGCTCCTCGCCGTCGCGCCGCGAGATGAAGAGGTGCCGCCGGTAGCCGTACTCGAGGAGCTTGCCCGCGTCCGCCTCGCCGGTGAGCGCCACGGCGGCCGACCGCGTGATCCGCGGGGGGAGCGCGCACAGCACGAGCACGCGCTGGTTCTCGGCCGGGATGCGGTTGACGATCTCGCCGGCGAAGTAGGCGAACACCGCCTCGGGCGTGGCGAGCCCGCCGTCGTCGGGCCCCGCCGGGCCCCGGGTCGCGTGCTCGCGCATGAGGATCAGCCCCGCGGCCCAGCCGTCGGACCGCCGGTAGACCGCGTCGAGCGCGTCGGCCGCGAGCTCCCCGTCCGTGCCGAGGAGGCGCGCCGCCTCGTCGCGCGTGAAGCGCAGCTCCTCCGCGTCGACGCGGGCGATCGTCTGGTTCGCCACCAGCCGCGCGAACTCGCTGGGCGGCTCGGGCCGGCTGATCACGATGACGTTCACCCCGACCGGGATCTCCTCGAGCCCGGTGGCGAACGCCGCGCGGGCGTCGCTCGAGCCGCCGGCCTCGTGGAGGTTGTCGAGCACGAGCACGCTGCCCGCGGGCATGCGCGCGAAGAACTCGCGGAACCAGCGGCGCGCGAAGCCGTTCAGGTCGCGCCGGTACTCGTCGGTGAAGAGCGGGAGCGCGCGCGCCTTCTTGCCGCCGAAGCGGCTGCCGGCGAGCCCGAGGTAGTAGAAGAACGTCGCCGGATCGGCGTCGCCCGGGTCGACGTGGTACCAGACCGCGTTGAGCTTCCGCGCCTCGAGGTAGCTCGCCACGAGCACCGTCTTGCCGCCGCCGGGCGCGCCCGACAGCCAGACCACCGGATGCTCGCGCCGCTCGTCGAGGAGCCGGAAGAGGCGCTCGCGCGGACTGACGCGATAGATGCGGGGACGCGAGAGTTTGGCGAGCTCGGGTGCCGGGGGCATTGCGGTGGCGCGCGGAAGCGGTCGATTTTAGCCGTGCCGGGCGATCTGCCGTGCGCCGTCACCTTTGGCGACCACGGGCGGCAGTCGAAGCCAGGCGGTCGTGCCGACGAACGGCGGGGGAGCGGACGTCGCCGAGGCAGAGCCCCTGCCGGCCGCGGCAGGCACGCGCCAGTCGCTGGTGACGCCCGGCACCGTGTGGGAGTTGCGATCGCGCGGGATCGCCCATCCCGACCGCGGGTTCGGCGAAGAGGCGGCGAAGGAAGACGCTTCGGCGAACGAGAACTTCGACGGCAAGACGAAGCAGCCGCCGTCCGCCTAGCCCCCTCGTGAATGACGGCGTGACATCGGTCACGCCGCGACGCTGGCGACGATCCGCCAGCGCGGCGTCGGCTGCGCGTCAATTGCGGTCGGACACCGTGAATCCGTCACGCCCGGCGGTCGATTCCGCCTGACGAGCGGCCTCTTTAGCATGCGCCCGTTAGGGCGATCCGCGGCATCTGCCACATCCGCCGGCCTGATATCCGATTCACCCTCTAGAACGTCCGGCCGCCGCCTCCCACGGGCTCACATCTTGCAGTCTCTCCCTCAAACGGCGGAGGAACCGACGGGTCTGGCGGCCCGCGTCGAGAGGAAGATGGAGTCGAGCACCAAGCGCACCGAGAAAGGCGTCGGGGCAGCGAGCGCTGCACCGGCGTCTTCGCGCGCCCGCATCGCGCGCGCGCTCCCGATCCGCTCTTCGCCCGTAACCACCGCCCCGTCGCTTCGCGCCACGCTCTCCACCCTCAAGACCCCTGCCGCATCCGCCCGCGCTCCCGCGCGCGCGAAATCGAAGTCGAAGCCACCGTATGCACGTAACCCGGTCCTCCAGGAGCTCGAGCCCCGGCTCCTGATGTCCGCGGACCTCAACCCGCTCTCCGGTGACGCCCTCCTCGCCTCCCCCGCCCTCGCCGGCGCCGAGTTCCGCAACATCGCCGACACCGGCACCCCGACCGTCGTCACCTCGGGCGCCGTCGCCCCGATCCAGCGGACGAACGAACTCGTCTTCGTCGACACCGCCACGCCCGACTACCAGAAGCTGACCGATGAGATGCGCCAGAGCGCCCTCGGCCAGGGGCGCAACCTCGAGTTCGTGCTGATCGACCAGGAGCGCGACGGGATCCGCAAGATCACCGACACGCTGGCGCAGAAGTCCGATCTCGATGCGATCCACATCATCAGCCATGCGCACGACGGCGCGGTGAAGCTGGGAAGCGCCCAGCTCGACTTCGACAGCCTCCTCAAGCGCGCAGCGGCGATCAAGAAGTGGGGCGACGCGCTCACCGAGAACGGCGACCTGCTGATCTACGGCTGCGATCTGGCGGCGAGCGCCGAGGGCAAGTCGCTGGTGGATGCGCTCGCGCGGCTGACCGGGGCCGACGTGGCCGCCTCCGAGGACCTCACCGGCGCGGCAGCCAAGGGCGGGGACTGGGACCTCGAGTTCAGGACCGGGGAGATCGAGACGCAAGTGGCCGTCTCCGCGGGCGAGCAGAGCGCGTGGAACCACGTCCTCGCCGAGCCGAGCTACGTCGGCAACGGAGTCCTGTCCTCGGGCACCGGGACGATAACGCCGGCCTTGCCGGCGGGACTTCAGGTCGGCGACGTGCTCCTCGCCGTTTTCGAGAGCCAGGGCGATCAGGCGGTAACGATCAACAACCCGAACGGCGGGACGTGGACGCAGCTAGCGGCCCCGAACGTCGATACCGGCAACAACTCGACGCGCCTCACGGTCTTCTATGCGTCTACAACGGCACGCAGGGCAACCCGACGACGAACGATCCGGGCAACCACGTTTCCGGCTTCATCGCCGCGTTCCGGGGCGTCGACACGACCAGCCCGATCAACATTACGAGCCAGATCGACGGGGAACAGCGCGGCCGTATCCGTTCCGGCTGCCACCACGACGGTCGCGGACACGCTCGTCGTCATGGTCGGGAGCAGCGACGACGACGCCGACACGTTCGGCAACTGGGCGAACACTGGCCTCACGAGCGTCACCGAGCGCTACGAGCAGGGTCATGCTCAAGGCACCCAAGGAACTATCTCGATGGCGACGGGCGTGAGGGCGACCGCCGGCGCCTACGCGGCTTCGACCTCGACGCTCTCAGGTTCGTCGCGCTGGGCCGGCATGACGATCGCGCTCACGCCGCGGACGATCTCCGGCACGATCTTCAACGACGTCAACGCCGACTCGACCGTCAGCGCGCCTGAAGGCGTGTTCGCCGGCGCGACGGTCAGGCTCTACCAGGACAACGGCAACGACATTCCCGACGCCGCCGACGGCGCGGCGATCCAGACGGTCACGACGAACGCCTCGGGCCAGTACACGTTCACTGGCGTCGGCACCGGCACGTACTGGGTGGTCGTCGACTCTAGGTCGCTCACGCTCGCCGCCGGCTCGCTCGCGAACGGCGCCGCGGGCCAGGACGACATCTGGGCCGACCAGACATACGCCGCCGCGAACGCCACCGCGCTCGCCACCGGCGGCGCGATCCGTGCGGTGTACTACGACGGCGCCGCACACCAGTTCGACAGCACCTCCGGCGCGTTCTACGGCGGCCTGATCGGCGGCCGCACGGACGACGGGATCGACGCTGAATGCCGCCGCCGCGCAGGGCGCCGAGCACATCCAGCGCGTCCGGGTGACCGGCGCGAATGTGACCGGCGTCAACTCGGGCTTCAGCTTCAACGTCGTCACCAACACCCGTGGCGACAACACCGACTTCGACGCGACCGCGGGCGCGCTGCGGATGCAGCAGGGCAGCCTGCGTCAGTTCATCCTCAACGCGAACGAGATCACCGGCGCCAACGTCATGCGGTTCGTGCCGGCGATCACACCAGACGTCGTGACCGGCACCTTTTCGGACGACGGCAACTACACCAACGACGGCGGCGACGACTGGTGGCGGATCGCGGTGATCGCGGCGGCACTGCCGCCGATTACCGGCGCGAATACCACGATCGACGGCACCGCGTACGACAAGCGAGAACGGCGTCACGGTGCTCGATACGAACCAGGGGCTGCTCGGCACCGGCGGCACGGTAGGAACCGGCGCCGACGGGCGCACGGGCACCGGCGATGAGACCGCTCTCGGGCAGGTCGCGCGGCCCGAGCTCGAGATCCGGAACACCGCCGCGCCGCTGACCAGCATCGGAATTGGACTCGACGTGAACGGCGCCAACGCCGTCATCCAGGACCTCGCGATTTTGGGATTCGGGACCGGCGTCCCTCCGGGGGCCCCGATCGGCAACATCGTCGTTCGTAACGTAGCCGGGACGCTGATCCAAAACAACGTGATCGGCACCGGCGCGCACGACTTCGTCGACCCGGGCGCGGGCGCGCGAGGCGCCGCTTCCGGTGTGCTCGTCGACTCTGGCGACAACGGCACCATTCAGAACAACCTGATCGGCTTCAATGGGTATGCCGGCGTTCACGCGTTCTCGTCCGCCGACAACTGGCAGATCCTCGGTAATGAGATCCGCGGCAACGGCCAGCTCTCCAACGTCTACGACGGTTTGAACCTCAACGGCATGGGGGGCAACACGGTCGCGCAGGGGAACCTCATCACCGGGAACCTCTCGCCGGGCATCGATGTCCCGGCCGCCACCGGGACGATGACGATCGAGGGCAATACGATCAGCAACAATGCCGCGGGTGCCGGATCGGAACAGTCGGGCATCATCGTCCGCGGCGGCACCGCGACCACGACGATCAGCCACAACGTCATCAGCGGCAACACCGGCGGCGGGGTCCTCGTCGCCGACACGGGCGGAAACGCGCAGATCACCCAGAACTCGATCTTCGGCAACGACGGCGCGCCGGGCTCGGCATCGATCTCGTTCGCCGGCAGCGCGACCGTCGGCGACGGCGTCACGCCGAACGATGCCGGCGACGTCGACCCCGGCGGCAACGAGCTGCAGAACAATCCCGTCCTGACGAGCGCGAGCTCGAACGGCGCGACGGTGACGATCAACGGCACCTTCGCGTCGAATGCCTCCTCGAACTACCGGCTCGAGTTCTTCGCCAGCCCGACCGCCGATCCGAGCGGTCGCGGGCGAAGGCCAGGTGTACCTCGGTTCACAGCTCGTGAGCACCGACGCCGCCGGCAACATGATCGGCGGGCCGTTCAGCTACAACTTCGCGGTGCCGATCGCGCCCGGCTGGGTGGTGAGCGCGACGGCGACCAACACCGGCACCGGCCGCACTTCGGAGTTCTCGAACGCGATCGGGACGGCGACGATCAGCGGCACGATCTGGGAGGACGTGGACGGCGACTCGCAGCTCGGCGACTTCGTCGGTCGCGACGGCGTCACCGTCCGGCTCTACCGCGACGCGGCCGGCGGCGGGGCCGGGGCGCCGGATGCCACCGACACGCTGGTAGGTACCGTCGTCACGTCGGGCGGCGGCCTCTACGCCTTCAACAATCTCGCCGACGGTACCTACTGGGCAATCGTCGATTCGCGCACGTTCACCCGTCCGGTGGCCCAGCTCGCGAGCGGCGCGGCCGGCCAGGACGACATCTGGGCCGAGCAGACCTACGGCGTGACGGGCGCGATGAACGGCGCTTCGAGCTTCCTCGCCGCCGCCGGGGCACTCTTCGGCGGCCGAAATGCTGCCATCTCCGACAACGCGTTCAGCGGGGCGAACATCAACGCGCCGGAGCACGTGACGCGGGTCGCCATCGCCGGCGCCAACGCGGCGGCGCTCGACTCGGCGTTCAGCTTCAGCGCCGTGGTGAACGTCCGCGGCGACACGACCGACGACGACGCGACCGCCGGCGCGCTGCGCGTCCAGCAGGGTTCGCTCCGCCAGTTCATCCTGAACGCGAACGAGATCACCGGCGTCCAGACCTCGAACTTCTCGATCGGCGGCGGCGGCGCGCAGACGATCGCACCGACGGCGGGGTTCGCTTCGATCACCGACGCCGCCGTCCTCGACGCGACCACCCAGGAGGGGTTCGCCGGCACCCCGCTCATCGAGCTCGACGGGACGGGAGCGGGCGGTGCAACCGGATTAACCCTGTCGAGCAACGGCTCGACGGTTCGCGGCTTCGTCATTAACCGGTTCGGCAACGGGATCCGGATCTCCGGCGACAACAACCTTGTCGCAGGAAACTGGATCGGGCTCGATGCGACCGGAAGCTTGGACCGCGGCAACACCACCGACGGGATCATCCTGGTCACTGGGGCCGCGGACAACACGATCGGCGGGACGGGTGCGAACGATCGCAACGTCATCTCGGGCAACGACGACGACGGCATCAGCATCGACGGGGCGAGCGGCACGATCGTCATCGGCAACTACATCGGCACCAACGCCCAGGGTACCGCTGCGGTCGGGAACTCCGGTGACGGTGTCGCGATCCAGCTCGACGGCGGCGTCACGCCGTCGACCAACACCACCGTCGGCGGAACCAGCACGGCGGAGCGGAACGTGATCTCAGGGAACGCGGCGAACAGCGCCCAGGGTCTGGCAAACGTTCGCATCCGCGGCGCGGGAACGACCGGAAGCGTCTTAGTTGGCAATTACATCGGCACGGACTACACCGGCGCAGTGGCGCTGGCGAATCCGCGCGATGGCATCGTCATCGACGAGGGCGCGCTGAACAACACCATCGGCGGCGCGGTGTCCGGCGCCGGAAACGTGATCAGCGGCAGCACCAATAACGGGATCCGTGTCCAAGGCACATATTCCTACGCCGCAGGGGACGTCCTCGCCACGATCTACGGCAACCGCATTGGTACGAACGCCGCCGGCACCGCCGCGCTCGCCAACGGTCAGTCCGGGATCTTCGTTGATGGGTCGTCCGGCACCGCCGTCACCGCCCCGCAGCGGATCGCAATCGGCGGCACCGGAGCGAACCAAGGCAACACGATCGCGTTCAACACGCAGGACGGCGTCGCGGTCACCGTGAATGCGAGCCGCGTGACGATCGTCGGGAACTCGATCTACTCGAACGGCTCGGCAGCGGGAGATCTCGGCATCGACCTGGCGGCGAACGGCGTCACCAACAACGACGGCACCGGACCGTATGACGGCGACACTGGTCCCAACACGCTGCAAAACTTCCCGGCGTTCTCCGCCGTCACCACTGACGGCACGACGCTGACGGTGTCGGGCCGGCTCGACAGCATCGCCTCGACGACCTATACGATTCACTTCTATGCGAGCACTGCCATCGATGCGAGCAGTCATGGCGAAGGGCAGCGCTACCTCGGCAGTACGACGGTCCTTACCAATGCCTCGGGCACCGTCCTCTTCAACAGCGTGCCGATCAGCGCCGTCGTCGCTCCGGGCGAGTGGGTCTCAATGACCGCGACGGATCCCTCGGGGAACACCTCCGAGTTCTCGGTGTCCGTCGCGGCGAACACGCCGCCCGTCAACACGGTGCCGGGCGCACAGTCGATTCCGGAAGACACCACCCAGGCAATCGCGGGAATCTCGGTCGGCGACGCGGAAACCAACGTCAACTCGCTGCAGCTTGCGGTCTCGAACGGGATCCTGAATGTCGCTGCTGCGGGCGGCGCCGGCGTTGCCGGCAACGGTTCGGTAAGCGTCGTCATCACGGGTACACAGGCCGCGATCAACGCCACGGTCGCGAGCCTCACCTACCGAGGTAGCCTCAATTACACCGGTCCCGACACGCTCACGGTGACCGCGACTGACGCAGGCAGTCTGACCGACGTCGACACGGTCGCGATCACCGTCAACCCGGTCGACGATGCCCCGGTGAACAGCGTCCCGGGGGCGCAATCGACCAACGAGGATACGGCGCTGGTGTTCAGCGCCGGCAACGGCAACCTCGTCTCCATCAGTGACCTGGACGCCGGCGCGGCGAGCGTCCAAGTGCAACTCACCGTCGCCAACGGCACGCTCACCCTCTCGGGCACCGCCGGCCTCACGCTGGTGGCCGGGGGCAGCGGCACCGCCACCATGACCTACACCGGCACCATCGCCAGCTGGAACGCGGCGATGGCCGGCATGAGCTACGCGCCAACGGCCAACTACAACGGCGCGGCTACCCTCACCATCGTCACCAACGACCTCGGTAACAGCGGCTCCGGCGGCCCGCTCACCGACACCGACGTGGTGAACATCACCGTCAACCCGGTGAACGACGCGCCGGTCGCGTTGAACGACGGCTATACGGTGGCCGAGGATTCGACGCTGACCGTCGGCTGGTGGGACACCGACTGGAGCCGACGGCAGCAGATCACCTTCAACAATACCAACGTCGGCGGCTTCGCCCCCGCCGAGACGCTCTCGAGCTTCCCGGTCCTGCTCGTTCTGAATTCGACGAACGTCGACTACAGCTTGACGCAGGACGACGGCGGCGACCTTCGGTTCTTCGATGGGGATGGCGCGCCGCTCGCGTATGAGATCGAGCGGTGGGACGAGACCGGCAACTCGTACGTGTGGGTCAAGGTCCCCCAGATCGACATCGGCGCGACCGACTGGATCACGATGTACTACGGCAACGCGAGCGTCGCAGATGGAGAAGATTCGTCCGCCGTCTGGGCCGGCACCGGCTACCGCTCGGTCTACCACCTCGATGACGTCGGGCCAACAGTCCAGGATGCCACTTCGACGAACTACGACGGCACGGCGACGAACGGGGCCACCGGCGGTCAGACCGGGCAGATCGGCACCGCATACGGCTTCGACGCGGCGGACGACTACATCAATCTCGGTGACGATCGCTCGTTCATCGACGGTGCATCTGCGGCGACCTTCTCAGCTTGGGTGAGGCCCAACAACAACGATGGGGTCAACCCAAACATCATCCTAAGCGCCAGCATCAACAGCGGCGGCGCGCCCAGCGGAACCTCCCGCATGGCGATCGAGCTCGATCCGTTCGGCGACATCAAGTTCATCGTCCGTTCGAACGACAGCGCCGATACCACCGTCTTCACGACGGGCACGCCGGTCACCGCCTTGACATGGCACTACATCACGGGCGTCGTCGATGTCGTCACCAACGAGGTCACAGTCTATGTCGACGGCGTCGCGCGTCCGATTACCGCAGGCCCGTACACGCTGCCAGGAACCGCGTTCCCGAACAGTTCCTCGGGGAGCGCGTCGATTGGCTCGAGCGATGAGGGCGCGGGGCCGTACTTCGACGGTCGGATCGATGAGGCGCGGATCGCCACTGCGGCGCGCACACCAGGATGGATCCAGGCCGAATACCGCGCGATGTCGAACCAAGCTGGGACCGAATTCGTTGCGTTCGGTACCCCCCAGGGCGCACCTGCGCTCGGAGGCGTGCTGAACAACGACGCCGACGCCGAGGGTGACCGGCTCAGCAGCGCAGTTGTGACGAATGTCTCGAACGGCACGCTGACATTGAACTCCGACGGTACGTTCGTCTACACGCCCGATCCGAACTTCTTCGGTACGGACACCTTCACCTACTGGGCCAACGACGGGACCAACAACTCCAACGTTGCTACCGTCACCATCACGGTCAATCCGGTCAACGACGCGCCCACCGCCACCAACTTGTCGGCCGCCGAGACCTACATCGAGGACACCGCGCTCAACCTCACCGACATCGTGGTGAGCGACGTCGACAGCGCCAACGTCACGGTCACCCTCACGCTCTCCGATGTGGCCGCCGGCGCCTTGAACACCGCCACCGCGGGGGCGGTCACCTCCACCTTCGTGGGCGGGGTGTGGACCGCCGCGGGCGCCCTGGCCGATGTGAACACGCTGCTCGCCGGGCTCACCTTCACCCCGGCGCTCAACTACAACGCCAACTTCACCATCGCCACCAGCGTGAGCGATGGCGTGGCCGCCCCGCTCAGCGGCACCAAGACCATGACCGGCACCCCGGTCAACGACGCGCCCACCGCCACCAACTTGTCGGCCGCCGAGACCTACATCGAGGACACCGCGCTCAACCTCACCGACATCGTGGTGAGCGACGTCGACAGCGCCAACGTCACGGTCACCCTCACGCTCTCCGATGTGGCCGCCGGCGCCTTGAACACCGCCACCGCGGGGGCGGTCACCTCCACCTTCGTGGGCGGGGTGTGGACCGCCGCGGGCGCCCTGGCCGATGTGAACACGCTGCTCGCCGGGCTCACCTTCACCCCGGCGCTCAACTACAACGCCAACTTCACCATCGCCACCAGCGTGAGCGATGGCGTGGCCGCCCCGCTCAGCGGCACCAAGACCATGACCGGCACCCCGGTCAACGACGCGCCCACCGCCACCAACTTGTCGGCCGCCGAGACCTACATCGAGGACACCGCGCTCAACCTCACCGACATCGTGGTGAGCGACGTCGACAGCGCCAACGTCACGGTCACCCTCACGCTCTCCGATGTGGCCGCCGGCGCCTTGAACACCGCCACCGCGGGGGCGGTCACCTCCACCTTCGTGGGCGGGGTGTGGACCGCCGCGGGCGCCCTGGCCGATGTGAACACGCTGCTCGCCGGGCTCACCTTCACCCCGGCGCTCAACTACAACGCCAACTTCACCATCGCCACCAGCGTGAGCGATGGCGTGGCCGCCCCGCTCAGCGGCACCAAGACCATGACCGGCACCCCGGTCAACGACGCGCCCACCGCCACCAACTTGTCGGCCGCCGAGACCTACATCGAGGACACCGCGCTCAACCTCACCGACATCGTGGTGAGCGACGTCGACAGCGCCAACGTCACGGTCACCCTCACGCTCTCCGATGTGGCCGCCGGCGCCTTGAACACCGCCACCGCGGGGGCGGTCACCTCCACCTTCGTGGGCGGGGTGTGGACCGCCGCGGGCGCCCTGGCCGATGTGAACACGCTGCTCGCCGGGCTCACCTTCACCCCGGCGCTCAACTACAACGCCAACTTCACCATCGCCACCAGCGTGAGCGATGGCGTGGCCGCCCCGCTCAGCGGCACCAAGACCATGACCGGCACCCCGGTCAACGACGCGCCCACCGCCACCAACTTGTCGGCCGCCGAGACCTACATCGAGGACACCGCGCTCAACCTCACCGACATCGTGGTGAGCGACGTCGACAGCGCCAACGTCACGGTCACCCTCACGCTCTCCGATGTGGCCGCCGGCGCCTTGAACACCGCCACCGCGGGGGCGGTCACCTCCACCTTCGTGGGCGGGGTGTGGACCGCCGCGGGCGCCCTGGCCGATGTGAACACGCTGCTCGCCGGGCTCACCTTCACCCCGGCGCTCAACTACAACGCCAACTTCACCATCGCCACCAGCGTGAGCGATGGCGTGGCCGCCCCGCTCAGCGGCACCAAGACCATGACCGGCACCCCGGTCAACGACGCGCCCACCGCCACCAACTTGTCGGCCGCCGAGACCTACATCGAGGACACCGCGCTCAACCTCACCGACATCGTGGTGAGCGACGTCGACAGCGCCAACGTCACGGTCACCCTCACGCTCTCCGATGTGGCCGCCGGCGCCTTGAACACCGCCACCGCGGGGGCGGTCACCTCCACCTTCGTGGGCGGGGTGTGGACCGCCGCGGGCGCCCTGGCCGATGTGAACACGCTGCTCGCCGGGCTCACCTTCACCCCGGCGCTCAACTACAACGCCAACTTCACCATCGCCACCAGCCTGAGCGATGGCGTGGCCGCCCCGCTCAGCGGCACCAAGACCATGACCGGCACCCCGGTCAACGACGCGCCCACCGCCACCAACTTGTCGGCCGCCGAGACCTACATCGAGGACACCGCGCTCAACCTCACCGACATCGTGGTGAGCGACGTCGACAGCGCCAACGTCACGGTCACCCTCACGCTCTCCGATGTGGCCGCCGGCGCCTTGAACACCGCCACCGCGGGGGCGGTCACCTCCACCTTCGTGGGCGGGGTGTGGACCGCCGCGGGCGCCCTGGCCGATGTGAACACGCTGCTCGCCGGGCTCACCTTCACCCCGGCGCTCAACTACAACGCCAACTTCACCATCGCCACCAGCGTGAGCGATGGCGTGGCCGCCCCGCTCAGCGGCACCAAGACCATGACCGGCACCCCGGTCAACGACGCGCCCACCGCCACCAACTTGTCGGCCGCCGAGACCTACATCGAGGACACCGCGCTCAACCTCACCGACATCGTGGTGAGCGACGTCGACAGCGCCAACGTCACGGTCACCCTCACGCTCTCCGATGTGGCCGCCGGCGCCTTGAACACCGCCACCGCGGGGGCGGTCACCTCCACCTTCGTGGGCGGGGTGTGGACCGCCGCGGGCGCCCTGGCCGATGTGAACACGCTGCTCGCCGGGCTCACCTTCACCCCGGCGCTCAACTACAACGCCAACTTCACCATCGCCACCAGCGTGAGCGATGGCGTGGCCGCCCCGCTCAGCGGCACCAAGACCATGACCGGCACCCCGGTCAACGACGCGCCCACCGCCACCAACTTGTCGGCCGCCGAGACCTACATCGAGGACACCGCGCTCAACCTCACCGACATCGTGGTGAGCGACGTCGACAGCGCCAACGTCACGGTCACCCTCACGCTCTCCGATGTGGCCGCCGGCGCCTTGAACACCGCCACCGCGGGGGCGGTCACCTCCACCTTCGTGGGCGGGGTGTGGACCGCCGCGGGCGCCCTGGCCGATGTGAACACGCTGCTCGCCGGGCTCACCTTCACCCCGGCGCTCAACTACAACGCCAACTTCACCATCGCCACCAGCGTGAGCGATGGCGTGGCCGCCCCGCTCAGCGGCACCAAGACCATGACCGGCACCCCGGTCAACGACGCGCCCACCGCCACCAACTTGTCGGCCGCCGAGACCTACATCGAGGACACCGCGCTCAACCTCACCGACATCGTGGTGAGCGACGTCGACAGCGCCAACGTCACGGTCACCCTCACGCTCTCCGATGTGGCCGCCGGCGCCTTGAACACCGCCACCGCGGGGGCGGTCACCTCCACCTTCGTGGGCGGGGTGTGGACCGCCGCGGGCGCCCTGGCCGATGTGAACACGCTGCTCGCCGGGCTCACCTTCACCCCGGCGCTCAACTACAACGCCAACTTCACCATCGCCACCAGCGTGAGCGATGGCGTGGCCGCCCCGCTCAGCGGCACCAAGACCATGACCGGCACCCCGGTCAACGACGCGCCCACCGCCACCAACTTGTCGGCCGCCGAGACCTACATCGAGGACACCGCGCTCAACCTCACCGACATCGTGGTGAGCGACGTCGACAGCGCCAACGTCACGGTCACCCTCACGCTCTCCGATGTGGCCGCCGGCGCCTTGAACACCGCCACCGCGGGGGCGGTCACCTCCACCTTCGTGGGCGGGGTGTGGACCGCCGCGGGCGCCCTGGCCGATGTGAACACGCTGCTCGCCGGGCTCACCTTCACCCCGGCGCTCAACTACAACGCCAACTTCACCATCGCCACCAGCGTGAGCGATGGCGTGGCCGCCCCGCTCAGCGGCACCAAGACCATGACCGGCACCCCGGTCAACGACGCGCCCACCGCCAGCGGCCTCGCCAATGTCACCGTCAACGAGGATGCCGCCGATACGGTGGTGAACCTCTTCGCGGCCTTTGCCGACGTGGAGGATGCCGACCCCGCCCTCGTCTACACGGTGGTGGGCAACACCAACGCGGCGCTGTTCACCTCGACCGCGGTCAACGGCGCGGCCGGCACCCTCACCCTGGACTACGCCCCCAACGCCTTCGGCACCGCCGATATCACCGTGCGCGCCACCGACACCGGCGGGGCGTTCGTCGAGTCGACCTTCACCGTGACGGTGAACCCGGTCAACGACGCGCCCACGCGCAGCGCCGGCACGGTCACCAACCTCACCGTGGCCGAGGACGCGGCCACCACCTCGCTCGGCCTGGGCGCGCTCGCCTATTCGCCCGGCCCGACCAACGAATCGGCCCAGACGCTCACCTACACCGTCACCGCGGTGCCGGCGGCCGCCCTCGGCACCATCCTGCTCGCCGACGGCACCACCGTGGTCAGCGCGAGCACGAGCTACACCCTCACCGAGCTGCGCGGCATGCAGTTCCGCGCCGCGGCCGACGCCAACGGCGGACCGGCCACCTTCAGCTGGACGGTCACCGACTCCGGCGGCGGCACCGACACCCTCGCCGAGTCGCTCTCGATCACCGTCAGCGCGGTCAACGACGCGCCGGCGATGGTCGACAACGCTTTCTCGATCACGAACGGCGCCACGCTCTCGCTCAGCCCCGGGAACCTCAGCGCGGTCGACGCCGACAACGCCGTCGGCACGCTCGCGTTCACCGTCGCCGGCGTGACCAACGGCCGCTTCGAGCTCGCCGCGGCGCCCGGCGTCGCGATCACCAGCTTCACGCAACAGCAGATACTGGACGGTGAAGTGGTCTTCGTCCACGACGGCTCGGGCAATGCACCCGCCTTCACCATCCTCGTCTCGGACGGCAGCGCGAGCGACGGCCCGTACCTCGGCAACGTCGTGTTCGGCCGCGGCGGTTCGGGCGGCGGTGTGATCATCAGCCCGCCGGCAGGGGGCGGTGGCGGCAGCGGCGGCGATGGCACACTCGCGACAATCTCGCCGCCGAAGACGCCGCCCGCTTCTCAGCCCGAGGCAGCGGACGTAGCCGGCCCGGCCGCCCAGGAGTTCCTGCGCGCGCCGACGAGTGCGGCGAGCGGCGACGGCGACGCCGGGCCGATCGACACGTCGGCCACACCACCGCGCCAGGCGACCGGCGCCGAGCTCCAGAAGATCGCGATCGCCGTGACGGAGCTCCCCTCGGTGCGCGCTGAAGCGGAGACGGTCACGCTTCACCCCGCGTCGCAGGACGTGCGTGTCGAGCCGCTCGTCGCCGAGATGCGCGTGCTACCGGTCCGAGGCGAGCCCGACGCCAAGGACGAGGAGCGGGCGCGCGTCGAGGTCGTCTTCAACTCGATCAAGATCACCGGCCTGGCGATGTCGGTGGGCGCTGTCTGGTGGGCAGCCCGCGCGGCGGGCCTCATTGCGAGCCTGCTCGCCTCCTCGCCCGCCTGGCGCCACGTCGACCCGCTGCCGGTGCTCGGCCGCGACGATGAGGACGAGGACGAGTACGACGCCGCTGAAGAGGACAAGGACCGCAAGGACGAGGAGCACCGCGCGGCCTGGGTGCTCGAGGAGCGCTAGGCAGGCGGACCCAGCCACGCGCGGGGGCCGATCCGGACTGTCGGGCCGCTGTCCTCCGCGCCCCGACCGAGCCCTGTCGGGCGGGACCGACACCCACGATGCCGCGGCCGTCCTGCAGGAAAAAGTGCTCACCCCGGATAGCCAGCTCCCGCGAGGTCCTCGAGAAAACTCCTCCACTCGGAATTCCAAGCGGACCCGATTGGCGTCGAGATGGAGTCCTCCCTATCGGAGCCGAGGAGAGACTTGACGTGTTAGACGAAGAACGGCAGCGTACGTATTGAACTCGGGACGGATTTCCGCTATCGCGCTGTCGGTCGGCGCGGTCTGGTGGGCGGCTCGGGCGGCAGCCGGTCTGCTGGCGAGTCTGCTCACCGTGACCCCGGCCTGGCGCCCCGTCGACCCGCTACCGGTGCTCGGGCACGACGAGGAAGAACACGAGGACACCGACTTGAGCGACGAAGACAAGGACCGCAGGGACGACGAGCACCGCGCGCGCTGGGTGCTCGACGAGCGCGCGGCCGACGCCTCGTGATCCCGGCAGGAGACGCGTAATGCCCTTCTTCGGCCCGGTCGGACGGATCTGCGTCGGCCTCGTCTCGCTGACGCTGTTCCTCATTTTCGTCGCCGACCTCGTCTTCGGCGTGCTGCGCGACGACGTCGAGCTCGCGCAGCGCGTGCGCAAGGGCATCACCGAGGACATGGCGATCCAGCTCGCGGTCCTGATCCAGAAGGAGGACAAGGACTCGATCCAGCGCACGATCGACGCGCTCTCCTCGCGCGAGGCCGAGATCATCTCGGTCGGCATCCGCCGCAACTCCGGCGACGTCTACATCCAGACCGCCGACCACGACCGCCACTGGGTGCCGCTCAAGGACGGCAAGTCGACCATCACCCACGTGGCGGTGCCGGTGTACGCCGGCAAGGACATCTGGGGCAACGTCGAGGTGAGCTTCCGGCCGGTGGTGCCGAAGACGGTCATGGGCTGGGTGAAGCACCCGCTCGTGCTGCTGCTCGTCGTGATCACGGTCGGCGGCTACATCCTCTACTACTGGTACATGCGGCGGGTGCTCGAGCACCTGGATCCCACCAAGGCGATCCCGGATCGCGTGCGCAAGGCGCTCGACACGCTGACCGAGGGCGTGATCGTGCTCGACACGAACGGCCGGGTGGTGCTCGCGAACCAGGCGTTCCGCGAGCTCCACGGCGAGGACAAGGTCGGCCTCTCGGCGCGGCGGGCGTCCGAGATCCCCTGGCTGAAGCTCGCGCTCGGCGAAGAGCGCGAGGCCGACGACCATCCCTGGGCGGTGGCGATGCGCGACGGCGCCACCGTCACCGGCGACATGCTCGAGATCCCGAACATCGAGGACGGCCCGCGCAAGGCGAAGCTCGCCGCGAGCCCGATCACCGACGGCCGCGGCGCGGTGCGCGGGTGCCTCGTCTCGTTCACCGACGTCACCGAGCTCGACCGCAAGAACATCGAGCTCCAGGGCGCGCTCTCCGAGCTCGAGTCGTCGCGCCAGAAGATCGAGGCGCAGAACGAGGAGCTGAAGGGGCTCGCCAACATCGACCCGCTCACCGGCTGCCTGAACCGCCGCGCGTTCATCGAGCAGGCCGAGGCGATCCTGAAGAAGGCGGCGGAAGACGGCTCACCGGTCTGTTGCCTGATGACCGACATCGACAAGTTCAAGCACTTCAACGACACCTACGGCCACGCGCTCGGCGACCAGGTGCTGGTGCAGGTCGCGCGCGTGCTCAAGGCGGCGCTCCGGCCGACCGACGTCCTGTGCCGCTACGGCGGCGAGGAGTTCTGCATCCTGCTGCCGGGCGTGGACGCGTTGCGCGCGGCGGTGGTGTCCGAGCGCATCCGGTTCCGGGTCGAGGCGCAGGCCGGCCCCGGGATCCGGTCGATGCCGGGCCTGAGAGTCACCGCCAGCTTCGGGCTGTCGTCGATGGAGTTCGGCGCGCCGAACCTGAAGAGCGTCATCGACGAGGCCGACCAGGCCCTCTACGCCGCCAAGCAGGCCGGCCGCAACAAGGTCGTCCGCTTCGACGAGATGCCGCCGCAAGTTCGCGCGGCCGCGGTCGGCTGATTCAGCGGCGCGGCGCGGGGGGCGAGAGCGCCTCTGCCGCGGCCTTCTTCTCCGGACAGACCTCCGGCGTGCACGGGTACCCGTAGTAGAGCTCGTTCAGGTAGGTCGTCACGTCGTTCACCTCGTCGTTCCGCCACGCCCCCTGCATGAAGGCATCCCAGCGCCGCACCTGGGCCTTGATGCCCTCGATCGTCAGCGCCTTGCGGGCCTCGCGATTGTGGACGCCGCGGTCGTGGCAGCCGACACAGCGCGCGTTGTAGAGGGCCTTCCCGCGCTCGAAGTCGCCAGCGCCGGCGAGCGGCACGGCGGCGGCGAGAACGAGCCCCGAGAGCACTCCGGCGAAACCTGCTGCACGCACCACACCCTCCAACGGGCGAGACGGTGCCTAGAGCATGCGTCGCGACGCCCCGTCGGCGTTTGATCCGCGTCAAACCGCGAAGCCTCGCCGCGGCAACCCGGGTTCCCGGACAAGCCCGGCCCGACGCGCGCGCGGGCCTTACGGCTTCATCGCCTTGCCGGCGATCTGGCGCCGGAACTCGCGCAGCTTCGCCTTGACGCGGAGCGCGTTCGCGCTGCCCATGCGGATCAGCGTCTTCTGCCCGGCCGAGCGCGCCTCGAGCGCCGGGTCGGCGAACTCGTACATGATCCACGGCTTCGCGAGCCTGATCGGCCCGTCGATCTCCGGCGTGACGAGCAGGTGATCGATGACCTCGACCAGCCGGTCGTTGAAGTAGCCCTTCGGGTAACCGAGCTCGCGGTAGGCCTGCTGGAAGAGCGGATAGAAACGCACGTAGAGCGCGGCGAGCTTGCCGGCGTCGACCGATTCCATCACCTTCAGGAACGGCTCGTAGCGGCGGGCGTTGTCCGGGCCGATGTACACCGCGTCGCCCGCGCCGCTCGTCAGGAACTTGTCGGCGGTCGGCTTGACCGGCCACATGCGCTGCGGCGCCTTCTTCCGCGTCAGGTTGTCCACGGTGACGACGATGCGCCGGACGAGCCCGGTGGCGACGAGGTACTCGTCGATCGCGGCGCGATCGAGGACGCTCGCGAGCGCGTCCGTCACGGACCGGTCGCTGACGTCGAGCGCGGGCAGCGGCGCCGCCGGTTCGGGTGCGGCGGAGGAACCGGTCTGCGGCTGCGCGGACTCGATCGGGTGCTGGATCGCCGGCTCGGGCTGTGCGTCGGGCGCGGGTTGGGCGGCCGCGCGCGGCGGCTCGGTCGGCGCGGGTCGCGGCGCCTCCCGGCGCTCCGGCCAGTAGAAGTACAGCGCGGCGAGGACGGCGACGACGACGGCCGCCGCTACCGCCCACCAGAGCGCTCGGCGTCCCGACGATGCCGAATCGTCGTAGCGGTAGCGGAGCGGGGCGTCGTCGACGTGGGAGCCGACTCGCGCCTCCTCGTCTGCGCCTTCGAGCGATGCGCCGGGCTGCATGCTGTTACGACTGTAACCGGTCGCGGGAGTTCAGGCGAGCGCAGCGAATGTCGGGGCCGCCCGACAGGGTGCGCGGGCGAGCGTGCGGCGCTAAGCTCTCGCGCAAGTCCGAACGCAAGGAGGACGTCGTGATCGACATCCGCTCGATTGTCGCGATCGCCGCGGCCGCGCTCTTCGCAGTCGCGGCTCAGGCCGAACCGGCCGTCGCCCAGAAGAACGAGGATCGCCCGGCCGCAAGCCAGCCCGCGCCGCAGTCGGGCGGGTTCAAGCAGGACGTGAAGCGTGCGTGGTCGGACACGCGCGCCGGCATCCACCACGCCGGCCGCGACATCCGCGACGGCGCGCGGTCGGCGGGACGGGCGACCGGCGACGCGTTCCGGTCCGGGTGGCGGAAAGTGAAAGAAAGCTTTGCTGGCGCGCCGGAACCCGCCACGCCCGGCGGCGCCGGCTAGCGCCTTCAGCCGTTCACGCGCTCCGGGTTACCGCATACGTCCCCGGCGCCAGCGCGCCGGAGCGGCACAGCCGGTTGAGCAGCGGGTAGAGACCCACGAACTTCAACCCGCCTTCGAGCCAGTCGTCGAGCTCCCGGTCGAGATAGGGATCCGGTCCGCCGTGGATGAACGCTACGGCCGGCAGGCGGTTCGGCGTGAGGCCGAGGTCCGGACCGACGGCGAAGCCGGGCTTCGCCGGGAAGGTGCGCCGCACCAGCCGTTCCAGCTCGCTCGCTTCGAGGACTCTCATCACGCGCCTCCATCGGATGTGAGCCCATCGTCGCACGCGGACGTAACCCGACGATGTCCGGCCTGTTCCGGATTGTTACCGGCGTCGCCGCCGCTGTAACCTTCCGCACCCGACAGCCTATACCGCGGCCGCCTCCTGCCCGCCGCGGTAGTCGTGCCACCACCGCTCGGCGGCCTCCTGCTTCCAGGGATGCGCCTGCAGGAGGGCGGCGAACGCCGCGATCAGCTCCTCGACCCGCTCCGGGCGCTCCGCCGGGTCCTTGGCAAGGCAGCGGGCAATGAGGTCGTCGAGCGCCTTCGGGATGGGCTGCTTCGCCGCGCTCGATGCACGGGGCGCCGGAAGCTCCAGCACCTGCCGCGCGAGCTCGAGCTCGTTCGGGGCGTCGAACACCCGCTTCGCCGTCAGCAGGTAGAACGCCACCGCGCCGACGGCGTACACGTCGACCGCCGGGGTGGCCTCCGACGGGTTGCGGATGCGCTCGGGCGCCATGTAGGTGGGCGTCCCGAGCAGCCGCGAGTACTGCGTGATGTCGCGCGTGTCGGTCGCGTGCACGTCCTTGATCAGCCCGAAGTCGAGCACCTTGACGACGTCGGACTCGCCGCCGCGCTCGCACAGCATCACGTTCGCCGGCTTGATGTCGCGGTGGATGAGCCCCTTCGCGTGCGCCTCGCGCAGGGATTCGCACACCTGTTTCAGGACGTGCGCCACGCGCGGCACGGGCTGGGCGCCGTCCTTGTCGACGAGCTTGGCGAGCGTGAGGCCGTCGATGTACTCCATCGCGTAGAAGAACGTGCCGTCGCGGGTGCGGCCGTAGTCGAAGATCTCGATCGTCGCCGGGTGCTCGAGCCGGCTCGCGAGCTGCACCTCGCGCTCGAAGCGCGCGATCAGCTCGTCGGTCGCGAGGTGGGGCTTCAGGATCTTGAGCGCCGTCGGCCGCCGCAGCAGCGCGTGCACCGCGCGGTGCACGGTCGCCATCCCGCCCTCGTCGATCTTCCCCTCCAGTCGGTAGACGCCGAGCTGGCGCTCTTCGCGCGCGAGCTGGGCGACCGAGAACGTCGACCCGAGCGCCACCGCCACCGCGATCACGAGCATCGCGAACACGGCCTGGAACGCGGTCGTGAGATACCGGATCGGTGCGTACGCCTCCTCGCGCGACACCTCGACGGCGATGCCGATGTCGTACTCGGGCAGCCACCGCCAGGCGCCGATCACTTCGCGCCCGGCGTAGTTGCGGTACGGCTCGATCAGCACGCCCTCGTGCGCCCGCGTGTCGGCGTCCGACTTGCTCGTGATCGCGCGCTCGACGAGCGGCGTGAGCGGGCGTGCGCCGAGGTCCTCCGGCGGCGCCTCGCCCTGCACCAGGTCGACGCCCGGATCGCGCAACCGGACGTTGAACGCCGCGGTGGTCGCGCCCGGCGGCAGGAGCCCGGCGTCGCGGAGCTGTGGAAAGTACCGGGCCTTGGTGAGCAGGAGCCCGCTCTCGTCGAACGCGTACCCCTCGACGGTCGACTCCGACTCGGTCAGCCACCCGAGGCCGAACAGCCCCGCGAACCGGGTGTCGGCGTAGAGCCCGAGCTCGAGCGCGGCGATGATGCGACCGTCGGACGCGCGCACCGGCGACGCGAACCACGCGATCGGGCGGTCGTAGGCGGACTTCCGGACCTCCGGGATGCGCTCCTTCTCCGGGCGCGGCGAGATGAAGCGCGTCTCGCCCTTGAAGACGGGCACGAGGTCGGCGAGCACGCTCGGGCCCACGCGGGCGCCGATGTGACCCTCGACCCGCGTGGCGATGATCCGCCCCTCGCGGTCGACTGCGTTGATCGCGACCGAGTCGCGGTCGACGAAGAACGGCGCGAGCGCGTCGACGAACCGCGTGCGCGCCGGCGAGGTCCACAGCGCCTGCCGCGTCGCGCCGGCGCGCGCTTGCGCCTCCAGCCGCCGCACCGCCTCCGCGACCGCCGGATCGGCCGCCCAGCGCTCGGCCTCGGCGCGCCTCGCGTCGGCCCAGACCCGGAGCGTGTCCACCTTCGATTCGAGCACCGCGCGCAGGGACGCCGTCCGCACCTCTTCGAGCGAGCGCTTGACGCCGGTGTAGGTCCAGTAGCCGAGGCCGGCGAGGATCAGGACCGCGATCGCGACCGCCTCGACGCGCTGCTCGGGGGTGCCGAAGAAAACGACCGCGAGCGAGCGGCGCGTCCGCGGCAGCCCTTTCGGCGCATCGGTGTCGCGCCGCTCGATGGTCGGTTCGGGGAGCACGCGGAGAAAATCAGCGCGGCACGCCTGCCGCGTGGTCCCTGATCGCCCCCGGCGTCGTCCACCACACCCGCCCCCCCTGGACGATGTAGCGGAGCGCGCGGCGCAGATGGCGGAGGCGGTGCGGCTGGCCGACGAGATACGGGTGCAGCGCAATGCCCATCACGAGCGGCTGCTGCGCGCTCTGCGCGAGCATCTCCTCGTAGCAGTCGACGATCATGTCGGCGAACTCCTCGGCCGAATTCTGGCGCGCGACGATCGCCGGAATGTCGTTGATCTCCTGCGGATACGGTATCGACCACAGCTCGCCCTTGCGGGTCCGGAAGCGCAGCGGCTGGTCGTCGTGGCACCAGTTGAGGACGTAGGTGTAGCCGGCCTCCTGCAGGAGATCCGGCGTCGCGTGGCTCTCGGAGATCCACGGCGAGAGCCACCCCTGCGGCGGCCGCCCTTCCTCGCGGCGGATCCGTTCGGTGCAGGCGGCGATCAGCGCGCGCTCGTCGGGCTCGCTCAGGTCGCCCTGCCGCTCGGCGTTGGTGTGTCCGTGGCCGATGATCTCGTCGCCGCGTTTGCGAAACGCCGCGATCACCTCCGGGCAGTAGTCGTAGAGCGCGGTGTTGATCAGTGCGCCCACCGGCAGATCCAGCTCGCCGAAGAGATCGAGGCAGCGCCACACGCCGACCCGGTTGCCGTAGTCGCGCCACGCGAAGTTGAGCACGTCGGGCTCGCCGGACGGGGCGAGCTTCGCGCCGAGCCCTTGCCCGAACTCGAAGTGCTCGACGTTGAAGCCGATGTAGACCGCAAGCCGCCGCCCCTCGGGCCACGAGTAGTCCGGCCGGCGCATGATCGGCGAGTACTCGTAGCGGCCGTGCGTGCGGAGCGGGCGAAGGCTGGACATCGACGGATCCCGGGAATGAGCGGCGAGCACACTATACTTCCCCCGCTCCCCCGGGAAAAAGCCATGCGCCGACCGCTCGCTTCCACCCTGCTCGCGGGCCGCGCGCTCCTCGCCGGCTTCGCTCTCCCGGTCGGCCTCGCGCTGCTCGCCTGCCACGCCGGGGGCGCGGCAGCCCAGGCCTACCCCGTCCGCCAGGTGCGGATCGTCGTCGCCTACCCGCCGGGCGGCGGCATCGACGTCCTCGCACGGCAGCTCGCCGACCGGCTCGCGCCGCAATGGGGACAGCCGGTCGTGGTGGAGAACCGTCCGGGCGGCAGCACGATCCCCGCCACCGATCTCGTCGCGAAGTCGCCCGCCGACGCGCACACGATCCTGCTCACGACCGACTCGACGTTCTCGATCAACCCGCATCTCTTCGCGAAGCTCTCCTACTCGGACCGGGACTTCGTCGCGGTCACGCAGCTCATCCTCCTGCAGCAGCTCCTGCTCGCGCACCCGTCGGTGCCGGCGAACACCCTCCAGGAGCTGGTCGCGCTCGCACGCGCGAAGCCGGGCACGCTGAACTACGGGTCGTACGGCAGCGGCAGCCAGCCGCATCTCGCCGCCGAGACCCTGAAGTCGAAGGCCGGCATCGACATCGTCCACATTCCGTACAAGGGCATCCCGTTCGCGGTGCCGGCCGCGATCGCGGGCGAGGTGCAGCTCACGTTTTCGGGGATCGCCTCGTCGCAGGCGCAGGTGAAGGCCGGACGGCTGAAGGCGCTCGCGATCGGCGGCCCCGCGCGCTCGCCGCTGATGCCCGAAGTGCCGACCTTCGCCGAGCAGGGTTATCCGGAGGTCGAGACGCACGCCTGGTTCGGCCTCTTCGTACCGGCCGGCTCGCCCCGCGCGGCGGCGGACCGGATCCAGCGCGACGTCGCCGCGGTCCTGAACGATCCCGCGTTCCGCGACCGCGAGATCGTCGGCAAGGGCTACGAGCTCGTCGCCAGCACGCCCGACGAGTTCGCAGCCTATCTCGTGCGCGACCGCGAGGCGCGCGGGCGGGCGGTGAAGCTCTCCGGGGCGCGGGCGGAATGACCGTCTTCGTCGGCCCGGCGCCGCGCCTCGCGGTCAGCGTCGCCGGCGCGGGCCCGCTGGTGGTGTTCCTGCACGGCATCGGCGGCAACCGCTCGCACTGGGACGACCAGCTCGCAGCGCTCGCGCCGGAGTTCACCGCCTGCGCACCGGACGCACGCGGCTACGGCGACTCCGACGACTACGACGGCCCGCTCGCCTTCGGCGACCTCGCGGGCGACGTCCTGCGGGTGATCGATCATTTCGGCGCCGCGCGCGCGCATCTCGTCGGGCTGTCGCTCGGCGGCCGGGTCGCCCGCGATTTCTGCCTCCGCCACCCGGACCGGGTCGCGACGCTCGTCCTCTGCAACACCCACGCCGGCTTCGATGCGCTCGCGCCGGACCAGGTGGACGCTTTCATCCGCTCGCGGCAGGGCCCGCTCGCTGCGGGCAAGACGCCGCGCGAGATGGCGCTCGATCTCGCGCGCAACGTGCTCGGGAAGGCGGCGCCGGCGCGCGCGCGGGAGCGGCTGCTCGCGAGCCTCGCCGGGCTGCGGAAGGACGCCTATCTGAGGACGCTGGAGTCGTCGGTACGCGAGGATCGCGGCGCCGGCATCGAGCGGATCGCCGTCCCCACGCTGGTGGTGACCGGCGACGAGGACACCGTCTACCCGCCGGCGACCGCCGAGGCGATGGCGCGCCGCATCCCGGGCGCCCGGCTCGCGGTGATCGCGGGCGCCGGGCACGTGTCGAACCTCGAGCAGCCTGAGGCCTTCAACGGGACGGTCCTGGGGTTTCTGCGCACGCATCGGGACCGGGCGTCCCCGCCGGAGCGAACTCCGGGCTGACGCGGGCGGTCGAACCGGAGGAAAATACGGCCCCCGCCGGCTGCCGGCGGGAAGGAGAGGTTCATGCGCATCGAATGCCACGTCCACGGCAACATCCCGCTCCGCCACGGGGTCACCACCGCGCAGGTCGAGGCGGCGCTGCGTCCGTGGCTCGAGTACATCGACGAGGACTCGCTCGCGGACGCCCACTCGGTCTACGAGGACGAGCCCGGGATCGTGTTCGATCCGCGCGAGCGGCTGCTCGAGCTGTGCTGGACGGGCGACGTCGGGCGCACCTTCCGCGAGACGATCGAAGCCGCGCTGACCGGCCTCAACGCCTACACCGAGCGCGCCGCCGAGATCGAGGTCAGCTACTACCACGACGACGGGCAGGACGAGTTCGGCATCGTGTTCGTCGGCCCGACGCCCGAGGCGATCCACGAGGCGCAGCGCCAGGCGATGATCGAGGACGTCTCGCACACGCTCGCGCGCCAGTTCGGCGACTCGGAGATCGGCGAGGTCGTGGCGCTGCTGAACCAGCTCTTCGCGCGCACCGCGCCGAGCGCGGGCGGCGTGGTCAGGCAGGGGTCGATGACGGTGCAGGCGCCGGTGAGCGACAAGGGCCGTCGCCGTCTACACTGAGAACCACGACGTGTTGCATCGCAGGTACTGCCTGCGATGCAACACCGACACGAAGAACTACGACGTGCTGCAACGCAGGAACTACCTGCGTTGCAGCACCGAGAATTCAAGAAAGGCGTAGATGAAGCGGCTGTCAATCCTCGTCGTGCTCGCCTGCGCTGCCCTGTCCGGCTGCTCGACCGACCAGATCGCGCGGGTCGTGTATTCGACCTTCAGGGTCGAGAACCAGGCCGTCGACGCCACGCCGCCGATGCAATCCCGGGGCGCGCCGATGTCGTTCGACCGGTACCAGCAGGAACGCCGCGGCGAGGCCTCACGGTAGGACCTTGACGTCCCGCACGTAGTCGAGCGAGTACGCCTTCCGGTAGTCGACGCCCGCCTTGAGCAGTCCGGCCTTCACCATGAAGTCGAAGGTCTGCTTCCAGCGCGCGTCGGTCATGGTCATGATTCCCTGCTTCGCGGCGTCGCCCCCGCCGACGATGCCGTAGGCCTGGATCGACTTCACCCCGAACGCGAGCAGGTCTTCGGTCATCTCGGGGTTCGCCTTCCTGATCAGCGCATTCGCCGGCGCCGGATTGGCGAGGTAGCTCTTGTAGCCCTCGGCGGTCGCGCGCACGAAGCGCTTCACCGCGTCGCCGTTCTTCGCGAGGAAGCTTTCCGTCGCGACGACGGTCTGCGCATACGGCGGATAGCCGAGATCGGCGAGCAGGAAGACGGTCGGCTTCACGCCCGCCTTTTCGACGAGGAACGGCTCGGAGGTCGCATAGCCCTGGGTCGCCGAGCGCTTGTCGGCGAGGAACGGCTGCACCGAGAACGAGTACGGCCGCTTCTGGTCGTCGGTGAAGCCGTAGCGCGCGACGAGCCACGGCCAGAACGTGGTGTTGCTTGCGGAGCTGATGTAGATCGGACGCCCCTTGAGGTCCTCGATCTTCTTCACGTCCGGATGCGCGATCAGCACCACCGGATCCTTCTGGAACGACGCGGCGACCGTCACGAGCGGCAGGTTCTCCTGGCGCCCGAGCAGCACCTGGATGTCGTAGCCCATGAAGAGATCGGCCTGGCCGGCGAGCAGGAGCTGCATGCCGTTCACCTGCGGGCCGCCCATGCGGACCGTCACGTCGAGGCCGTGCTTCCTGTAGAGCCCCTCCGCGATCGCCTGGTAGAAGCCGCCGTGCTCGGCCTGCGCGAACCAGTTGGTGAGGAAGGAGAGCTTCTGCGGTGCCTGCCCGAACGCGGCGCCGACGAGCGCGAACGAGGCGAGGACTGCGGCGACGCGGACGTGCATGAGGGGACTCCCGGGAAGAGCGAACGCGCGATTCTAGATAGAAACCGCTGCCGAAGGCAGCGCTTTCCCCGACTTCGGGGAGCGCGAGGGGGTGTGCCCCCTCGCATCGTGAAATCCGGTCAGCTCTCGGCCGCGAGCTCGCTCTCGTGCCAGTGGCCGAGCGCGAGCCGGGTGAGCCAGACCATGGCGAGGAAGAGCAGGACGCCTGCGACGGTGATGAGGAAGAGCGCCGCGAAGAGCCGCGGGATGTTGAGCTGGAAACCGGCCTGGAGGATCTGGTAGGCGAGCCCCGCCCCGTGGCCGCCGGTGCCGGCGACGAACTCCGCCACCACCGCGCCGATCAGCGCGAGCCCGCTCGAGATCCGCAGGCCGCCGAAGAAGTACGGCGCGGCGCTCGGGATGCGCAGGCGGACGAGCGTCTGCAGCCGCGTCGCACCGTTCATCCGGAAGAGGTCGGCGAGGCCCCGGTTCACGCTCTTCAGGCCGAGCGTCGTGTTGGAGATGATCGGGAAGATCGCGACGATGGTCGCGCACAGCACGAGCGCGACCTGGATGTCCTCGACCCAGATGATGATGAGCGGCGCGATCGCGACGATCGGGGTCACCTGCAGGAGGATGGCGTAGGGGAAGAAGCTCGCCTCGACGAGCCGGCTCTGCACGAACGCGAACGCGACCAGCGTCCCGATCACGGTCGCGCACAGGAAGGCGAAGAACGTGATCCTGAGCGTCACGAGCAGCGCGGCGGAAAGGAGCCCCCAGTCGGCGACCAGCGTGTGCGCGACGTCGACCGGCGAGGGCACGAGATACTTCGGCACCCCGAAGGCGGTCACGAGCGCGTACCACGCCAGGAGCATCGCGATGCCGACGAGCGCCGGGGCCGCGATGCGCATGAGGCGGGGGTTCTCCGCGCGCGCCCCCATCGTCATTCGCCCTCCGCGCTCGCTGCGGCGAGCACCTCGGACAGCGTCCGGCAGTACGCCGCAAACGGCTGCGACACGCGGAAGGCGTCGGTGCGCGGGAACGGCTCGTCGATCGCCACCTCGCGCACGATCCGTCCGGGCCGCGCCGACATGACCACGACCCGCGTCGAGAGGAACACCGCCTCGTAGATCGAATGAGTGACGAAGGCGACCGTGAGCGACTGCCTGCGCCAGAGCTCCGAGATCTCGCCGTCGAGCCGGTTGCGGGTGATCTCGTCGAGCGCGCCGAACGGCTCGTCCATCAGCAGCAGGTCCGGCTCGGTCACGAGCGCGCGGGCGATCGATACGCGCATCTGCATGCCGCCCGAGAGCTCGCGCGGATAGTGGTGCGCGAACCGCTCGAGCCCGACGAGCGCGAGCGCACCGGCGACCGCCCGGTCGGCGGCGGCGCGATCGGCGCGCGCGAGGTCGAGCGGGAGACGGACGTTCCGGTCCACGCGCGACCAGGGCATGAGCGTCGCTTCCTGGAACACCATCGCGAGCCTGCGGCCGGGCCGCCCCGCCGCGTCGAAGCCCTCGCCCCACCAGCGGATCCGCCCGGCGGACGGCGGCGCGAGCCCGGCAATCATCCGGAGCAGCGTCGACTTGCCGCAACCCGACGGCCCGAGCACGGTCACGAACTCGCCCGCGCCGATCGCGAGGTCGACCGGGTCGACGGCGCGCGTCCCGTTCGGGTAGGTCTTCGCGACCGCGAGGAGCTCGACCGCCGGCGGCTGCCCGGCGGCGAGGGGGGTGGCGCTGATCGCCGCGCCGTCCTTGACGATGTTCACGGTGGGGGATTCTAGTTAGTCTTCGCACTCGGAGGGTACGTTCGGGCCGCACACGCAGGCCGCACACGCGCGGTGCGCGAGGAGGCGCACATGCACGTGCCGGGTGCGGCACAATCGCGAAACGAGAGCGAAGGCGGGGTCGAAATGAGCGCGATGTCGGTCCGAGCAGCAACCGTGATCCTGAGCCTAAGCCTCGCCGCGACCGCGCAGGCCGGCGGTTCCCGCGTCGGCGTCGCGGTGGTCGTCCCGGTCGGCCCGATGGCGCCCGTCGTCGCGCCAATGTTCGGCGTGCCGGTTGCGCCGGTCTTCATCACCCCCCCGATTGCGCCGGTGTTCACCACCACGGTCGTTCAGCAGCCACTGGCGCCGATCGTTCGTGCCGGGTTCGTGCCGGGCTTCGTGCCCGGCTTCGTGCCCGGCTTCGTGCCGGTCTCGCCGCAGATGGCCGTCACCCCGATCGTGCCGATGTTCGCTGCGCCCGCGGTAGTGCCGCACGTGCCCGTGATGGCGCCCGGCGCCCCGCTCTTCTTCGCCCCGCCGGTCCAGACCGTGATCTCCCCGTCCCCCGGCGGGCAGATCATCATCATTCGCGGCAGCGGCTTCTAGCCCGATCCTGAAGCCGATTCTCGGCGCCGCCCGGGCCGCGCGACCCCCGCCGCCCCTTGCGGACGCCCCATGTTCGTGGTCATATCGCCGCGCCGGGTCGGGCCGCTCGCTGGCACGCAGGTTGCACATGCACCCCGATGTGACTTGCATCGGTACCCGATTCCCCCAGACCCCAGCGCTTCTCGAGGAGGACTAGAACGATGACCGCACGCTTCCTGCCATCGCGCCGTAGCGCGATGAAGGCGATGGCCGGCCTCACCCTTGCCGCGCTCGCCGCGACGGCCACCGCGCAGCAGCCGACCCGCATCCGGTTCCAGCTCGACTGGCGATTCGAAGGCCCGGCGGCGCTGTTCGTGCTGCCGGTCGCGAAGGGCTACTTCAAGCAGGAGGGCCTGGACGTCATCGTCGACGCCGGCAACGGCTCGGGCGGCACGGTCACGCGCGTCGCCTCCGGCGCCTACGACATGGGCTTCGCCGACATCGCCGCGATGATCGAGTTCCTGGCGGCGAACCAGGGCATCCCCTCGGCGCGGATGCAGGCGGTGTACATGCTCTACGACTACTCGCCCGCGGCCGTGCTGGCGCTGAAGAAGTCGGGCATCACCAAGCCCTCCGACCTGAACGGGAAGACGATGGGTGCGCCGGTGTTCGACGCCGGCCGCAAGGCGTTCCCGCTCTTCGTCAAGGCGAACAACCTCGACTCGTCGAAGATCAAGTGGACGTCGATGGACCCGCCGCTCCGCGAGACGATGCTCGCCCGCGGCGAGGTGGACGCGATCACCGGGTTCTACTTCACGAGCCTCCTGAACCTCAACGCCCGCGGCGTCAAGGACGAAGACGTGGTGGTGCTCAAGTACCCCGATTACGGCGTCGACCTCTACAGCAACACGGTCATCGCGAACCAGAAGTTCATCGACGCGAACCCGCAGGCGATCGCGGGGTTCCTGCGCGCGCTCACCAAGGGCATCCGCGACGTCGTCGCCGACCCCGACGGCGCGATCCAGTACGTCAAGCAGCGCGACCCGCTGATCGACGAGGCGCTCGAGAAACGCCGCCTGAAGCTCGCGATCGACACGGTGATCGCGACCCCGGCCTTCAGGTCGAACGGGATCGGCGCGGTGAACAAGCTCAAGCTCGAGGACACGGTCGCACAGGTGGTGACGGCCTTCGGCCTCAAGACGACGCCCAACACCGACACGATCTTCAACTCGAGCTTCCTGCCGAGCTCGGGCGAGCGGCAGGTCTTCAGGAAATAGCGCACCGCCCGGGCGAAAGGCCCCTGCTCGGTGCGGGCAGGGGCTTTTTTTCGCGGACCGTAAAGAGAGAACGATGGCGCAGGCGTTCGTCGACTTCGACCGCGTCTATCTCGCCTACGACGAGACGAGCGGCAACGCGGTCGAGGACATCACGCTCTCCATCCGCGAAGGCGAGTTCATCGCGATCGTCGGCCCGTCGGGTTGCGGCAAGTCGACGTTCATGAAGCTCTGCACGGGTTTGCGGCCACCGACGCAGGGCACCGTCCTCGTCGACGGCCGGCAGGTCGCCGGGCCGCTGAAGATGGTCGGGATGGCGTTCCAGGCGCCGAATCTCCTTCCCTGGCGCACCACGATCGACAACGTGCTGCTGCCGCTCGAGATCGTCGAGCCCTACAAGACAAACTTCAAGGCGAGCCGCGGCGAGTACGCCGATCGCGCGCGGGCGATCCTCAAGACGGTCGGGCTGCAGGGCAACGAGGACAAGTTCCCGTGGCAGCTCTCCGGCGGCATGCAGCAGCGCGCCTCGATCTGCCGTGCGCTCATCCACCAGCCGAAGCTCCTGATGCTCGACGAGCCGTTCGGCGCGCTCGACGCGTTCACCCGCGAGGAGCTCTGGTGCGTGCTCCGCGACCTGTGGCAGGAGCAGCGCTTCACCGTCGTGCTGGTGACGCACGATCTGCGCGAGGCGGTGTTCCTCGCGGACACCGTGTACTGCATGTCGAAGCGCCCCGGGCGCATCATCGCGCGGCGCGAGATCGACCTGCCGCGCCCGCGCGATCTCGAGGTCACCTACGAGGACCGGTTCACGGCGATCGTGCACGAGCTGCGCGAGCACATCGGGCGCGTCCGCAAGACCTGACGGGGAGAACGGCAATGGCGACCAAGAGACGCACGATCGACCGCTGGGCGCCCTGGATGTTCCTCGGGGTGCTGCTCCTTTCCTGGGAGCTCAGCGTCCGGATCTTCAAGATCGACGAGTTCGTCCTGCCGTCGGCGAGCGCATCGTTCATGGCGCTCTACAACAACTTCGGGGCGATCATGTACAACACGTGGCCGACGTTCTGGACCACGATGGTCGGCTTCGGCATGGGTATCGTCGTGGGCGTCGTCCTCGGCGTCATCATCGGCTCGTCGCGCTTCATGTACAACGGCCTGTACCCGCTGCTCGTCGCGTTCAACGCGATCCCGAAAGCGGCGTTCGTCCCGATCCTGGTGGTCTGGTTCGGCATCGGGGTCGTGCCCGCGACCCTTACCGCATTCCTGATCTGCTTCTTCCCGATCACCGTGAACATCGCGATCGGGCTCGCGACGATCGAGCCCGAGCTCGAGGACGTGCTGCGCGCGCTCGGCGCATCCCGCGCGGAGGTGCTGCTCAAGGTCGGCCTCCCGCGCTCGATGCCGCTCTTCTTCGCCTCGCTCAAGGTGGCGATCACGCTCGCCTTCGTCGGGTCGGTGGTCTCGGAGCTCGCCGCCTCCAACTCCGGGATCGGGCAGCTGATGCTCTCGGCCGCCTCGACGATGCGGGTGCCGCTGATGTTCGCCGGGCTGATCGTGATCAGCGTGATGGCGACGGTCATGTACCAGGTGTTCGCGGTCCTCGAGCGGCGCATGACCGGCTGGGCGACGCGCGGGATGGATGCCCAGGGCTGAAGACCGGTGGACGACGGCGGCGACCTGGCACTTCTGCGCCGCGCGATCGGACTGGCGGCGCGCTCCCGCGCGGCGGGAAACCACCCCTTCGGCGCGCTCGTCGTCGGCGCCAACGGCGAGGTTCTCGCCGAAGCGATCAACCGCGCGGTGCCCGGCAAAGGCGATGCCACCGGCCATGCCGAGCTCGAGGCGGTGCGGGCGGCGTCCGCCGCGCATCCGCCGGAGGCGTTGCGCGCGGCCACGCTCTACTCGAGCGCCGAGCCGTGCGCGATGTGCGCCGGTGCGATCTACTGGAGCGGCATCGGCCGCGTCGTCTACGGCCTGTCCGAGGCGCGGCTCCTCGCGCTCACCGGCAGCCATCCCGAGAATCCCACGCTCGCGCTGCCCTGCCGCGAGATCTTCGCGCGCGGCCAGCGGGCGATCGAGGTGATCGGCCCGCTGCTCGAGGACGAAGCCGGCGCGGGGCACGCGGGGTTCTGGTGACAAAAGGAAAGGATCGAGCATGTCAGCTGCTTTGACCACGTGCGCCCGCACCGTCTTCATCGCCCTGCTCGCGCTCGCCTGGATCGCGCCGCCGGCGCTCGCGCAGCCGTACCCGTCGAAGCCGGTCCGCCTCATCGTCCCCTTCCCCGTCGGCGGGATCGCCGACCTCTACAGCCGGCTGATCGCCGCCGACCTCGCGGCCGCCTGGGGTCAGCCGATCGTGGTCGAGAACCGCACGGGGGCGGGCGGCAACATCGGCGCGGACCTCATCGCCAAGGCGCCGCCGGACGGTTACACGCTCGGCATCGGCTCGATCGGCACGCACGCGATCAACCTCACCCTGTTCGCCAAGCTGCCGTACGACCCGGTGCGCGACTTTGCACCGGTGTCGCCGGTATTGGAGGCGGACGGCCTGCTCGTGGTCCACCCTTCGGTGCCGGCGGCGAGCGTGCCCGAGCTGATCGCGCTCGCGCGCGCGAAGCCGAACGGCCTGACGTTCGCCTCGGCCGGCATGGGTACCGCAAGCCACCTCGCCGGCGAGCTTTTCAAGGCGATGGCGAAGGTCGAGATGGTGCACGTCCCCTACAAGGGCAACGTCCCTGCGATCACCGATCTCCTCGCCGGCCAGACCTCGCTTCTCTTCGCCACCATGCCGACCGTGCTGCCGCACGTGAAGGCCGGCAAGCTCCGCGGCCTCGCCACCATCGGTGCGGCACGGGCGGTCGCGACGCCGGAGCTGCCGACTGTCGCGGAGCATCTCCCCGGCTTCGTCGTCGCCAACTGGGTCGGCTTCTTCGCGCCGACCGGCACGCCGCCGGAGATCGTGCAGAAGTGGAACGCCGAAGTGACGCGCATCATGCAGTCGAGGGACGTCCAGGCGCGCCTGGTGACCGAGGGCGCCGCCTTCCGGCCGATGACGCCCGACCAGTACGGCGCGTTCGTGAAGGACGAGATCGCGAAGTGGGGGCCGGTGGTGAAGGCGTCCGGCGCGCGCGTCGACTGAAGACCCGACTTACTTCCCGCCCCGTAACACGAGCGCGGTGCCGGCGAGGATCACCGCCGTGCCGGTGATCATGTTCGGGGTCACCGGCTCGCCGAGGAGCAGGACGCCCCCGGAAACCCCGAACAGCGGGGAGAGGAAGTTCACGGTCAGCGTCCTGACCGGCCCCACGTTCACGATCAGTCGGAAGTAGAGGACGAACGCGAGCCCGGACGAGAGGAGCGCCAGCGCAACCGCGTTCGCCCACTCCACCGGCGACGGCATCGCGACCGGCGGCACCAATGCGATGAACGGGACGAGCAGTAGCCCGGCCGAGAGCTGCGCCCCGGCTGCCATCGCGAGCGGTGGGATGTCGCCGGCCTTCAGCCTGCTGTAGTTCGCCGCCACGCCAAAGAGCGCCGCGGCGCCCAGCGTCGCGCCGATCGCCCACGCCGGCGGGAGCGCGGTGTCCGCCGGATTCCAGCCGACGACGAGCGCGACGCCGACGAAGCCGAGCACGAGCCCGCCCGCTTTTCGGGCGGTCAACGGCTCGCCGGCCCAGACCGCGGCGATCAGCGCGCCGAAGAGCGGCGCGGTCGCGACCAGGATCGCGGCGAACGCCGCGGTCATCGCTTCCTCGGCGGTGGAGATCAGGACGAACGGGATCGCCGAATTGAGGACGCCGAAGGCGAGGAAACGCGGCCACCGCCCGCGCGCGCCAAGCGTGACGCCGAGCGCGTATGCGACGAGGAGGAGCGCGCAACCCGCCCCCAGCGTCCGGATCACCGTGAGCGCGACCGGCCCGAGCGGCGGGACGGCGACGCGGATGAAGACGAACGAGAACCCCCACACCGCGGCTAGCGCGACGAGCCGCGCGAGGTCGCCGGCACTCATTGGACTACCCTCGCGCTGAGAGCGCGCTCGGGGTTCGCCCCTTGGGGCGGCCCGGCGGGGCTCACGCTACGCGAGCGTCACGCGCGCGAACTTCCGCTTTCCCACCTGCAGCACGTAGGTCCCGCGGTCGAGCTTGAGGGCCTTGTCGCTCACCCGCTCGCCGTCGAGGCGCACCCCGCCCTGGTCGATCATGCGGAGCGCCTCCGACGTGCTCGGCGTCAGCCCCGCGGCCTTGAGCACCTGGGTGATCGCGAGCGGATCGCCGCCGGCCGGCAGCGTCACCTCCGGGATCTCCTCGGGCATCTGGCCGTCGCGGAACCGCGACTCGAAGTCGGCGAGCGCCTTCCCGGCCGCCTCGCCGCCGTGGAAGCGCTCGACGATCTCCCGGGCGAGCGCAACCTTGACGTCGCGCGGGTTGCGGCCGCCCTCGACCTCGCGGCGCCAGCCGTGGATCTCGTCCAGCGGCCGGAACGAGAGCAGCTCGAGGTAGCGCCACATCAGCGCGTCGGAGATCGACATGAGCTTGCCGAACATCTCCGGCGGCGGCTCGTCGATCCCGACGTAGTTGCCGAGCGACTTCGACATCTTCTGCACGCCGTCGAGCCCCTCCAGGAGCGGCGTCGTCAGGATGATCTGGCTCTCCTGGCCGAACTGCTTCTGCAGCTCGCGGCCGACGAGCAGGTTGAACTTCTGGTCGGTGCCGCCCAGCTCGACGTCGGACTTCATGGCCACCGAGTCGTAGCCCTGCATCAGCGGGTACAGGAGCTCGTGCAGGTGGATCGGCTGCTCGGCGCGGAACCGCTTGGCGAAGTCGTCGCGCGCGAGGAGCTGCGAGACGGTGTAGCGCGCGGCGAGCCGGATCATCCCCTCGGCGCCGAGCGCGTGCGACCAGCTGGAGTTGAAGAGGATCTCGGTCTTCGCCGGGTCGAGGATCTTGAAAACCTGCTTCTCGTAGGTTTTCGCGTTCTCCTGGATCTGCTCGGGGCTCAGGGGCGGCCGGGTGGCGTTGCGGCCGGAGGGGTCGCCGATCATTCCCGTGAAGTCGCCGATCAGGAACTGGATGTGGTGTCCCAGGTCCTGGAAGTGCTTGAGCTTGTTGATGACCACCGTGTGGCCGAGGTGGAGGTCGGGGGCGGTGGGGTCGAGGCCCAGCTTGACCCGCAGCCTGCGGCCGGTCTTCAGCTTGCGGACGAGCTCCTCCTCGACGAGGAGCTCGTCACACCCGCGCTTGATGACCGCGAGCTGGTGGTCGATGTCGATCATGGAAGGCGTGACTTTCCGCGCTTTTTTTGACTTCAGAACCTTGCTACACTTCCCAACGCAAAGCCAAGAAAAACAAAGAACTTGGGAGTCGGGGGACGATGGAGATCTTAGCGCAGACGGAAGCCTCGCGCGACCTGGCGCTCAAGCGCCGGGCAGCGCTCGCCGTCGGCGCGACCGCGCTCCTCGTCGGGGTCGCCGCATTCGGCACCGCCCGCGACAGCGCGCAGGTCGTGCCGCGCGAGACGGTCGTCGAGCCGCTCGTCCTGAAGCTCCCCGATCCGTCCACCGATCCCGTCCAGGCCTACTGGCACGAGACCCGGTTCGAACGCGGCGACACGTTCGCCGCCCTGCTCAACCGGCTCGGCGTCGACGGGGCCGACACGACGCTGCTGCTGAAGCAGCACGGCGGCGCCAAGCCCTTCCGGGCCTTGCGTCCCGGCATGACGGTGCACGCGCGTACGAGCGACCTCGGCCAGCTCCTCGAGCTGCGGTTCATATCGGGCGAAGCCACCGTCCTCGGCTTCGCGCGCGACGGCGAGCGCTTCGGCGTCGTCGACGAGAGCGCCGAGCTCGTCCGCCGGGTGTACGTGAAGAAGGGCGAGGTCCGGTCGTCGCTCTTCGCCGCCGCGGACGAGGTGGGGCTCCCCGACAGCGTCACGATCCAGGTCGCCGACGTCTTCTCCGGCGACATCGATTTCCATCGCGACCTGCGGCGCGGCGACCGGTTCACGGTCGTCTACGAAGTGCTCCACCACCAGGGCCGCCCCCTGCGGTCGGGCCGCGTGCTCGCGGCCGAGTTCGTGAACAGCAGGAAAACGCTGCGCGCCGTCTGGTTCGTCGACGAGGACGGCAAAGGCGGGTACTACGCGCCGGACGGCTCGAACCTGCGCAAGGCGTTCCTGCGCTCGCCGCTCGAGTTCTCGCGCGTGACCTCGGGCTTCGCGATGCGCCTGCATCCGATCCTCAACGAGTGGCGCGCGCACAAGGGCGTCGACTACGGCGCGCCGGCGGGCACGCGCGTGCGGGCGACCGGCGATGGCGTGGTGGAGTTCGCCGGCAGGCAGGGCGGCTACGGCAACTTCGTGGTCGTGCGGCACTACGGCGGCATCACTACCGCGTACGCTCACCTCAACGGGATCGGGAGCGGCATCCACCGCGGCGCCCGCGTCGCGCAGGGCGACGTCGTCGGGTTCGTGGGGGCGACCGGGTGGGCGACCGGGCCGCATCTCCACTACGAATTCCGCGTCAACAACGAGCACCGCAACCCGCTCACGATCGCGATGCCCGCGGCGGAACCCGTCGCGCCGGACCAGATGGGCGCGTTCCGGGCGTCGGCCGGACCGCTCGCCGCGCAGCTCGAGCTGCTCGCGCACACGAGCTTCGCCGCGCTCGACTAGCGATCGATCCGGCATAAGATCCGCCCATGGCCGACAAGGGCACCCTCGGCACCGGGCTCTACTTCGACGACCTCGCCGTCGGCGACACCTTCCGCACGATGCAGCGGACGATCGTCGAGGCCGACCTCGCCGCGTTCGTGAACCTCACCTGGCTCACCGAAGAGCTCTTCACGCGCGCGACAAATCGCGAGGAGCTGGCCATCCCGGCGCGCGTCGTCCCCGGCGCGCTCGTCTACTCGTTCGCCGAGGGCTTGCTGCTGCCGATGATGCAGCACACCGGGCTCGCGTTTCTCGAGGCCGACCTCCGGGTGCGCGGACCGACCTGCGTGAGCGATACGATCCGCGTCGAGTGCGAGGTGATCGAAGCGCGCGCGACCTCCGACGGCAAGCGCGGCCTCGTGCGCACCCGCAACCGGGTGGTGCGACAGGATGGCGAGACGACGCTGGAGTACAACCCCCTGAGAATGCTGCGTAGGCGATAATCTCGCCTTCACTGCCCCGGCGTCCGCCGCGGCCCCCATTTCCCTACAACACTCCCTGGAGGCACCATGCGCAACACGCTCCTCGCATCCGCGCTCGCAATCGCGACGCTCGGTTTCCCCGCATTCGCCCAGCAGCCCGCCACGGGCGGCACGGTCGTCACGTCCGAGCCCGGCAAGGCCTCGATCGCCCGCGCCGCCGAAGTCTCCGCGCGCGTGGTCGGCATCGACAAGGCGACGCGCACCGTCACGCTGAAGGGCGCGAAGGGCAACGTGGTCGACATCGTCGCCGGCGACGAGGTCAAGAACTTCGACCAGATCCGTCTCGGCGACATGGTCGTCGCGCGCTACGTGCAGGCGCTCACGCTCGAGCTGAGGAAGACCAAGGGCGCCGGCGGCGATGCCGTCGTGAAGGAGGGGGTGGTGCGCGCGCAGCCGGGCGAGCGGCCCGCGGGCGCGGTGGCACGGCAGGTGACCGTGATCGCCGACGTGATCGGGGTCGACCCCAAGAAGAAGACCATCACGCTCAAGGGCCCGAAGGGGAACGTCGTCGAGCTCGACGTGCAGAACCCGGACCAGTTCAAGGTCGTGAAGAAGGGCGACCAGGTCGAAGCGACCTACACCGAAGCGCTCGCCCTGTCGGTCGAGCCGGCGCCGAAGCCGGCCGCAAAAGCGCCGGCCGCGAAGAAGTAGCGCTGCGGCGCGCGCCAAACGAAAACGGGGGCCGCGGCCCCCGTCTTTTTCTCCAGATCGACGCTGGATCCGTGCCGGTTCAGGTCGAGAACGACGAGCCGCAGCCGCAGGTGCTGGTGGCGTTCGGGTTCTTGATCACGAACTGCGCGCCCTCCACGCCCTCGCTGTAGTCGATCTCGGCGCCGACGAGATACTGGTAGCTCATCGCGTCGATGAGGAGCGTCACCCCGTTCTTCTCCATCGCGGTGTCGTCCTCGTTCGTGACCTCGTCGAACGTGAAGCCGTACTGGAAGCCGGAGCAGCCGCCGCCGCTCACGAACACGCGCAGCTTGAGCTCGGGGTTGCCTTCCTCGTCGATCAGCTGCTTCACCTTGTTCGCGGCGCTGTCGGTGAAGACGAGCGGCGCAGGCATCTCGGTGGCGGGGGCGTTCATGCTGGGTGCTCCTCGAACTCGGTTGGGCCGATTATCGGCTCCGGTTCAGATGGGGTCAATGGACGGTTCCCGCAAGTCCTTAAATCAACGGCAATAACCCGGGCTCCGGCAGGGGCAAACCGGGCCAAGCGATTGTCTGCGTGCGGGTTTCGCGGCACCATCACCGTTCCCGTCTCCGGTTGGCGCGTCCCAAACAAAAAGCCGAACCCCAGGCCGCGAACCACCCTCCGCGCCACCCTGCCCGTTCCACGCGAAAGACCCGACCGATGCGCTATCCCTCCCGCCTTGCCGCGATTGCCGCGATCGGCCTCGCCTCGACGCTGTTCGCCATCCCGCTCGCCTCGGCGCAGTCCCCGGAGGCCAAGCGGCCGAGGATCTGTCTCGTGCTCTCCGGCGGCGGCGCGCGCGGCGCGGCGCACGTCGGCGTGCTCAAGGTGCTGGACGAGCTGCGGGTGCCGATCGACTGCATTGCCGGCACGAGCATGGGCTCGATCGTCGGCGCCGCCTTCGCGACCGGGATCACGGTCGCCGAGATGGAGCAAACGCTGGGCGGAGATGTCGACCGACCTGCTGTTCAAGGAAAAACCGCCGCGCCGAGGAGCACTCGATCCGCCGCAAGGCCGACGACTTCACCATCCTCTTCACGCCCGAGGTCGGGCTCCGCGACGGCGAATTCCTGCTGCCGAAGGGGATCGTCTCCGGCGTGCAGCTCGAGACCGTCCTGCGGTCGCTCGCCAAGGCCGAGGGCTACCGCAAGTTCGACGAGCTGCCGATCCCGTTTCGCGCGGTGGCGACCGACCTCGTCACCGGCAAGGCCGGTGGTCTTCAGCCAGGGCGAGCTCGCCAACGTGATGCGGGCGAGCATGTCGGTGCCGGGGGTGATCGATCCGGTGGAGATCGACGGCAAGCTGCTGGTCGACGGCGGCCTGACCGACAACCTGCCGGTGAACGTCGCGCGCGCGATGGGCGCGGACATCGTGATCGCGGTCAACCTCGGCACGCCGCTCATGAAGCGCGAGGAGCTGAACTCGATCTTCGGCGTCACCGGGCAGATGATCAACATCCTGACCGAGCAGAACGTGCAGGCCTCGCTCGCCTCGCTCAAGCCCTCCGACATCCTGATCCTGCCCGAGCTCGGCGACTTCTCCGCCGGGGACTTCGATCACCTGTTGAAGACGATCCCGATCGGCGAGGCGGCAGCGCGGAAGGTGGCCGACCGCCTGTCGAAGCTCAGCCTGCCGCCGGCGGAGTACGCGGCGCTGCGCCAGCGCCAGCTCGCGGTGGCCCCGTCCGATCTGCGCCCGGTCGACGAGATCCGCTTTCCGGGGCTCACGCGCGTGAACCCGGCGGTCCTCGAGGCCGAGATGGAGACGCGCCCCGGGCAGCCGCTCGACCAGCGGACGCTCGACCGCGACATGCAGCGCATCTACGGCACGGACGACTTCGAGCACGTGAACTACCGCGTCGTCGAGGAGACGAGCAAGCGGGTCCTGTCGGTCGACGCGATCGAGAAGTCGTGGGGGCCGAACTACCTGCGCTTCGGCCTCGGCCTGACGTCGGACTTCCAGGGCGACGCCTACTACAACCTGCTCGCGAGCTACCGCAAGACCTGGATCAACAGCCTCGGCGCGGAATGGCGCACCGATTTCCAGGTCGGGCGCACGAGCCGGCTCCTGACCGAGTTCTACCAGCCGCTCCAGTCCCAGCGTTACTTCTTCGTCGCGCCCTACGCCGAGGTCGAGCGCCGCCAGCTCGCGATCTTCAACAACGACGAGCGGCTCGCCATCTACAATGTCCGGTACGGCCGCGTCGGCTTCGACCTCGGCAGCCAGTTCACGCGCTACGGCGAGCTGCGCCTCGGGCTGCTCTGGGGGAACGTCAGCGCGTCGGTCGACACCGGGCCACCGCAGCTCGAACCCAATCCGAACAAGGTCGACCAGGCCGCGATCCGGGGGCGGCTCTTCTTCGATCAGCTCGACAACGTCAACTTCCCGCGTGCCGGGTACGGCGGCACGATCGACGTCTTCAACTCGCAGACCGGGCTCGGCGCGACCGCGAACTACACCAAGTGGTCGGTCGATGGCACGCTCGCGCACTCGTTCGGCGACCACACCTTCAACGTGGGCCTCAGGCTCGGCGGGAAGATCGGCTCCGATCCGATCCCCGCCTACGATCAGTTCAACTGGGGCGGCTTCCTGCAGCAGTCGGGCTACCGCACCGGCGCGCTGCTCGGCGAGTCGATCACGTTCGGCCGGCTCGTGTACCTCAACCGGCTCGCGCGGTTCACGCTGATACCGGGGATCTACGCCGGCTTGTCCCTCGAGGCGGGCCGTGTCGGCCAGCCGTTCATCCCCGGCAACCAGACGGGCACGCTGCTCTCGGCGGCCGCGTTCCTCGGGCTGGACTCGCCCGTCGGGCCGGTCTACCTCGGCTACGGCCGGACCGAGGCGGGGTTCGGCAGCTTCTACTTCTATCTCGGGCGGCCGTGAGCTCGCCGGGCCGCCCCAAGGGCGAACCCCGAGCGCGCAGCGTGAGGGTAGTCCAGATGAGCATGCCCGCCGGACACGAAGCGCGGCGCGTCAGAACGGCACCGGGGCCGGGCGCCGCTCAGGTAGTAGCCGCCGGCCGGCCGGTGTGCCCCTTCAGCTTGAACGCCAGGACGATCAACAGCATCCCGAAGAAGATCGCGTAAGCGCCGATGACCCAGATCAGCGCGAGCGCGCCGGCGCCGGGCTGGAAGAACACGTACAGGCCGAAGAGCACCGACAGCACGCCCGACAACCCCATCAGCCACTCGCCCTCGATCTCCTTGCGGAGGCGGATCGCGGCGGCGATCTCGAAGATCCCCATCACGAACGCCCACGCGCCGATGAACGTGACGAGCAGGAGCGCGGTCATCCCCGGCCAGAAGAACGTCACGATACCGGCCGCGACGCCAAGCAGGCCGACGATGACGAGCGACCAGAACGGCTTGCCCTGATCGCGCACCTTGAACGCCGCGATGAGCGCCAGGATGCCGTCGGCGAACGCAAACGCGCCGAAGACGATCACCACCGCCGCGAGCGTCTTCCCGGGCCAGATGAAGGCGAAGACCCCGAACAGCACGGCGACCACGCCGCGCAGCGCAACCCATCCCCAGTTCCGGCTCAAGTCTCCCAGCATTGCAGTCGTCGGCATGGTTTATCCCCTTTGTAGGACCGCTACGCGGCGCCGGTCAGCTCCCGGCACCGACACCTTCCGCCTTCTCCCGGACGATTGATCTCCGCGTGCGTTGAGCCGGACGGCGATGGTTTGCTCGCCGCCCCGCCATCTGCGCCTGCGTCAGTGCCCGCCGGCCACCGCGTCATGCATCATCTTCACCGCATCGTCGATCGTGAACGTGTTCGGCTTCTGGATGATCGGAAAGTCCTTGAACGTCCCGGCGAACTTCTGCGCAATCGTCATCGCCCCGTAGAGGATGTAGGCGTGATAGAGGACCCACTCGTAGTACGAGTTCGACGTGACGTCCGCGAACTCGTAGGGGTCCGTGCGCAGGTTGAAGAACTTCGCCAGCCGCAGTCGCGTGAACGGCTCCGCCCAGACCTGCAGCGTTCCCTGGCAGCGCTGCTCCATGAACACGACTTTCCAGTTGTCGTAGCGGACGCCGAGGATGTCGCCGTCGTCGCTGATGTACATGAAGAGCTTCCGCGGGCTTTGCTTCTCCTTGCCCGTCAGATAGGGCAACAGGTTGAAGGCGTCGAGGTGGTTCTTGTAGGTCCGCCCGATGGCCCGGTAGCCCTTCTTGAGCTTCTCGGTGATGTCGGGCTCGCCGGCCATCGCGAGGAAGGTCGGGAACCAGTCGTGATGCTGGACGATCTCGTTCGACACCGAACCCGCCTTGATCTTGCCTGGCCAGCGCACCACCAGCGGAATGCGGAAGGCGCCTTCCCAGTTGGTGTTCTTCTCGCTGCGGAACGGCGTCATTCCGCCATCGGGCCACGTATTGCGGTGCGGCCCGTTGTCGGTCGAATACATGACGAAGGTGTCCTCGGCGATGCCGAGCTGGTCGAGCAGGTCGAGCATCTGGCCGACGTTCTTGTCGTGGTCGATCATCGTGTCGTGGTAGGGCGACTGCCACCGCCCCGCCTGTCCCAGGCTCTTCTTCTTCGTATGCGTGAAGCAGTGCATGTGGGTCGTGTTGAGCCAGACGAAGAACGGCTTGCCGGTCTTCTTCTGGCGCTTGATGAAGTCCGACGCCGCGGCGACGAACTCGTCGTCGCACGTCTCCATCCGCTTCTTGGTCAGCGGCCCGGTGTCCTTGATCCGCTGCTTGCCGACCTTGCCCCAGCGCGGCATGACCGTCGGGTCGTCCTTGTCCGTCGCCCACGAATGGATGACGCCGCGCGGTCCGATCTGCTTCCGCAGCTCGGGGAAGTCCTTCTCGGGGTAGTAGTCGTACATCTCCGGTTCTTCCTCGGCGTTCAGGTGATACAGGTTGCCGAAGAACTCGTCGAAGCCGTGATTGGTCGGCAGCATGCTGTTGAGGTCACCGAGGTGGTTCTTGCCGAACTGCCCGGTCGAGTACCCCTGGTTCTTCAGCGCCGCCGCGATCGTGATGATCTTCTCGTTCATGCCGATCGGAGCGGCGGGAATGCCGACCTTCGAGAGCCCGGTACGCAATACGCTCTGCCCCGTGATGAACGACGAGCGGCCGGCGGTGCACGACTGCTCGCCGTAGGAATCGGTGAACATCATGCCTTCGCGCGCAATCCGGTCGATGTTGGGCGTCCGGTATCCCATCAGCCCGTGCGAATAGCAGCTCAGGTTCGAGATGCCGATGTCGTCGCCCCAGATGACGAGGATGTTGGGCTTGTTGGGCTTGTTGGGCTTGTCCGTCTTTGCCATGCCTTGCTCCTTTTGGTTGCCTGTCACTTTCGACCGTGTCTCGCGACTCGTTGCCTTGCTTCTCGCGAACGGGATCTCCTTAGCCGAACGGCCCTACGCCGAACACCATGCTCGTGATCGCCAGGAAACCGATCCCGAGCAGCAGGACCGCGACGATCAGCGTGAGCGAAAGGGGAAACTGGCTCTCGGCGTGAATGAGCCCGTCCGCCTTGAGCCGCAGGCGCTCCCGGCGCAGCCCGACCATGTACACCACGTGGTAGCCGATGCCGACGACGAGCATCGCGACACCGAGCACCACCAGCGCAAGGCCGAAGTGGAGCGCCGCCTTGCTGCTCTTCAGCACCTCGGTCTCGTGCAGCTTCTGGAAGACCTGGAAGATCGTGAAACCGAAGCCGATCAGCGACAGCGAGGTGCGGATCACGGACATCAGCGTCCGGTCGGCGCTCATGCGGGTGCGCTGGAACGACATCCCGGTGCGCCGCGACGAGAGCTCGGTCGCGATGCTGGCGGAATCCGATTCCGAGGTGATCCGCGCTTTGGGGTCGGTTGCCACGTCCCGGAGCTCCAGCGGCTGCGCTACAGCAGCCCGAGCTCGTGCAGCCCGCGGAGGATCATCTCCACCGCGAGGGCGACCTGGAGCACGCCCAGCACCGCGCCCAGCACCTGCAGCACCATTGCGGTGACTCCGCCCATCAGCTGGCGCGCGTAGAGCATCGCGAGCAGGTTCAGCACCGTCACCCCGATCAGGATCGCGAGGATGCTCGCGGTGCGCGCCGCGTCGTGGCTGTTGGCGAGGAAGACGTTCGCCTCAGGTGCGCCTTGCATCGTTCCCTCCTGCCCGCCGGTACTCGAGCTCGATGTCCCGATCCAGGAAGAATGTCAGAAACGTCCGGATGGCGGCGATTGCAGCAACCCGTCCGATTTCGTCCCAGCCCGGCGCAACGGTCGTGTGCACGATGTCGGCGGCGAGCTGGAACGTGAGCCCGGCGACGAGCCAGCGCGCAAAGCCGAGCCAGACGGCGCGCTTCTCGGCGTCCCTCGCAGCCCGCGCCAGCATGACGCGGAAGATGCCGATCGCGGCTTCGACCGCGCCGATCGCGATGACGAGGAGTGCCAGCGTCTCCAGCGCGAGCGCGAGGTAGTGCGCGGCAAGGTGCAGCGTCTGCTCCATGACCTATGCCGATGGGCGAACGATGCAGCGGAAGCCGAGGTGGCCGATCGCCGTGTCGACCGGCTGGGCCATGCGGGCCGCGGGCCGATAGCGCCGGCAGTAGTTCGGCGCGCACAGATATGAACCGCCCTTCATGACTTTTCTTGGGATGCGGACGCCGGACGTGCGCGGGTCATAGCTCTGCTCGGCTTCCCCGCCGCGGGGATTATCGAGGGTGCAGCACGCGGGCTCGATCTTGCCGTGGTCCTGAAACCAGTCCTCCGTCCACTCCCAGACGTTGCCGGCCATCTCGTACAGCCCGTACCCGTTCGGGGGAAAGGAGCCGACCGGCGCCGTCCACTCGTAGCCGTCGTCGAGCAGGTTCTGCCACGGGAACTCGCCCTGCCAGTTGTTGCACATCGACTTGCCGCCGGGCGTGAATTCGCCTCCCCAAGCGAACTCCGCACCCTCGAGCCCGCCGCGCGCTGCGAACTCCCACTCGGCCTCGGTCGGCAGCGCCTTGCCGGTCCATTTCGCATAGGCCTCGACGTCCTCCCAGGCCACCTGCACCACCGGATGCTTCCACAGCCCCTGCAGCATGCTGCCGGGGCCGCGCGGATGCCGCCAGTCGGCGCCGCGCACGTACGTCCACCAGTTGTGCGGATTGTGGAGATCGACGGGACCCGCGGTCTTGCGGAAGACAACCGCCGACGGCTCGAGCAGCTCGGGCTTCGCGCCGGGGTAGTCCGCCGGATCCACCGGCCGCTCGGCGAGCGTGACGTGGCCGGTCGCCTCGACGAAGCGGCGGAAGTCGGCGTTCGTCACTGCGTAGCGGTCCATCCAGAAGCCGCCGACCGTCACGCGGTGCGCGGGTGCCTCATCGGGGTAGTGGTCGTTCGACCCCATCATGAAGCTCCCGCCGGGAATCCAGACCATCCCGTCGGCAGGCGGCTTGCCGGGCGCAGGCGCGCCCGGCGAGGGCCCGAGCGCCTGATCCAACGATCGCTCGTTCATGACGCCGGCGTTAATCGAACGGAAAGATCTTCTTCCAGTCGGTCTTCATGCTCACGACCGTCCACCCCTTCGCGTTCGCCTCGTCGAGCGCCTTGTCGAGGCGCCCGATCGACGACTTCCGATCGTAAGCGTATTCACGCTCGGCATCGGTGTGGTGAACGATCAGCATCAGGCGCGCGCCGCTGCCGGCCGCGGTGTATTGCAGCATCTGCAGATCGCCGTCGGAGTTGCCGAACGCCGCAATCGGCCGGCGGCCGATATGCGTCTGGATGCCCACCGGCTTGCCGGGGCCGTCGTCGATCAGGTCGATGCCGGGAAGCTTCATCAGCACCGGCTTGCCGTCGCGCAGCTCGTACTTCAGCTTGCCCGTGCTGCCGACCACCTGCTCCGGCGGAATGCCGTACACCCGCTCCGTCCAGGGACGCATGAAGTCGATGCCGCCGCCCGAGACGATGAAGGTCTTGAACCCGTTCTCGCGCAGGTAGGCGAGCAGCTCGAGCATCGGTTGGTAGACGAGCTCGGTGTACGGGCGCTTGAACTTCGGATGGCGCGCGCCGGCGATCCAGTCGCTGACGATGCGATTGAAATCCTCGGACGACATGCCCGTATGCGTGGCCGCCACCAGCTCCATCGCACCCTTCTCGCCCTGCGCCGCCAGCGCCTTGAGATCGCGCTCGAGCACGGCCTTGAACGGCTGCTTGGTCTTCCAGTCGGGATGCTTCGGCGCGAGCTCCTTTACCCGGTCGAGCACGAACGCCAGCTGCACGTACATCGGCTGCTCGCACCACAGCGTGCCGTCGTTGTCGAACACGGCGATCCGCTCGGCGGGCGGGACGAAATCCTTGCCGGACTTGTCGGTGACCGCCTGGACGAAGGCGAGGATGCGCGCCTTCGCGGGGCCTTCGTTCCAGGAGGGGAGCGGCTGCGCGACGGATGCCGCGCTGGCGAGGAGTACAAGCGCCGCGAACGCAGCGCGACGGGCGAGAGCAAGCAAGCAAGGGCGCATGGCCGGGTTCCTTGGTCTTGTTATTGGTTGTCGCCTGCAGCCACGATGGCCGGACGACGCCGACGTTACTTCCCCCGCCTCCCCTAGGGCGGAACCTTAGTGCCCGGTCGTGTGTTTGTCCAGTCCTGCCCGGCGGCGGGCAGAGTCATTTCCGCCCGCCGCAGACGGGCGGCGTCAGGTCGACTTCGCGAGCTTGAGCTCGACGGTCTTCGTCTCGGACGCCGAGGGCGCGTGCACGAGCCGCCCCTCGACGATCGCGCCGAGGTGCATCTCGAGCGCGCTGTAGTGGACGTCGCCGCTTACCCGCGAGCGCGGCTGCAGCTCGAGGAACTCGGCCGCGTGCACCGGCCCGACGATGGTGCCGTTCACGACGAGGTGCGCGACGCGGATCTCGCCTTCGATCCGCGCCTGCTCGCTCACGACGAGCGTCGTCTGCTGGCCGTCGGCCGCGCGCACGTCGCCCCTCACCTCGCCGTCGACGCGCAGCCCGCCGGAGAAAATCACGTTGCCTTCGATGCGCGTGCCCGACCCGATGAGACTGTCGATGCGGGTTTGCGGCTTGTTGGGCTTGGCTCCGAACATGGGGACCTCCTGTCGCTTCAGGACAGCGTGTAGTTCTGCGTCGCACGCGGCTGCGTCGCGCCCGTTTCGATCACTCTAACCTGCACCGAGCGGACCGTCGCCTTCGGATCGACGCGGAACGAGCCTTCCGCCCGGAAGAAGCGCTTGAAGTTGAGCCGGTAGGCCGCTTCCTCGGACTTCTCCTCGGGGATGACGACCGCGACCTCGCGCCCGCCGAGCTGCATGTTGACGACGAACTGCAGGCGGCCGTTGAACTCGCGGTCCTTCGTGCCGCCCTGGGTCACGAGCACGCGGTAGCGGTATTCGCCGGGCATCGCGTCGTGCTCGACCTTGAACCGCGATACCGCGAGCTTGTCCTCGGTGATGCCGCGCGCGGCGAGCCCCTCGAAGAACGAGACGTCCTCGCGCAGCCGGGCGTTCTCCGCCTCGACCGCCTTCAGCTGCTTCACGAGCTGGGACTGCGCCGTCTTCTCGATCTGCACGCGGCTGTCGGCAGACGCGTTGACCGCGCGGAGCCGCTTGAGCTCGTCCTCGAGCGCCGCGGCGCGGTTGCGCAGCGTCGCGAGCTCGCCCTCGGCGGTGGTCGCGTCGAACCCGCCGATGCGGCGTCCGGCGTCGTACATCCACATCGCGAGGACGAGCGACACGGTGAGCACTGCGGTCACCGCGAGCGCACGCCAGTACCAGGCGACGTGCGGGATCACCGCGAGCTTCGGCGCCGCTATTCCCCAGCGGTGTCGAAGCGCGCGGAAGCTGAACGGCATCAGGGCAGGACGGGCAGCTGCGCGAGGCCGAGCGACTCGTCGAGGCCGAACATGATGTTCATGTTCTGCACCGCCTGGCCGGAGGCGCCCTTCACGAGATTGTCGATGACGGCGAGGATCACCAGCGTGTCGCCGTTGCCCGGCCGGTGCACGGCGATCCGGCAGGTGTTCGAGGCGCGCACCGAGCGCGTCTCGGGATGCCGGCCCGCGGGCAGGACGTCCACGAACGGCTCGCCGGCGAATCGCTTCTCGTACATCGCCTGGAAGTCCGCCTCGCGCGTGATCCGCGCGTAGAGCGTGGCGAAGATGCCGCGCACCATCGGCGTGAGGTGGGGGACGAACACGAGTCCGACCGGCCGGCCGGCGACGCGCTGGAAAGTCTCGCGGATCTCCGGCACGTGGCGGTGTCCGGCGACGTTGTAGGCCGAGAAGTTGTCGGACGCCTCGCTGAACATCAGCGGCAGCTCGGTCTTGCGGCCGGCGCCGCTGACGCCCGATTTCGCGTCGGCGACCAGGTGGTCGAGGTCGACGGTCTCCGACTCGACGAGCGGCAGGAAGCCGAGCTGGACGGTGGTCGCGTAGCAGCCGGGGTTGCCGACGATCCGGGCCGACCTGATCGCGGCGCGGTTCACCTCCGGCAGTCCGTACACCGCCTCGCGGACGAGGTCGGGCACGGCGTGGTCGACCTTGTACCACTTCTTCCACTCGGCGAGATCCTGCAGCCGGAAGTCCGCGGCGAGATCGATGATCTTCACCCCGGCGTCGACCAGCCGCCGCGCGTCGCTCATCGCGACGCCGTGCGGGGTCGCGAAGAACACGACGTCGCAGCGCTCGAGGTTCGCCTTCGCCGGCTCGACGAACGCGAGATCGACGCGGCGGCGGAGCGACGGGAACATGTCGGCGACGCGCATGCCGGCCTCGGTGCGCGAGGTGATCGCGACGAGCTCCGCTTGCGGGTGCTGCGCGAGGAGGCGCAGCAGCTCGACGCCCGTGTACCCGGTGCCGCCGACGATTCCGACCTTGACCACTCTTTCACCCCCATCCACCCCGAACCCGGCCCGGACGGGCCACGCCCCCTTGTCACGGGGACATCGCTGTCGCCGCCCGGCGACAGGCCGCTACAGACTAAAAAGCCGCCCTCGAGGCGGCTTTTCGTTCGTCGTTCCGGAGCGCCATCAGCGCTTCGAGAACTGCTTGCGTCGGCGCGCCTTGTGGAAGCCGACCTTCTTTCGCTCGACCTCGCGCGCGTCGCGCGTCACCAGCCCCGCCTTCGACAGCGTCGGCTTGAGCGTCGCGTCGTACTCGATCAGCGCGCGCGTCAGGCCGTGCCGCACCGCGCCCGCCTGTCCCGACTCGCCGCCGCCGTCGACGTTCACCTTGATGTCGAAGGTCGTGAGGTGGTTGGTGAGCGCAAGCGGCTGCCGCACGATCATCCGGCCGGTCTCGCGGCCGAAGAACTCGTCGACCGGCTTGTCGTTGACGACGAAGCCGCCCTTGCCGGGCTTGATGAAAACGCGGGCGACCGCGCTCTTGCGCCGGCCGGTGCCGTAATGGTACTTGCCGATCATCGGGTGAACTCCAGCGCCTTCGGCTGCTGCGCAGAATGGGGGTGGTCGGTGCCGGCGTAGATCTTGAGCTTGCGCGCCATGGCGGAGCCGAGCGGCCCCTTCGGGAGCATCCCCTTCACCGCGTGCTGCAGCGCGCGCGTCGGGAACTTCGCATGCATCTTGTCGAAGCTCGTCTGGTACAGGCCGCCGGGGTAACCGCTGTGGCGGTAGTAGGTCTTCTTCTCGGCCTTCTTGCCGGTCACGCGCAGCTTGGACGCGTTCACGACCACGATGTAGTCGCCGGTGTCCACGTGGGGGGTGAACTCGGGCTTGTGCTTGCCGCGGAGCCGGCGCGCGAGCTCGACGGCGAGGCGGCCGAGCACCTTGTCGGTCGCATCGACGACGAACCAGTCGCGGCGGACCTCGTGCGGCTTGGCGGTGAAGGTCTTCATGTTCTGGAAGGCAAAGGCTAACGGGTGACAGGGAAAGGGCGGAATTGTAGTTTCCGGGTCCCACCCCTGTCAAAGAAATCAGCGGGTTGGGCGAACCGACGGCACAAAAAAAGAGCAGCCTGTGCGGCTGCTCAAAATCCACCAAAGGAGGAGGGTGGAGGAGATCTTGGAGTGTCCGGGCTGTGCACCCGAGCCACTCGCTACGGTTCAAAGTATAAAAGCTCGATTTGTGCGATGCAAGAAAAATTTGGTGCGGTGCAGAACGAATCGGTTTATCGCGGTGTTAGTGATCACTTATGGGTCCTGGTGGCGTCAGGGGGCCAGGATCCGACGGTCGGGCGGCGCTAGAATCGGCCGCCCGCAGTGCGCGAGGAGCCGAAGCCGAATGGAATGCTCGATCAAGTGGTCCGACGGGGCCCAGTTCGTCGCCGAGACCGGCAGTGGACACGCCTTCGTCATCGACGGGGCGCCTGAGGTCGGCGGCCGCAACACCGGCCCGCGGCCGATGGAGACGGTGCTCGCCGGCACCGGCGCCTGCACGGCCTCCGACGTCGTCGTGATCCTCAAGCGGAGCGGCCAGGAGGTCACCGGCTGCCGCGTGGATCTCAAGGCCGAACGCGCCACGACCGACCCCAAGGTCTTCACGGCGATCCACATGCACTTCGTCGTCCGCGGCCGCAACCTGAAGCGCTCGCTCGTCGAGAGCGCGATCAAGCTTTCCCACACCAAGTACTGCTCCGCGTCGGCGATGCTCGGCAAGACCGCGACGATGACTCATGACTACGAAGTAATCGAGGACGCCGCACCGGCGGGAACCTGACATCTGGCTTGGCGCTGTTGCAGAGGCGCCACATCGCACGGTTGGGTCACGCGGAGGGTCCTCCTGCCGCGTTGTAGGCGCACAACGCATTCCCTATACTGGCTCGACCTAGGGAGGCGGTCCCTACCGCCTGCACTCGACCGAAGAACATCAATGGAGGAGAGCCACATGGCCTATCGTGGTCGATCTGCCAACGCTCGCCGAGCTGCGGCCCGATCTGATCGTGACGCAGGCCCTCTGCGACGTGTGTGCGGTCGCCGAAGCCGAAGTCCGCCCGCCGCTTGCTCACTGCCGGGCCAGCCCCGCGTCATCAATCTCGAGCCGACCTGCCTCGACGACGTATTCGAGTGCCTGCGACTGGTGGGCGATGCGACCGACCGCGCGAGACGGCGCCGAGACGAGATAGCGAAACTGACGGCCGCGTCGCCGCAGTGGCCGCCCGTTCGGAGCGATCGCAACCGTCCGCGCGTCGTCGTTCTCGAATGGATCGATCCGCCATTCTCCAGCGGCCATTGGAGTCCCGAGCTGGTGCGACTCGCCGGCGGCGAGGAAGTCGTCGGCGTTGCGGGCGAGCGCTCGCGCACACTCGATTGGCAGCAGATTGTCGATGCCGCACCCGAAGTGCATGCTCATCGCCTGCTGCGGCTTCGACGTCGAGCGCACACTCGCCGATTTGCCGATCCTCCGCAGCTATCCCGGCTGGAGCGAGTTGCCCTGCGTCCGCTCGGAGCGTGTCTACGTCGTCGACGGCTCGGCCTATTTCAGCCGCCCTGGCCCGCGGCTCGTCGACTCGCTGGAAATCCTCGCCCACGCGCTCGATCGCGACGATTCACCCGCTTCCCGCCGGCCTTCCGGCCGCTCGGCGAGCGATTGACGGCGCCTATAATTGCTAGAAGCCAGTGGGAGGCCGACATGACATCAGGAGCCTGATCGCAGGAGTACGACAACATGAAACCGCGCATCGACTACGAACACGCTTCGCCGCTCGCCCTCAAGGCCATGTACAACCTCCAAGGCGCCGTCAATCGTTCGGTCTCGAACCGTCGCTCCACGAGTTCGTGAAGCTGCGGGCCTCGCAGATCAACGGCTGCGCCTACTGCGTCGACATGCACTTCAAAGACGCCAAGGCCCACGGCGAATGCGACGAACGGCTCAACCTCGTTCTGCGTCTGGCGCGAGGCACCCCACTTCAGCGACCGCGAACGGGCCGGCGCTCTCTGGACCGAGACGCTCACGCGCATCGCCGACAATGGCGTGCCGGATGATGTCTTCGACGAAGTCCGCCAGCACTTCAGCGAGGAGGAGCTGGTGAATCTGACGCTCGCCGTCATCACGATCAACGCCTGGAACCGCATCGCCATCAGTTTCCGCCCGGAAGTCGGCGCATACCAGCCGCCGGCAAGTCGGAAGCGGAAGGAAGTAGCGGAACAGACGGCCTGATCACGACTTCAAGAACGCCCAGCCGTCGAAGAATTCGTCTTCGAGAAACGTCGCCCCGGGCCGAAAGCCGGCCGCCTCGACGTGCTCGAGCATCCAGGACTTCGTTTTCGGGAAGTCGGACGTCCGCACATGCGTGACGCCGCGCTCGCGCTGCTCGGGCGTGAGGCCGGGTCCAGTCGTGCGACATCACGTGCGTGAGCCGGTCGATGTACTCGTCGCGGCTCTCGCCGTCGTCGCGGACCGCGTCGATCCACACAAACGCCCCGCCCGGCACGAGCAGCCGCCGGATCTCGCCGATCAGCTTCACTTTGTCGGCGGTCGAAAAGTGATGCAGCGAATAGCTGGCCAGCACGACGTTGGCCGACGCGGCCGGCCGCTCGGCGAGCACGTCCGCCATGTTGCCGCAAATGAGCTCGACCTTCCCCGGCCAGATCGCCAGTTCCCGCGCGCCCGCTCGATCGACGACTCCGCCAGATCGACGCCGACATAGTGCTCGACGTTCGCGGTGCGAAAAGCGTGCGTCGCCAGCCACGCATCGCTGCAGCCCAGATCGACGATCGAGAGCGGCCGTCCAAACGCCGCCGCCCACTCGCCGAGCGCCGTGCGCCAGCTCTGCATGCCGCATGTAGTCACACCGCACCACGGCGTCATACATGGCCCACTGCTCGAAGACTTCCTTCACACGCGCAACATCGGGATCGGTCATGGGATATGAATTCAATCGATATGACATCAATCCGGAACC
>CAVXND010000084.1:0-55812 GCA_963762785.1 uncultured beta proteobacterium
ACCTGCCAGGAGCGCAGCGTCTTCAGCGCGACCGAGTTCTGGTCGCTCAACGGCACCGAGAACCCGGGCTTCACGCTGACGAGCTCGCCGGAGTCGACGCAGATCCGCATCGACCCGACCGGCTCGATCCACGTCACGCTCGGCTCGCCGTTCTGGGGCAACAGCCCGGAGACGATGGCGACGCAGATCGTCGCCGAGCAGTTCCAGGTCGATCCGTCGCAGGTCAACGTCGTCTACGCGGACACCCAGAGCGGCTTCAACTCCACCGGCCCGGGCGGCAGCCGCTTCACGGTGATGATCGCCGGGGCGATCGTGGGCGCGGCCACGCGGGTCAAGGACAAGCTCAAGCGCGTGGCCGGACACATGATGGAGGCGGACGCGGGCGACCTCGAGTTCCGCGGCGGCAAGATCGGCGTGAAGGGCGTGCCCGGGAAGGAGAAGACCATCGGCGAGGTGTCGCTCTTCGCCCATTACTTCCGCCTCAACCTGCCGCCGGGCGACGACTTCGCGAGCGGGGTCGACGCGACCTACGTGTACGACCATCCGCTCACCACGATGCCGGCGGCCGACCGCAGCCACCTCGGGATCTTCTATCCGATCATGGGGCACATGTGCCACCTGGCGCTCGTCGAGGTCGACCCGAAGACGGGCAAGGTGGGGATCCTCGACTACGTCGCCGTCCACGACGCCGGAACGGTGGTGAACCCGATGACGCTCGCGGGCCACATCCGCGGCGGCACGGCGCAGGGCATCGGCACCACGCTGTACGAGAAGTTCCACTACGACGAGAACGGCCAGCTCGTCACCGGGACGTTCGCCGACTACCTGATCCCGACGCTCGCCGAGATGCCGCCCGCGATCCGCGTGGGGCACGTGGAGACGCCGTCGCCGTTCACCGAGTACGGCATCAAGGGCGGCGGTGAAGGCGGACGGATGGGCGCACCCGGCGCGCTCTCGCGCGCGATCGAGGACGCGCTCTCGCAGTACGGCGTGCGCTGCGACGAGCTGCCGCTCACGCCGCGCAGGGTGAGGGAGCTCGTGCGGGCCGGCGAGAAGCGGTAGCGCGGGCTGAAGCAGAGGCTCGAGCCCGGCGCCTGGGGCGCCGGGCTCCGCTCCCGGCACGCATGGAAGCACTGCACCGACCGTGCTGCACAATTGACGCCCGCTCTGGCGCGAGCGTAGCATCCGTGCGCAGTCAAGCGGAGGAGATCCCAATGAAAGTCAGGACGCTGTTGGTGAGCAGCGCGCTGCTGCTCTGCTTTGCCCAGGAAGCCCTCGCCGACAAGACCTACATCCTGGCGACTGGCCGCAGGGATCCACGCATGTACGCCATCGAGCTGAAGAAGGCGATCAGGCCCGAAAACAACAACACACCCAACGCGATCGTCAGTCGCTCGAAGGTGGCGCTCGACAGGCTCGACGGCAGGCCGCTCGGCGATTCCGCCAATATCGCGATCAGCGAAGACGGGAAGACCGCGTATGTGGTCAACCACCACGGCGCGATCGACAATGACGAGTTCCTGCAGCATGGCGGGCGCGGCAACATCGCCGTGATGGACGTCAGAAGGATGATCAGCCCGCGCAACGACGACACGGCTCGCGCGCTCGAGCGCCACATCGACAGCGGGCACTTCGGCGCCGTCGGCATCGTGCTGCTCAAGGACATGTTCATCATCGGCAATGCCGAGAGCCACCTCACCGAGGACGGCGGCAACCGCATCACCTTCGTCGACCGCAGGACGGGCAGCCTGCGCGGCGCCGTGGACCTCGCGCTCGGCAACCGCGCAGGCGGCGGCTGTCCGAATTACCCGGTGCCGTTCACCTCCCCGGGCGGACCGCCGACCTTTCAGGCGCCCGAAGGCCCGTTCGTCCACTCGAACGGTGCCCTGTCGCCGGTGCCGTTGCTTTCGCCGCATCCGTCGTGGGGATGCTTCCCGGATCCCAACGGCATCGCCGTCGCCACTGCGCGGAGCGGCAAACGCTATCTTTATACCGCCAACGGCGGGACCGACGACATCTCGGTGATCGATCTCGACGCGGCGCTCGCCGGAAGCAAGACGGTGGAGATCGGCCGCATCCCCACGCAGATCGGGCCCTGGGGCATCGCTACCAGCCCGAATGGCAGATACGTCGTCGCCGCCAACCGCGAGAGCCAGAAACAGGCATTCGAGGGCAATACGATCTCGCTGATCGACGTGGAAAACCCGCTGGTCGAGGCGCGGCGCATGCTCGTCGGCACCAGCGACCCTGGTGTGCAGACACGGCCATTCATTCCGTCGTTCACGCCGGACGGCAAGCAAATCATCGTTCCCAACTTCCGCGCCAACAACGTGTCGATCGTCGATCTTGCCAAGGCGCTGCGCGGCGATGCCGACGCCGAGGTGGCGCGCATTCCGCTGACACGCGCCGACGGAAGGCCGGCGCGCCCGAAGGGCTCTGCCGTGACCTCCGACGGCCGCTATGCCGTGATCTCGGCAGGGCCGCGGGTCACCACCGTGCCGTTCGAGCCAAGCGGGTACGTCTATGTGATCGACCTGAAGACCAGAGCGGTCGTCGGCACGGTAACCGGCGTGGGCAACGACCCCTACGGACTCGCAGTGGTCGATATCGACGAACACTGACGCTCGGCGCCAGCGAAACAGTCGCAGATTTCCGGTTCGAGATTGGACGGCTAGCGAACTCCTCGCTGGCCGTCTGTCTTTTCAGCACAGCGAGCGCAGCGGGCCTGGCTCGCGTGCCGGAAATCACGACGCGTCGCTCCGGATCGGCGCCGCAACGGCGATGGGCACAAATCATGCAAGGCGATGGGATGAACTCTCGCGAAGAGCGAACCCCATGGCCGTGGACAAACCCCTCATCGACGCGACGACGGCGGCGAAGATAGACAGGATCACGCTCGACCTGCTCGCCGACCTCGAGCTGCAGACGCGCGTCGTCCTCAACCTGCTCGAACGTGCGCCCGAAGCCGAGCGCCAGGCGCATCTCGCGCGGCTCGCCGAACTGCGCGGGCGCCTGGTCGGACTCAGGAGCCGGATGCTCGGCGGCGGCAAGCCGAAGCTGGTGAGCGTCGCGAAACGGAATGTGCGGGGCGAGTCGACCTGACTCCGATCGAGACCGGATCACACCCACAGGAAGTGCGTCGCCCGAAGCTCCGGCTCCCCATCCCACCGATACGCCACCAGCGCCCCGCCATCCCCGGCGCTGTAATCGACGCACGCCATCCTCGCCGCCAGCGGCCCCGGCCGCGACGTCAGACAGTAGTGCCCGAAGAACACCGGCGCCCCCGAGTACGTCTTGACTCGCGGATCCGCCGGCATCCGAACGTCCGGGATCTGCTTCAGCACCTGCGTCGGCGCGAGCGCGACCTTCCGGAACGTCCGCGGCTCCTGCTCCCACCAGCGGATCCGCGCCTTCGTCCGCGTCTTGCCGTCCTTGTCCGTGAAGGACATGCCCTGCGGCAGCGAGACCTCGAGCCCCTTGCACAGCGCTTCGACGGCCTCGAACGCCCAGTGGCCTTTCCGGTTGCTCCAGACGATCAGCTCGTCGGTGAGGATCCCGCCGTCGCCGAGATACGGCCGCAGCGCGTCGATGTAGTCGTCGTTCCAGCACGCGTGCACCACCCGGATGCCGCCCAGGTCGAGCCACAGCGGCAGGGTCTTGAACCATTCGATGATCTCGCCGTGGAGCGGCTTGCCACCGACCTCCGCGAGAAAGGCCTGGTGCTGCCTCCGGTTCCCCGCGCGACCGTGCCGCCGCAGGTGCTCGGTGGGGTGGTCGGGATCGCGCGTCGCCCAGGAGATGGCGTTGAACTCGTGGTTCCCCATGATCGCCATGGCGGCGCCGGTGTCGACCATGCCCCGCACGAGCTTGAGCGTGTCGACCTGCTTCGGCCCGCGGTCGATGAAGTCGCCGACGAAGACCGCGGTGCGGTCGGGATGGCGCCACGCGCGCATCGTCTCGCGATAGCCGAGCGTCCTCAGCAGCGCCACGAGCTTGTCGTGCTGGCCGTGGATGTCGCCGATGATGTCGTAGTTCATGCGGACTCCCGCTCGTCCCCCGAGCCCGATCTGCGGCGCCGCTTGAACCGTACCCGCGGCAGCGGCCGCGCGCGCAGCGCCCGCGGGAACGGCCGGAGCAGCGCCGCCAGAACCCGCTCGCCTTCCGCCCGGGCTTCCTCGCTCAGCCACTGCTCGTAGAAGTCATGCGCTTCGCGCGATCTCCGCCGCGTCGCCGGGGTCGTGCGAGGGCTTGCATTGCTCTTTCGCCCACTTGATCCAGGTCCAGGCGAGCGGCGCGCTCGCTTCGACCCCGAGGCCGAGGTTGTGCATCTCGCAGAGCAGACAGCTTGCGGCCGCACTGCCCGAGAGCGCGATGTCCTGGAGCTCGTCCAGGTAGTCGCCGAGGCTGACGTCCCCCGCCACGAGGCCGGCCTTCGCGGCGACGAAGTGGAAGGTCGCCGCGGCGACGAGGTTTCGTTCCACGCCGCGCCCGAACTGGTACATCGTCCCCAGCTCCCACACGCTGCCGAGGTCGCCCTGAATGCTGGCGGCGTAGAACCAGCGGAAGGCCTCGGCCAGGTCGGGCGCGACGCCTTCGCCGCGCAGGTATCGCTTGGCGAGGTTGGCTTGCGCGGTCACGTGACCCTGCTCGGCGGCCCGGCGGTACCAGGACACGGCTTTCGCCTCGTCGACGAGGCAGCCGGCGCCGCGGAGGAACATCGTCCCGAGATTGTTCTGCGCGTGGGCGTCGCCCTGGGACGCGCCCAGGCTGTACCACTGGAAGGCCTCGTCCCAGTTCTGCTCGACTGCCTGACCTTCCCGATAGATGTCGCCGAGCCGGCACGAAGCACGGCCGTCCCCGGCCCGCGCGGCCCTGAGGAGCGCGTCGAGGCGATCGGGCTGCGTCCCCGAATCCGGCGCGTCGCTGTGTCTGCTCGTGGTCATGCCCGGCTCGTCTCCCGTCGCGCCGCCCAAGGTGGTCACGCGACGAGGAAGCGCTGGTCGCCGGGCACCCAGACGGCGAAGAGCGGAACGGCCTGGCTGCCCGGAAGGCGCTCGAGGCGGCCGGCTTCGGGCGTCGTGCCGAAGAGCCGGCAGAACGCGCCGAAGTCGTCCCAGCCCGCCTGCTGCCGGCTGAACGAGTGAACGACGAGGACCGTCGCGACGGCGCGGTACTGCTCGCCCGCGAGCACGGCGGAACCGGCGCGGTGGAGGAGCTGATAGCGGATCGTGTCGTCCGGCTGCTCGGCGAGCCCGAGCGTCTGCAGCAGGAAGGCGAGGCGGTCCTTCATGCCGGAGGCGGGCGATGCGTCCTCGAGCCAATCGCCGAGGAGCGGGCCGAAGGACTCGTCGACCTTGCCTTCGACCATGATCGACACCGGCCCCGCGTGCGAGCGGGCGAGCACGAAGATTCCGTTCTGCGACGCGCGGTCGCCGCTCGGGAGCGGGACCTTGAACTCCGGAATGCCCAGGATCGGCGTCAGGCCGGCGAACAGCGGCGCGCTCGCCGCGGCGAACGCGGACGCGACCTCGGGCGGGAAGCCGTCCGCTGCGGCCCAGCAGTGGGCGAGCGTCCGCGCGGAGAAGCCGGCGCGCCACTGCTGCGCGGGATTGGCGAGCAGCGCCTGCCAGTCGGCGGGACGTGAGTGAAAGGGGAAGATCGCGCCCATCGGTGAATTCCTCGTCCGTCGGGCCCCCTTTGTGTACCGCGCCGCTACTTGTTCTCCTGCGAGTTTCGCCGGGGGGCGGGGACGGGGCGAGGGAGTCCTCCTCCTCGCCCGGGCCCCGCGCCGCTCGTGCGAGCTATGGCGGGGAGAAAGTCACGGGCGCGGGGCGTCGAACGCCGGACGCACGCTGCGCGACTCTCGACACCGGGGCGACGCGATCATCCGCCCCGCCGCCGCAGATCGAGTCGACGCGCGATCGAGCGCGGCAACGCGGGGCTCGCCGATTGCTCGCTCGCCGCGCAACGGTCGACGACCCACCAAGCCCACCCCGCCTTTTTTCTTGGTGCATCGGAGGCGACCTGCTATGCTAATGGCGTAAGCCTCCGTCCCGCTCGAAACCGTAGATGAGCCGTCCGTACGTCGTTCCGCAATCGGGTTTCACGCTCGTCGAGATCACGATCGTGGTGGTGATCATCGGCCTCCTCCTCAGCAGCATCCTTTTCGGCCAGGAACTCCTCCTCAACGGCCGCAGCAAGGCCGTGATCGTCGACATGAACGAGCTCGCGGCTGCGGTGGCGTCGTACCAGGACCGCTACCAGGCCCTTCCGGGGGACGACGGGATGGCGCAGGTCCGCTGGAACTGGACCGCGGTCCCCGCTGCCGTACCTTCGACACCCGGCAACAGGAACGTCGACGGGGCCTATAACCAGCCTACCGCCGTCCCCGAGGCCGAATCCCGCCTGTTCTGGTGGCATCTCCGCCAGGCCGGGTTCATGCAAGGCGCGACCGACCCTGCGACGGCGGCTCTGGCGGCACAACAGCCGTCGAACTCCCTCGGGGGCATCACCGGGGTCACGATGGGGGCGGGCGCGACGACCGTCGGCCTCATCGGCTTGATCGTGTGCACGGCCAACGTCCCGGGCAAGGTCGCGATCGCGGTGGACGTCCGGCTCGACGATGGCGCATCCGCGGCCGGCACGCTGCGAGCGCAGCGTCAAACCGTTCTCAACGAGAACCTCGGTACCGCGGCGTCCAGCTACGTCGAGGACGGCTCGGTCTACCTCCTGTGCCGGCAGCTTTGACCTAGCGGGTCCGCGCCCGTCGCTGTGACGGGCACGTGCACCGGCGGACGTCGGCAAATCGCGCGAGCGGCTCTGGCGACGCTGCGTCCTCCCGTGATCTGGTTCACGCGCGGGACGCCGTACCGTGCCGTATTGCCTGTGCGGGCACCGGCCGCCACGCCCGCACGAATCCGCGGCGGTCGGCGCGACGTAAGGACCGGTACACCGAACCCAAAGGAGGTCGTGATGAACCGGAAGAATTGCACTATGTTGGTCGCCGTGGCCCTCGCGGTCGGCCTGCTGGCCGCAGGGCAAAGCGAGGCAGCGCCGAATGCACGCAGCATCCACTTGAACGGACAGCGCATGGGGCCGGCGGAAATCGCGGCGCTCGACACGCTGAACTGCGGCGATCCGGTTCCCAGCGGCCGCTATTGGGTGAACTGGGCCGCGCGTACCTGGGGCTACGAAGGCGGCCCGCGGCAGGGCTGGCTTCCGAATTGCCAGCGCCAGGCGGCGGCGCCGGCCCCCAAGCGATACATCGAGGATCGGGTGTTCGAGCGCTACGGCGTCGACATGATCCACATACCGACGTATCGGTAACCCGCGCCGGCCCGGGCGCAGTAACCCGGCCCGATGCCGCCCGGAGGCTTCGCGATTTGGAATGACGGCGCCGCTGCCGCGAACGCGGCCATCGGCGGCACTTTCCCGCGGCGGGGTTCGGATGGGACAATGGCGCCCATGAACGAGCCGCAAGGAAAGTCCCGCCGCCAGCGCCTGCAGGCGCTGCTCTCGATCCCCGAGAAGGAGCGGACGGAAGTCCAGTGGGACGAGATCAACGAGCTCGAGATCGGATTGGCCTCGGGCAATCGATCGGAAGGCGCGGAGCACCACCAACCGTCGCGCGGCCCCGGTGGCGCCCCCAACCCTCCCAGACCCGGCGGGGGCCCCAACCCTCCCAGACCCGGCGGCGACGGGCAGGGCAGAAAGCAGTTCAAGAAGTTCCGCAAGCGGCCGCCCAACCGGGGCGCGCCGTAACGCGTCTGGTTCGACCGCCGGCAGTTTCGAGCTGCGCGGCCACACCTCCACGCGGATCGGCCATCGCAGCGCCGGACCCACCTCGGCGGCGTGCCCCGGCCGGCGCCCCGTGCTAGCTTGACGCCTGCTTCACCCGCACGGAGTCCCCCATGGCCACTTCCCCCCTCTCCCGCTACCCGGGCAAGGACGCCGACGTCGTCTGGGACGAGCGCCTCTGCATCCACATCGGGGAGTGCGGTCGCGCGAAGGGCGATCTCTTCGTCGGCGGACGCAAGCCCTGGTGCCAGCCCGACCTCGCGACGGCCGCCGAAGTGGTCGACGTCGTCGAGCGCTGTCCGAGCGGCGCGCTCGTCCACGAGGTGAAGGACGGGAAGACGGTCGAGCGGCCCGCTGCGCGCAACACGATCGCGGTCAGTTACAACGGCCCGCTCTTCGTGCGCGGCGACCTCGCGATCGAAGGCGCGCCGGCGGACATGCCCGGCGTGCGCTTCCGCGCCGCGCTCTGTCGCTGCGGGCAGTCGAAGAACAAGCCTTTCTGCGACAACAGCCACGAGGCCGCCGGCTTCAAGGACTCCGGCGCGGTCGGCGAGAAGGGCGACGGCCTGACCGCCGAGGGCGGCACGCTCGCGATCAAGCCGCAGAAGGACGGCTCGTACCAGGTCAAGGGCAACCTGACGATCGTCGCGGCGAGCGGGCTCGAGCGCTGGCGCGGCACGCAGACCTGGCTCTGCCGCTGCGGCCAGTCGAAGAACAAGCCGTTCTGCGACGGCACCCACAAGAAGGTCGGCTTCAAGTCCGAATAGGAAATCCGCCATGGCGAACGACATTGCCCTGATCGTCGGGGCGGGCAAGGGCCTGAGCGCCTCGCTCGCGCGCGCCTGCGCGAAGCGCGGCATGAAAGTCGCGGTCGCGGCGCGCAACACGGAGAAGCTCGGCGCGCTCGTCGCCGAGACCGGCGCGAAGGCCTACGCGTGCGACGCGTCGCAGCCGCCGGCGGTGCAGGCGCTCTTCCGCGCGGTCGAAGCCGACCTCGGCGTGCCGGCGCTCGTCGTCTACAACGCGAGCGCCCGTGCGCGCGGCCCGTTCGTGGAGCTCGATCCGGCGGCCGTGGCGAAGGCGCTCGAGGTGTCCGCGTACGGCGGTTTCCTCGTCGCGCAGGAGGCGGCGAAGCGGATGCTGCCGCTCGGGCGCGGCAGCATTCTCTTCACCGGCGCTTCGGCGAGCGTGAAGGGCTATCCGCAGTCGGCACCCTTCGCGATGGGCAAGTTCGCGCTGCGCGGCCTGGCGCAGAGCATGGCGCGCGAGCTCGCGCCGAAAGGCATCCACGTCGCGCACTTCGTGATCGACGGCGGCATCCGCCAGCCGGGCGACGCGCGCGCCGAGCGCGGCCCCGACGGCTTCCTCGATCCGGACGCGATCGCGCAGACCTATCTGCAGATCCACGACCAGCCGCGCAGCGCGTGGACGTGGGAGGTCGAGCTGCGGCCGTGGACGGAGACGTTCTGATCTTGAGTGAGCGCTTGTGGTTCGGATCGCGAGCGGTTGATCGAGCGGAAGAATTTTTTGCCGTGCCGGATTGCGCGACAGCAACGCCTCGATCGCTCGACGGATTCTCGACGCGGCGCACGCGCGCGCTTTGAGACTTGCGTCATCGTCGCGCTTCGTTCGCGCAGGTATCTTCGCAGCGGTTACCGTGCGAACGAGGGAGCAATGAAAAAAGCAGAGCGCTGGTTCTACCCGGGTGAGCGCGTCCGCGTCTTTTACAAGAGCGTGGGCGAATGGAAGGACGCGACCATCCGGTCGATGATCCTGCTGCCGAAGCAGCGCTCGCCGAATCCTTCCTACTACCAGGTGACCTGCGAAGGGAAGGAGAACCCGCGCTATTACCGCCCGAAGGAGCTCCAGCCGGTGAAGCGCACGGCCCCGGCCGGCAGGGCGCGGGTGCGCGCGAAGCGCGCGGCGCCGCGGGCGAGCCTCACCTCGCGCTGAAGGGGCGGCGCTTACCGCCCGTGCCGCACGGGCTCGAACGCGTTCCTGAAAACGTAGCTCGCCACCCGCCGTCCCTGGGCGATCCCCTCGGTCTTGTCGAACGACCAGTGGATGCCGAGGTAGATGCGGCTCTGGCCGTTCTCCTCTTCGGCCTCCGACAGCGTCGAGAACCGCCGCGGGACTCGCGGCCGGATCGTGCCGTCGTTCGCGAGCGTCTCGCCGTTCAGCTCGTCCGACACGAACGTGAAGGCGATGCGATCGGTGCCGTAGAACTCGCGCAGGATCTGGAAGAGCGCGCCGCCGAAGCCCGCGTGCCCCGACGGATAGGCGGGGAAGGGCGGCGTGAAGTTGGGGCCCGCGAGGTTGCTCGCCGGCGCGCCGAGCGGCACGAACTTCGGATCGCCGACGGTCTTCGGGTTGCCGTCGCCCCCGCCGGTGGGCCCGGTCTCCGGGTCGGCTTCGCGGATGCCGGTCACCGGCCGCCAGAAGGCGTAGAAGTACTTCGACTCCCAGATCGCCACGCCCGCGTCCGCCATCGCGACGTTGACGAGCGCGAGCAGCCGCGCCATCTCGCGCACCTTCGTGCCGCGCTCGCGCGCGATCTGCACCGCGATCTGGTTGTACAGCCGCGGCGGCGCGCACAGGCTCGGCGTGCCGTCGTAGGCCCAGAAGATCCCGATCAGGCGCTGCTGCTCCGTGCGCACGGTCGGCGTCGTCACGCCGTCGCCGCCGAGGCGCTTCACCTCCTCGAACGCGGCGGCGTACTCGGGGCTCGTCATCGCCGGCGGCGGCGGAACGCGGAACTGGCGCCCCGACCTGAGCACGAACGGCGTCACGTCGCCCCAGTGCGCGCCCATCGCGAGCGGGATCTTGCTCACCGGGTCCTGGCGCCACTTGCCCGGCGCGTTGCTCGGGATGAAGTCGACGCCGATCCGCGGTTCGGCGTGCTGCGAGCCGTCCTTCGCCCGCTGGGCGAGGATCGCCGCCGCCGCGCGGCGGCCGACGTCGATGCCCTGGGCCTTCGAACGCCCGCCGCTGCGGATCTCGTGCAGGTCCTCGGCGAGGTCCTGGTCGAAGCTCGCGGCCTGCGACGGGAACACCGCCACCAGCGTGTCGTGCGCTGCCTGCGCGATCGCCGCGTCGATCGATGCCTCGTCGGGCGCGGAGCGCATCCCGGTGAAGCTGCGGTAGCCGCCGCCGATCGCGTTCACCGCGTCGAACATCGCGATGTGGACGATCGCGATCGCGCGGCTCGAGCGCCCCGGCCCGAGCTGCTCGCCGAACACGCGGGTGTCGCCGGGCTGCACCGGCGTGTGGTCGAGGCCGCTCGCGTCGATCGCGATCTGGTTCCAGCGCAGCAGGCGCTCGAGCGTATCGGCGCCGCGCCGCGGCGGACGGTGGCGGGCGCCGTCGCGGAGCTGCGGCGCCGCCTCGAATCGCGGCCCGAGCGCGTCGCGGTGGCCGCGCGGGAAGCCTTCCGCCCACGCACTCGTCGCGAGGGCGGCAAACGCCGCGGCCGCCGCCGCAGCGGCGAGCTGCTTTCCCGCCGGCATCACAGCGACCGGAGGAAGGTGAGGAGCGCCTCTTGCTCGCCGTTGGACAGCCGCTCGTAACGCTCGGTCACTTCCGACGCCTCGCCGCGGTGGCGGCGGATCGCGTCGTTCAGCGTCACCGAGGCGCCGTCGTGCATCAGCCGGGTGCGCATGCGCACGCCCCACAGCGGCGAGGTGCGCAGCTTGTACTGCGTGCTCTCGACCTCGCGGTCGGAGAAGTTGCGGAAGCTGCGCTGGCGCACGCGCCGGCCGTGATGCTCCTCGGGGATCATCACGATGCCGTCGCCGGTGCCGACGTTGTGCAGCAGGAAGTCGCTGTACGGGTGGAAGATCTTGTCGCCGAGCGCCGGCGGGATCGCGAACGCGCTCGTCACCTTCGTCCCGGTCGGGGCGGTCTGCAGGGTCGGGACGTGGCAGACGCGCAGCCGATCTGGTCGAAGAGCCGCTCGCCGCGCTGGGCGGGATCGCGTCGCGGCGAGCTTCACGTCGCGCGGCGGCGCCTTGGTCGCGCGCATGAAGCGGGCGAAGCGGCCGACGTCGTCGATCAGGGTTCCCTCGGTCGGGCTGTTGATTTCGGGCTTGGTGTTGCAGGTCTTGGCGACTTCGTCGGGCTGGAGCGTCGCTCGTGATCCCCATCTCGTTCAGGTAGGCGTCGGCCGAGAACGAGACGAGGCTCGCGTGCTGGTTCTTCCAGCCGAAACGGCCGGCGCGCGTCTCGCCGCTCTTGGACTCGACGATCGGCACGAGATCACCTGCCCGCAGATCCGGCCGCGGGTGATCGCGCACTGCCGCTTGGCGATGTCGACGAGGGTTTGGTCGGCGACCGCTTCGACGAAGCCGTCGCCGAGGATGCTGAGCGAGAGCCGGAAGGTGCGGATCGTCGCGCTGTCCGGCGCGCGCATCTGCGCCTCGGGGCAGGTCGCGCGGTCGTTCACGAGCGAGCGGTCCTTGATGACCTCGCCGCTCGCGAGCGTGATGCTCGGGTTCTGGAAGCGCCCGTCCGGGCCGCGATGCCCGACGCGGAGCTCGGTGACCTGGCTCGCGCCGCCGGTGATCGGGTTCTGGTGGCACTCGCGGCAGGACTGGGCGTTGTAGACCGGTCCGAGCCCGTCGGCGATGCCTTCGACGCCTTCGAACTCCTCCTTGTCGGCGAGGAAGTCCTCTTCGCCGACGAGGCCGTTGTGCCCGTCGTCGAAGCCGGCGGGGGCTTCGGTGCCTTTCGGCGCCTGGACCTGCTGGGCGAACACGACGAATGCGGTGCAGAGGAAAGCGATCACCAGGGCGAGTCTCATTGCCGAGCCTCCTTGGCCGCCGGGTTACAGCGATCCGGCGGATCGCCGGCGCCACGCCCGCGCTCGCGCGCGGTACGCCCCTTCGCCGGCTGCCGGCCTCGCTTGATGCCGCGCAGAGTGGCACAGCCGCGCTGACATGTCAACGTCATATATGCTGATGGCATAGGAGCGCGCATGACGAGCAGGCGGGCGCGGGCGTGGCCCGCGCTGCCGGCCGGGGCCCAGGCTGGGCGGTTCCCGGCGGGACGGCTAGAATCGGGCGACCTGGAGAGGCGCGGCGTGGCGATCGACCTGGACACCCTGGTGGTGCTCGACGACGAGACGGTCGGACCGGACGAGGAGTCCCTGCTCGACCGGCTCTTCCCGCAGAGCTTCTACGTCGTCGGCACCGAGGGCAACTACCTCACGACGATGAACAACCTCGACCTCTTCCACCGGGTGCTCGAGATGATCGACAAGGACACGAACCTCGACGCCGCGGAGTTCCGCGAGGAGGTCACGGCCATGCTCGAGGACGCGGACCCGCTGTCGCAGGAGGCAGTACGACGAGGCGGTCGAGAGCGAGGGCGGGGACCTCGACGAGGACTACGACGACGAGGACGAGGAAGACCTCGACCGCTGAGCGCTTACTCCGTCCCTTAACCCCTTTCTCAGCGGGGTGAGGCGGCGATGAGTCCCTCCGCCCACTCGGCGATCTGCTGCACCCGCGGTACGAGCAGCCGTTTGACGTCCGCGAAGCTCAACCACCTGAACTCGTCGTGCTCCGGCCGCCCGAGTTCCGGGTTGACCGGCAGCGTCGCGTCGCCCGCAGGTGCTTCGGCGACGTAGTAGCGGGCGACCTTGCCGCCGGAATAGGGCTCCGTCTCGCGGAACGCCTCGCCCCAGCGGAAGACGAGCCCGGCGAGCCCGGTTTCCTCCTCGACCTCGCGGATCGCCGCGGCGAGCGGCGTCTCGCCCGGCTCGATCGATCCCTTCGGGAAATCCCAGTACGCGTACGCGCGCAGCACGAGGCAGTGCCAGCGGTCCGCGTGTCGGCGGACGACGACAACGCCGGCGGAGCGCCGGCGCGCCGAACTGTGATCTTTTGTCAAAGTGGGCATTTTGTCGCGGACGCTATGGTAACGTCGCTGCGCGTCGTGCTCATCCCTTCGAATCAACAACAGTGAAGCCCGACTACGCTGGCGGCAGCATCGTCAACCTGATGGCCTCGGTCGTCGCGGGGTTCGGCGTGCGCAGCCACGACGAGCCGCTCGGCGCGCTCCTCCCCGACGAGATCGCCGGCCACCGCAACGTCTGCGTGTTCGTGATCGACGGCCTCGGCGCGCGCCATCTCGCGCGCGACGCGGCGTCCGGCGGCGCGCTCGCCCCGCATCTGCGCGCGAGCATCACGACGATCTTCCCCTCGACCACCGCGGCGGCGGTCACCACGTTCATGACCGGGCTCGCCCCGCAGCGCCACGCGGTCACCGGCTGGCACATGTACTTCCGCGAGCTCGGCACGGTGCTCGCGGTGCTGCCGTTCCGGCCGCGGCACGGCGGCCCGTCGATCGCCGTCGCCGGCGGCGTGACGCCCGCCCAGCTCCTCGGCAACCCGCCGCTCGTCGACCGGATCGACGCCGCGGCGCACGTCGTCTCGCCGGCCGCGATCGTCGAATCCTGCTTCAACACGGCGCACTCGGGCCGCGCCCGCCGCATCCCGCACGGCGGCCTCGACGGGATGTTCGCGGCGGTGCGCGACGTCGTGCGCGGCGGCCAGGGGCCGGCAGTACGTCTACGCCTACTACTCGGAGCTCGACTCGCTCGCGCACGCGCACGGCATCGGCTCGGACCGCGTGGGCGAAGAGCTCGCGCGCATCGACGCGGCGTTCGGGCGCTTTCTCGAGGAGATCGCCGGCACCGACACGCTGGTGATCTTCACCGCGGACCACGGGTTCGTGGACACCCGGCCCGAGATGGTCGTCGACCTCGACGACCATCCGGAGCTCGCCGCGACGCTCGCCGTGCCGCTCTGCGGCGAGCCGCGCGTCGCCTACTGCTACGTGAAGCCGGGCGCTGCGGACGTCTTCGAGCGCTACGTCGAGCGGCGCCTCGCGCACGCCGCGACCCTGGCGCGCTCGAGCGACCTCGTTGCGGACGGCTGGTTCGGCCCCGGGCCGGCGCACCCGCGGCTCGCCGAACGGATCGGCGACTACACGCTGATCATGAAGGAAGGCTACGCCGTCCGCGACCACGTTCCCGGCGAGCGCCGCCACGTCCAGGTCGGCGTGCACGGCGGCCCGACCGAGGACGAGATGCTCGTCCCGCTGGTGATCGCGCGGGGCTGACCCGCCGGCGAGCGATCCGCCGCCGCAGCGGCGATCCGCTCCCCGCTACGCCGGCAAGGCTTCCCGCGTGTCCGCTGCGACCGGCGTCAGCCAGTCGCGATGCCGGGCATCGCGCCCCGAAACGACGTCGAAGAACGCCCGCTGGATCGCGCGCGTCACCGGACCGGGCCGCCCGTCGCCGATCGTGCGCCGGTCGAGCTCCACGATCGGCGTCACCTCCGCGGCGGTCCCGCAGAAGAACGCTTCGTCGGCGATGTAGACGTCGTCGCGCGTGAGCCGCCGCGCGCCGACCTCGCAGCCGCGCTCGCGGGCGAGCGTGATCACGGTGTCGCGCGTGATGCCGGCGAGCGCCGAGGTGAGCTCCGGCTCGTACAGCCGGCCGTCCTTCACGATGAAGAGGTTCTCGCCCGCGCCCTCGGCGACGAAGCCGTCGACGTCGAGGAGCAGCGCCTCGTCGTAGCCGTCCTGCGACGCTTCCAGGGTCGCGAGGATCGAGTTCGCGTAGGTCGCGGCGAGCTTCGCGCGCGCCATCGTGACGTTGACGTGATGGCGCGCATACGACGAGGTCTTCACGCGGATGCCCCGCTCGTGCGCCTCGGGCCCGAGGTAGGCGCCCCACGGCCAGGCCGCGATCGCCACGTGCACCGTCGCGCCCTTCGGACTCACGCCCATCTTCTCGGCGCCGTAGAACGCGATCGGGCGCAGATAGCAGGCGCCGAGCCCGTTCGCCCGGACGACCTCCCGCTGCGCGTCGATCAGCGTCGGCCGGTCATACGGGATCTGCATCATGTAGATGCGCGCCGAGTTGACCAGCCGCTCGGTGTGATCCTGCACGCGGAAGATCGCGGGGCCGTCCGGCGTGTCGTAGGCGCGGACGCCCTCGAACACCGCGAGGCCGTAGTGGAGCGAGTGGGTGAGGACGTGGGTGGTGGCGTTGCGCCAGGGCGTGAGCTTGCCGTCGTACCAGATCCAGCCGTCGCGGTCGTGCATGGGGGCCCTCCTCCGGGTGAGCGGGGGACTTTATGCCCGGCCAGGCTCCGAATAAACTACGATCTTCCGGACACGTCATTCGGATTATCCGAACAATGGACCGCCTCCACGGCATGCGCGCCTTCGCCCGGGTCGCGGAGCTCGGCAGCTTCGCGCGCGCCGCCGACTCGCTCGAGCTCTCGCGCGCGCGGGTGAGCGAGCTCGTGGCCGGCCTCGAGCGCGCGCTCGGCGCACGGCTTCTCCACCGCACCACCCGCCGGCTCTCGCTCACCGACGACGGCCGCGCCTACTACGAGCGCTGTGCCCGGATCCTGGCGGACGTCGAGGAGGCGGAGGCGCTCGTCGTGCGCGCGCGCGCGTCGCCCCGCGGCCGGCTGCGGGTCGACATGCCGATGGCGCTCGCGCGCCAGTTCCTGGTGCCGGCGCTGCCGCGGCTCCTCGAGCGGCACCCGGAGCTCGCGCTGGAGGTGCGCCTGGAGAACCGCGCGATCGACCTGGTGGAGGAGGGCGTCGACTGCGCGATCTCCTACGGCGAGCCGCTCGACGGGGATCTCGTGGCGCGGCGGATCGGCACGACGCACCTCGTCACCTGCGCGGCGCCCGCCTGGCTCGCGCGGCATGGAACGCCCCGGACGCCCGGGGACCTGGCGACGCCACAACGCCGTCGCCTTCCTCGCGCTCGCCACGGCGCGGCCGGCGGAGTGGGTCTTCGAGCGCCGCGGGAACCGACTCGCGCATCGGCCCGCCGGCAACCTCGCGTTCAACTCGATGGAAGCCTGCGTCGAGGCGGCCGCAGCCGGGCTGGGCGTCACCCAGGTCCTGTCGGCGCTCGCCCATGGCGCGATCATTGCCGGGCGGCTTGCGCCGGTGCTCATCGACTGGGCGGCCGAAGGACCGGCGCTCTATCTCGTCTACCCGCCGAACCGGCAGCTCTCGGCCCGGATCCGCGCGTTCGCCGAGTTCGCGGTCGAGGTCTTCGCGGCGGCGGACGCGGGCTGGCGCGACATCGTCGCGGCCGCGCGGAAAATGCCTCGCCGCCGCCGGGCGTAGCTTCGCGGCGGACTGCTAGCGGACTGCTCGCACTAAAAGACACTCCGGAGGCCATCCTGCACCAGGCTGACTGCACCCTCCCGAGGGGAGGCGAGGGTGGGGGTAGGGCGTAGGGAGACATCCATGCTGGCACGCACCGAACAGGGCAAGGCCGAGCGGCTCGAGCAGGTGCTCGCGCTCCTGCGCGAGAAGATCCCCGCCGAGCAGCGGGGACCGGTCGAAGCGTTCACGCGGGCGTACTTCCGCCAGGTCGACGGCGAGGATCTCGCCGCGCGCGCGCCCGCCGACCTCTACGGCGCGGCGCTCTCGCAGTGGAACTTCGCGCGCAAGCGCGAGGCGGGCAAGCCGCGCGTGCGCGTCTTCAACCCGAGCGTGCAGGAGCACGGCTGGCAGTCGACGCACACGATCATCGAGATCGTCAACGACGACATGCCGTTCCTCGTCGACTCGGTGACGATGGAGGTGAACCGCCAGGGGCTCACGCTCCACCTGATCGTCCACCCGATCATCCGCGTGAACCGCACGGACGGCACGCTGATGGGCGTGCTGCCCGACGATTCGCCGGCCGGAAGCCGCGAGTCGTTCATGCACGTCGAGGTCGACCGGCTCACCGACCCGGCGCGGATGGAGGCGCTCGCCGCCGACCTCGAGCGCGTGCTCGACGACGTCCGCGTTGTCGGTCGAGGACTGGAAGAAGATGCTCGCGCAAGGTGCGCGAGATCGTCGCCGACCTCGACCGCCGCCCGCCGCCGGTCGGCCAGATGGAGCTCGCCGAAGCGCGCGCGTTCCTCGAGTGGCTCGCCGCCGACCACTTCACGCTCCTCGGCTACCGCGCCCACGATCTCGTGATGAAGGACGGCGACGACGCGCTCGCCGTGGTGCCCGGCTCCGGGCATGGGGATCCTGCGCGAGAAGCCGGGCGAGGAGCTCGCGACGAGCTTCTCGCAGCTCCCGCCGCAGGTGCGCGCCTACGCGCGCGTGAAGGACCTGCTGATCATCACCAAGGCGAACGCGCGCTCGACCGTGCACCGTCCGGGCTACCTCGACTACATCGGCATCAAGCGCTACGACGACCGCGGCGAGGTCGCGGGCGAGCACCGCTTCCTCGGGCTCTACACCCACACCGCGTACCACGTGCGCCCGAGCGAGATCCCGCTCCTGCGGCGCAAGGTCGCCAACGTCCAGGCGAAGGCGGGTCTCGCGCCCGGCGGGCACTCCTGGAAGTCGCTCGAGAACATCATCGACAACTTCCCGCGCGACGAGCTCTTCCAGACGCCCGAGGACGAGCTCGCCGAGACCGCGCTCGGGATCCTCCATCTCGCCGAGCGCCAGCGCTTCCGGCTCTTCGTCCGCCGCGACCAGTTCGAGCGGTTCGTCACCTGCCTCATCTACGCGCCGCGCGAGAACTTCAACACCGATCTGCGCAAGAAGTGGCAGGCGATCCTGACCAAGGCGTTCAACGGCGTCTCGTCCGAGTTCGACGTCTTCCTCTCGCAGTCGGTGCTCGCGCGCATCATGATCACGGTGCGCACGACCCCGGGCCAGATCCCGCAGTTCGACGTGCGCGAGCTCGAGGCAGCGTCTCGCCGCCGCGGCGCGCCGCTGGGAGGACGACGTGCGCGAGGCGCTCGTCGCCGCGACGGGCGAGGCGCGCGGCAACGAGCTCTACCGGCGCTTCGGCGCGGCGTTCCCGGCCGCGTACCGCGAGGACGTCCCGGCGCGAAACGCCGTGCCCGACTGCGAGATGCTGGCGAAGGTCGCCGGCGGCGGGCTCGCGCTGAACCTCTACAAGCCGCTCGAGGCGCCGCCGGGGATGCTGCGGTTCAAGCTCTTCCACAAGGGCGGGCCGGTGACGCTCTCCGACAGCCTGCCGATGCTCGAGCGCATGGGCCTCCGCGTGCTCGAGGAGCGGCCGTATCGCATCACGCCCGAGTCCGGCGGTCCGATCTGGATGCACGACTTCGGGCTCGCCACCGGCGACGCCGAGATCGAGATCGACGCCGTCGGCACGATCTTCGAGGAGGCGTTCGGCCGCGTCTTCACCGGCGAGGTCGAGAACGACGGCTTCAACCGCCTGGTGCTCGCCGCGCGCCTCGCCGCCGACGAGATCGTGGTGCTGCGCGCCTACGCGAAGTACCTCCGGCAGATCGGGTTCCCGCTCTCGCAGGGGTTCATCGAGCAGACGATGGCGGCGAACCCGGCGATCGCGCGGATGCTGGCGAACCTCTTCAAGCTGCGCCTCGATCCCGAGAAGGGCGACGCGGAGGGCGCCGCGCTGCAGGTGAACGCGATCGAGCAGGCGCTCGACAAGGTCGACAACCTGAACGAGGACCGGGTGCTGCGGCAGTACCTCGCGCTCCTCCTCGCCACGAATCGCACCAACTACTGGCGGCGCGACGCGGAGGGCCGGCGGCGGACCTTCGTCTCGTTCAAGTTCGACCCGTCGAAGGTGCCGGGGCTGCCCGACCCGAAGCCGATGTTCGAGATCTTCGTGTACTCGGTGCGCTTCGAGGGCGTGCACCTGCGCGGCGGCAAGGTCGCGCGCGGCGGCCTGCGCTGGTCCGACCGGCCGGAGGATTTCCGCACCGAGGTGCTCGGCCTCGTCAAGGCGCAGATGGTGAAGAACGTCGTCATCGTGCCGGTCGGGTCGAAGGGCGGGTTCGTGCTGAAGCGCGCGCCCGCCGCTGTCGCGACCGCGAGGCGTACATGAAGGAGGGCGTCGCCTGCTACAAGGACTACCTCCGCGGCCTGCTCGACATCACCGACAACCTCGTCGGCGGCAAGATCGTGCCGCCGCCGCAGGTGCGGCGCCACGATCCGGACGACCCGTATCTCGTCGTTGCGGCGGACAAGGGCACCGCGACCTTCTCCGACTACGCGAACTCGATCTCGGCGGAGTACGGCTTCTGGCTCGGCGACGCGTTCGCCTCCGGCGGCTCGGCCGGCTACGACCACAAGGCGATGGGCATCACCGCCCGCGGCGCGTGGGAGTCGGTGAAGCGCCACTTCCGCGAGATGGGCGTCGACACGCAGACGACCGATTTCACCGTCGTCGGCGTCGGCGACATGTCGGGCGACGTGTTCGGCAACGGCATGCTGCTGTCGAAGCACATCCGCCTCGTCGCCGCGTTCGACCACCGGCACGTCTTCATCGACCCCGATCCCGACGCGGCGTCGACCTGGGCGGAGCGCAAGCGCCTGTTCGACCAGCCGCGCTCGTCGTGGGCCGACTACAACACGATGCTGATCTCGCACGGCGGCGGCGTGTGGCCGCGGAGCGCGAAGTCGATCCCGGTCTCGCCCGAGGCGCGCAAGGCGCTCGGGATCGAGGCCGAGAGCCTGCCGCCGGCCGAGCTGATCAGCGCGATCCTCAAGGCGCCGGTGCACCTCCTCTACAACGGCGGCATCGGCACCTACGTGAAGGCCGCCGACGAGAGCCACGCGTCGGTCGGCGACCGGGCGAACGATGCGATCCGCGTGAACGGGGCCGATCTGCGCTGCAAGGTCGTCGCCGAGGGCGGCAACCTCGGGCTCACCCAGCTCGGCCGGATCGAGTACGCGCTGAAGGGCGGCAAGGTCTACACCGACGCGATCGACAACTCGGCCGGCGTCGACACCTCCGACCACGAGGTCAACATCAAGATCCTGCTCGGCCTCGTGATCGCCGACGGCGAGCTGACCGAGAAGCAGCGGAACACGCTGCTCGCGCAGATGACCGACCAGGTCGCGGCGCTGTGCCTCCGCGACAACTACTTCCAGACCCAGTCGCTCTCGATCGCCGGCCGGGTCGCGCCGGGGCTGCTCGACGCGCAGCACCGCTTCATCCAGTTCCTCGAGAAGGCCGGCCGGCTCGACCGTGCGCTCGAGTTCCTGCCCCCGGACGAGGTGATCGCCGAGCGCCGGTCGAAGAAGCTCGGGCTCGCCGCGCCCGAGCGCGCGGTGCTGCTCGCCTACTCGAAGATGTGGCTCTCGGACGCGTTTGTCGACTCCGCCCTCCCCGAGGACGAGTGGATCGGGACCGCGCTCGGCCGCTACTTCCCGCAGACGCTGCGCGAGGCCTACGCCGGCGTGATGCCGCGGCATCCGCTGCGGCGCGAGATCGTCGCGACGCACGTCGTCAACAGCATGGTGAACCGCGTCGGCTCGACGTTCGTCCACCGGCTGATGGAGACGACCGGCGCGCGCGCGCCCGAGATCGTGCGCGCCTACCTCCTGCAGCGCGAGATCTTCGGCTACGTGCCGCTGTGGCAGTCGATCGAGGCGCTCGACAACAAGGTGCCCGACCAGATCCAGTCCGAGATGCTGATCGAGGCCGGCCGGCTGACGGTGCGCGCGACGTCGTGGTTCCTGCGCTCGCGCCGACTCACCGAGCCGATGGAGCAGACGATCGAGCGGTTCCAGCCCGGCGTCGAGGCGCTCCACGCCGAGCTGCCGCGTCTCCTCGACGCGCAGGCGCGCTCGCAGCTCGACATCCACGCGGTGCGCTGGACGCAGGCCGGCGTGCCGCGCGAGATCGCCGCGCGCGTCGCCGCGCTCGACACGCTGTTCGCCGCGCTCGACATCGGCGAGGTCGCCGAAACGACGCAGCGACCGGTTCCGGCCGTGGGCCGCGTGTACTTCGAGCTCTCGTCGAAGCTCGGCCTCGCGTGGCTGCGCGACCGCATCGGCCAGATCCCCGGCGACAGCCACTGGCAGACGCTCGCGAAGACCTCGATGCGCGACGATCTCGCGGGACTGCAGCGCACCCTCGTCGCCAACGTGCTCGCGACGGGGGCCGACGCCGACGATCCCGCGGCGCTCGTCGCACGCTGGGAGGGCGCGAGCCGCGACGCGCTGGAGCGCGCCTCGCGTCTCCTCGGCGAGCTGCGCGCGGCGCCGGCGCCGGATCTGGCGATGCTCTCGGTCGGCCTGCGGGAGCTCAGGAACCTCGCGTGAGGGCGGCGCCGGGCGTCGTGCTCGCGCTCGCCGCGGAAGAGTTCGAGCGGCTGCGGCAGACGAAGGCGCGCTGAAGCTAGACTTCGCGCGGCTGGGCGGCGCCGCACCGCGGGCACTTGCGCTCGCGCGGTCCGAGCGGCGCGCCGCAGGACCAGCAGCGGCGCAGCCACGCCGCCAGCCGCCGGATTAGAGTGCCGCCTCTCATTCGCGCCCCGATGGTAACCCCGCTAACCCCACCCGCCCCGCTGTCGCGTTAAAGCCTGGCGTTGCACTCTCACTCACTGGAGACACGATGATTCTGCGTACCGCTCTTGCCTTCGCCGCCGGCTTCGCCGCCACCGCGGCGCTCGCCCAGCCCGCCCCCGAGCCGCGCTTCAACCAGGTCGACCTGCAGGCCGAGGTCTCGCGCGAGGTCCAGAACGACCTCATGACCGCCACGCTGGTCGCCGAGGCGAGCGATCCGTCGGCGGCCCAGGTCGCGACCCAGCTGAACCGCGTCACCGCCGAAGCGCTGAAGACGGCGGCCGAATTCAAGACCGTCAAGACGCGCTCGGGCTTCACCAACACCTTCCCGGTCTACGACCGCGCGGGGAAGCTCACCGGCTGGCGCGGCCGCAGCGAGGTCCGGCTCGAATCGAAGGACGTGCAGGCGATGTCCACCCTGATCGGCCGGCTCCAGTCGTCGATGCAGCTCGGCGGCGTCGCATTCACCGTTTCGCCGGAGGTCCGCCGCCAGGTGCAGAACGAGCTGCTCACCGAGGCGGTCGCGGCGTTCCGCGATCGCGCCGACATCGCCACCAAGGCGCTCGGCGGCCGGAGCTACAAGATCCGCCGCGTCAGCCTCAACACCGGCGGCTTCGTCCCCGGCCCGCGGCCGATGATGGCCGAGCGCGCCATGGCCGCCTCGCCGTCCTCGGTGCCGCCGCCGACGTTCGAGGGCGGCACGAGCATGGTGCAGGTCAACGCCAACGGGACGGTGGAGGTCGAGTAAGCTCGGCCCGAGTGAATCCAACCCTCGTCGCCATCGCCGTCACGCTGGCGGTCCAGACGCTGACGTCGATGGCGATGATCGCGCCGTCGGTGCTCGCGCCGGTCGCCGCGCGGGACCTCGGCCTCGCGCCGCAGTCGATCGGCTTCTTCGCCTCGCTCACCTACCTCGGCGCGATGATCTCCGGCCTCTCGGTCGGGCGCTTCACCGCGCGCTACGGCCCGCTCGCCGTCTGCCAGGCCGCGGTCGTGCTCGCGGGCGCCGGCCTCGCGCTCGGGTACTTCGCGGTCGCCGCGCTGGTGCCGCTCGCGGCGCTCGTGATCGGCTGCGCCTATGGCGTGGTGAACCCGGTCAGCTCGCACATCCTCGCGCGGCGCACGCCGCCGGGGATGATGGCGCTCGTCTTCTCGATCAAGCAGACCGGCGTCCCGGTCGGCGGCGCCATCGCCGGCGTCGTCGCCCCGCCGCTCGCGCTCGCCCTCGGCTGGGCCGGCGCGCTGCCGGTGCTCGCCGCGGTCTGCATCGCCGCGGCGTTCGTCCTGCTGCCGGCGCGGGGGATGCTGGCCGAGAAGCGCGTCGCCGCCCGCCGGGCCGGGCGGCACGCTGCGCGGCGTGTTCTCGGGCTTCGGCCGTCCGATCCGCCTCGCGCTCTCGAGCCGCGCGCTCCGCGAGCTCTCGTTCGCATCGCTCGGCTACGCCGCCGTGCAGCTCGTGTTCATCACCTACTTCGTGTCGTACCTCGCGCTCGAGCTCGGCTACAGCCTCGTCACGGCGGGGCTCGTCTACGCGTGCGCGCACGGCGCCGGCATCGTCGGCCGGATCGCCTGGGGCGCGGTCGCCGACCGCTGGCTCGCGCCGCGGATGATGCTGGCGGTGCTCGGCGCGATCACGGCGTCGTGCTGCCTCGCGGCCGCCTCGTTCTCGACCGCGTGGCCGCTCTGGGCGATCGTCGCCGTCGGCATGCTGCTCGGCGCCTCCGCGGTCGGCTGGAACGGCGTGTACCTCGCGGAGGTGGCCCGGGTCGCCCCGGCGGGGCAGGTGACGACCGCGACCGGCGGCACCCAGTTCTTCACCTTCGCCGGCGCGCTGTCCGGCCCGCCGCTCTTCGCCGCCGCGGTCTGGGCGACCGGCAGCTACGCGTGGGCGTTCGGCCTCTTCGCGCTGCCCTCGGCGGCGGTCGCGCTGCGGCTGCTCGCGCGCCGGTAGAATCGGCGCATGCCCGGCGACGCAGTGCTGCTCGTCCACGGCCTGTGGATGAACCGGGTCGTGATGCTCTATCTCGCGCGGCAGTTGCGCCGCCACGGGTTCGACGCGCGCGCGGTCGGCTACTACTCGGCGATGCACGACCTCGCGCGCAACGCGCGCCTCGTCGCCGGTGCGATCGCCGCGATCGATTCGCCGCGCGTGCACGTCGTCGCGCACTCGCTCGGCGGGGTGGTCGCGCTCGCCGCGCTCCGCGATCACCCCGACGAGCGCGTCCGCCGCGTCGTGCTGCTCGGGTCGCCGCTCGCCGGCTCGGCGAGCGGGCGCAGCCTCGCGACGAAGCGCTGGGGTGCGCCGCTCCTCGGCACGACGCGCGCGCTCTGGGGCGACATGCCGCGCCTCGAGATTCCCTCCGGCGTCGAAGCCGGCGCGATCGCCGGCGAGCGCCGGCTCGGGCTCGGGCGGCTGATCGGGCTCGCCGTGCCGCTGCCGAACGACGGCGTCGTCGCGATCGAGGAGACGAGACACCCGCAGCTCGCCGATCATCTCGTGATGCGCGTCGCGCACAGCGAGATGCTGGTCTCGAGCGCGGTCGCGCGGCAGGTGGCGGCGTTTCTCGAGAGCGGGAGGTTCGCGCAGTGAAGCGGCGATGGTGGCTCGTGCTCCTCGCGGGGCGGCGGTGATCGCCGCCGCCGGCTGCTCGACGTTCTCCTACTACGGCCAGGCGATCGGCGGGCATCTCGAGGTGATGCACCGCGCCGAGCCGATCCCGCGGCGGATCGCCGACCCGGCGACGCCGCCCGAGCTGCGCGCGAAGCTCGAGCGCGCGCTCGCGATCCGCGAGTTCGCGAGCCGCGAGCTCGGGCTGCCGGACAACGGCAGCTACCGGTCGTACGCCGACCTCGGCCGCCCGTTCGTCGTGTGGAACGTCTTCGCCGCGCCGGAGTTCTCGGTCGAGCCGCGGCAGAGCTGCTTCCCGGTCGCCGGCTGCGTCGGTTACCGCGGCTACTACGCGCAGGCCAGCGCGGAAGGCTTCGGCGACGGGCTGCGGAAGGAAGGGTTCGACGTGTTCGTCTACGGCGTCGCGGCGTACTCGACGCTCGGCTGGTTCGACGACCCGGTCCTCAACACCTTCATCCGCTACCCGGACGCGGACCTCGCGCGCCTCATCTTCCACGAGCTCGCGCACCAGGTCGTCTACGTGAAGGGCGACACGACGTTCAACGAGTCGTTCGCGGTCGCGGTCGAGGAGGAGGGCCTGCGGCGCTGGATGGCGGCGAACGCGAGCGCGGCGGAGCGCGAGGCGTTCGCCGCCTCGCGCGCGCGCCGGGCGGAGTTCGTGCAGCTCGTGCTGCGCTACCGCGAGCGGGCCGCGAAGCTGTACCGCGAGCCGCTCCCCGACGACGCGAAGCGCGCCGGGAAGGCGAAGCTCTTCGCCGAGCTCGATGCCGACTACGGCGAGCTCAAGGCGAAGCAGTGGGGCGGGTTCGCCGGCTACGACCGGTTCTTCGCCGGCATGAACAACGCCCACCTCGCGTCGGTCGCCACTTACGAGGCGCTGGTGCCGGCGTTCCGCGCGCTGCTCGCGCGGGAGGGCGGCGACCTGCCGAAGTTCTACGCGGCGGTGAAGGCGCTCGCTGCGCTCGACAAGCCGGCGCGCGAGCGGGCGCTCGCCGGCACTGACGCGCCCGCTAGCTCCGGGCCGGCGTCTCGCGCAGCGGCAGCACCCACGCGAGCACCGCCACCTGCAGCGCGGCGATGCCCAGGAGCGCCGCGGCGTAGCCCTCCGGCGCGTACCGGCCGTCGACGACCGGGAACCCCCGCAGCACCGCGCCGATGCCCCACTGGAAGGCGAACGACGTCGAGAACATCGCGAAGTTGAGCCCGGTGATCACGCGGCCCGACATCGCCGCCGGGAAATACGGCGTGATCACCGCGAAGACGAGCGCGCCCGACATCACGGTGAAGCCGTAGGTCGCGAGGAGCGCAGCGCGCGGGAGCGCGAGATCGAGCGCGATGCAGAGGAACGCGCCGAAGGAGGCGACGAGGCCGCACTTGTAGAGCGTGAGGCGGGGGAAGCCGCGCGACGCCAGCCGGTCGGCGAAGCTGCCGAAGGCCACCGAGCCGATCGCGTAAGCCGTCGCGCATACGAGCAGCAGCTGCGCCGCACCCCCGCGCGGGAGCCCGGCGACGTCGGTGAGCCAGGGGCCGAGCCACAGGCCCTGGAACGCCTGGTAGGCGCCGTGAGTGATTACGAACGGCAGAACGATGCGCCAGAAGAGCGGCAGCCGGAGGATCTGGCCGATGCCGCGGATCTGCTCGCCCCAGGTCGCACCCGCGCCGGGGAGCGCCTTCTCCGGCACGGACAGGGCGATCAGCGCGGCGACCGCGAGCGATGCCGCGGCGAGGCCGTAGAACATCGCGCGCCAGCCGATCGTCCCGAGCGCGGCTTCGACCGGCGCGGTCGCGGCGAGCCCGCCGATGCTGCCGATGAAGATGTACCAGCCGTTGATCGTCGCGAGGCGCGAGAGCGGGAACCACAGCGTGAACGCCTTTATCGCGCCCATGAGGCAGGCCGACACGCCGAGCCCGATCAACGTGCGACCCGCGGCGAGGGTACCGAAGCCGCCCGCGGCGCCGAACACGAGCGCGCCGAGCGCGGTGATGCAGAGGAGCGTCGCGACTACCCGCCGCGGACCGTACCGGTCGAGAAACACGCCGAGCGGCAGCATGGCGAGGCCGAACGCCAGGAAGTAGGCGCTCGTGAGCAGCCCCAGCTCGGCGGGCGTGAGCGCGAACTCGCGCACGAGGTCCTTGGCGATGACGGCATTGACGTTGCGGAAGAAGTACGAGAGGAAGAAGCCCGCCGCGAACGGGACGAAGACGAGCGCGACGGCGCGCGGGGAAAAGCGCGCGCCGGCGGCGTCGGCGGGGGCAGCGCCGGACACGCGGGGCAGGGTCGCGGGCGGCTTCAGTCCCGGAGGGTCGCGCCGCGGATCACGTGCTTGCCGGGCTTCTCCGGGGCCGGGTAGACGCTGATGTACTTGACGTTGTCGAACGGCACGTAGTGCAGGCAGCCGTCGGCCTCGATGGCGATCATCCGCTCCTTGAGGATCGCCTCGCGCGCGAGCTCCGCGGCGATCTCGTTGTCCTTCTGCTTCGGGAAGCTGACGGCGAGCGTGCTGCCGTCGACGAAGTGGATGCGCAGGCCGCGGGAGAGTTCGGTCACTGGAGAGTCCTCGGTCAGGTGAGCGGGATCGCCGTGACGTGCTGGCGGTACGCCGGGCGGGACTTGAGGCGCTCGTAGTACCGGGCGAGGTTCGCGTGGTCCGGGCGCTGGATCGGCATCTGGAACCAGCGGTTGACGAAGCAGCCGAACGGGATGTCGCCCATCGAGAACTCGCGGCCGGACATGTACGGCTGGCTCGCGAGCGCGTCGTCGGCGATCTTGAAGATGTCGACCGCCTGCTTGATCGCGGCCTCGACCGCGGGCATGTCGCGCTTCTCGGCCGGCGTGCGGATGAGCTGCCAGAAGATCGTCGTGATCGGCGCACCGACGGTGCTGGTCGTCCAGTCCATCCACTTCTCCTCGCTGTAGCCCTGCTCGAGCGTGCGCGCGGGGCCGTGCTTCGCGTAGAGGTAGCGCACGATCACGTTCGACTCCCAGAGCACGAACCCGTCGTAGTCGATCGTCGGCACGCGGCCGTTCGGGTTCATCTTCCGGTACTCGGGCGTGTTGACGACGCCGAACGCCATGCCGGCGTCGACCCGCTCGTGCGGGATCTTCAGCTCGCCGACGGCCCACATCGCCTTTTGTACGTTGATCGAGTTGACTCGGCCCCAGATCTTCAGCATCTCATCTCCTTTTCGATGGTGTCCGGCGCTTCTTGGGCGCCGCCGCGAAATCCCTTGCTATGCGTGACGCGGCGAGTTTACGCCGCGCCGTATCGAGCCGTGTGTCGGCGAGGCGGGCGAGGAGCGTCGCCTCGCGCGTCATCCGGTGCTCCGCCAGAACGCGCGTGAAGCCGAGATCCTTCTCGCGACCTGCGATGTACTTCGAGATCGCCAGATCGTGGACTTCGAGGCAGAGCGCCTCGACGCCGGCAGTGTTCGCGTTCTTGATCGATACGAGACGCCTTTCCCAGCCGGCGGGTAGCACGGCGGTATCGGGCCCCACACCTTGCGCGTAGTAGCCGAACTGTTCGTGAAACTGGGACCCTTCCCCGATCGAACCGTCCACCAGATCGGCGAGCTGGGGACGATCCCGGGGATATAGGTCCGCTTCCATCGACACGAGCACTTCGGCCGGTGCGTCCGGGAACTGCGCGAGGATCGACTGGCTGCCGATAACCACGATCCGTTTGTCCCCCGAGATCGCGCCCGCGGCGCGAATCAGATGCTCAAGCTCGGAACGCTTCGTAGATCCTCCTCCGCTCTTGTCGCGTCAGGACACCCGCGAAGGGCGATGACTGCCTAAGGCGGGTCGCGCTCTCACCGGGATCTACCAGCAGCGCGGCCACCTCCTGCCATGGCCGGTCGAGGATCGCGCGCCACTCTGCGAGCGCGAGCGGCTCGCTCCCACGTGCCGCGCGCCAGCGGTCGAGGTTCCGCCGCGCCTTCGCGAGGAGACGCGAATCCCGTTCGATCTTCCGGGCGATCACCGCATGCAGCGCAAGGCTCCTAACGTCGAGCAGGCGGTGATTCGACCAGGGCGCTTTTGCGGCCGCGGGCTTGGCGACTATCCACCGCCGCTCGAGCCTCAGCCCTGCCGCGCGCCGTCGCGCACGATACCGCCGCATCCGCTCGGCGGCGGTCGCGGGGCGTTTCGAGGGCCGGCGGCGGGTGACCATGATGGTAGCGTAACGCGTTACGAAGAGAGGCGCAAACTTCGCCCATCGGCGCTTGCGGTCAGGTGCTAGACCGCCGGCCGCCGCAGATGATCGGTCGCGCTCTGGAATGCGTGCGCCGCTCGCAGCGCGAGGTCCTCGCGGTAGGGCGGCGCGACGAGTTGCAGCCCGACCGGCAGCCCGTCCTTCGTGAATCCGCACGGCACCGACAGCGCCGGCTGCTGCGTGAGGTTGAACGGGTAGCTGAACGGCGTCCACCACGTCCAGTCGTCCTCCGGACCGGCCGGCTCCCTCGGTACGATCCGGCCGACCTCGAACGCGGGCACGGCGAGTGCCGGCGTCGCGAGGAGATCCCAGTCGAGGTGAAAGCGCTTCATGCGCTCGCCCATCGCGATGCGGCCGGCGACGGCGTCGAAGTACGCGGCGAGCGTGTGGCGCGAGCCGTGGTCGAACGCCTTCTGCAGCGCCGGCTCGAGCAATGCGAATTTCTCCGGCGGGAGCTTGCGCAGCGCGTTGTACGCGCCGCCCGTCCAGTGCACCCAGAACGTGTCGCGCGCGTCGGGGAACCCCGGGTCGACCTGCTCGACGCGCGCGCCGAGATCGGCGAGCGTCTTCATCGCTTCGGCCACGCGCGCCTCGACCTCGGGATGCACGTACTTGATGTAGCCGAGCCGCGGGCTGTAGGCGATCCGCAGCCCCTTGATGCCGTGGTCGAGCCCGGCCGTGAAATCGGCGCCGTCCCAGGGGAGGGCGTGCCAGTCGCGGATGTCGGGCTGCGCGAGCACGTTCAGCATCAGCGCGACGTCGGCGATCGAGCGCGCCATCGGCCCGACGTGCGCCACCGTTCCCATCGGCGAGAGCGGCCACGCCGGCACGCGGCCGAACTGCGCCTTGATGCCCGAGACGCCGGCGAACCCGCACGGGATGCGGATCGACCCGCCGCCGTCGGTCCCGACCGCGAGCTGGCCGAGGCCCGCCGCGAGCTGCGCGGACGCGCCGCCGCTCGAGCCGCCGGGCGTGCGCTCGAGGTTCCACGGGTTGCGGGTGATGCCGGTGAGCGCGCTGTCGGTGACGCCTTTCCAGCCGAACTCCGGCGTGCAGGTCTTGCCGAGGAGCACTGCGCCGCCTTCGCGCAGGCGCGCGGTCGTCGGCGCGTCGTCGTTCCACGGCCCGGCCGGGTCGACGGTCTTCGAGCCCCGCAGCGTCGGCCAGCCCTTCGCGAGCACGAGGTCCTTGATCGAGGCCGGCACGCCGTCGACCGGACCGGCCGGCTCGCCCTTGCTCCAGCGCGCTTCGGAGGCGCGCGCCGCCGCGAGCGCGCCTTCCTCGTCGACGAGGCAGTAGGCGTTCAGCTTCGGGTTGAGCAGCGCGGATGCGGTCGAGCACCGCGCGCGTCACCTCGACCGGCGACAGCGTCTTCGCGGCGTAGCGGGCGACGAGCTCGGTCGCCGGCATGAAGCAGAGGTCGGTGCTCATTCGCGCTTGGTCCTCCACGGGCCGCCGATCTTAGCGCAGGCGCTATCATGCGGTCCGCGCCCGCGCTCGAGGACACCCATGGACCAGTCGCCGCAAGTCAGGCTCAACGCCACCGCGCACTACTTCCTCGAGGGCCTGAACGAGCTCGGGCTGGAGTATCTCTTCTGCAACTACGGCACCGACCACGCGCCGCTCATCGAGGAGATGGCCCGCTGGCGCAAGACCGGGCGCGCGTTCCCGAAGACGATCCTCTGCCCGCACGAGAACGTCGCGATGCACATGGCCGCGGGCTACGCGATGGCGACCGGGCGCGGGCAGGGCGTGCTCGTCCACGTCGACGTCGGCACCGGGAATTCCGCGGTCGCGATGCACAACGCTTTCCGCGGCCGCATCCCGGTCCTGCTGATGGCGGGCCGCGCGCCGTTCACCCAGCGCGGCGAGCTGACCGGCTCGCGCGACACCTACGTCCACTTCGTGCAGGAGCCCTACGATCAGGCGGCGATCGTGCGCCCGTACGTGAAGTGGGAGTACTCCCTGCCCTTCGGGCGTGATCGCGAAGGAGGCGCTGCGCCGCGCGCACACGCTGATGCACAGCGACCCGAAGGGACCGGTGTACCTGATGCTCCCGCGCGAGACGCTCGCCGAGACCTGGGCGGAGAGCTCGGTGCGGTCGTTCCCGCCGGAGCGGTTCGGCGCGGCCGCGGCCGGCGGCGCGGACCCCGCGTCGATCGCGCTGCTCGCCGACCGGCTGATCGCGGCGAAGAACCCGCTGCTCGTCACGGCGTATGCGGGGCGCGACGCGGCGACGCCGGCGCTGCTCGACGAGCTCGCGCGGCTCGCGGGCATCCGCGTGGTCGAGTTCAACCCGCTCCATCTCAACATCGCGGCCGACTCGCCGTGCTGCGCGGGCTTCGTTCCGGGCAAGCACGTCGCCGAGAGCGACCTCGGCATCCTGCTCGACGTCGACGTGCCGTGGATCCCGCGCGACACGCCCGAGAACCCGGCGACGTTCTGGGCGCAGATCGACGTCGACGTGGTCAAGCAGGGGTTCCCGATGTGGGACTTCGCCGCGAACCTGCGGATCCAGGGCGCGAGCCGGCGAATCCTCGAGCAGCTGATCGAAGCGGTGAAGGCGAAAGCGACGCCCGCGTTCCGCGCCGCGGCTGCGAAGCGCATCGAGGCGCTCGCGGCCGAGCACGCAGCGCGGAAGGCGGGGCTCGCGAAGCTCGCCGCGGACAAGGGCGCGAAGGGGAAGATCAATCCGCAGTACCTCTGCGCCGAGGTCGGCCGCGCGATCGGGCCGGACGACATCGTCGTGAACGAGGCGATCCGCAACACGCTCGCGGTGTTCAACCAGATCCCGCGCAACGCGCCCGGGACGATCGTCGGGCTGGCGGGCGGCGGCCTCGGGTTCTCGGGCGGGACCGCGCTCGGGGTGAAGCTCGCGCGGCCCGACCGGACCGTGGTGCAGGTCTGCGGCGACGGCAGCTTCTACTTCTGCAACCCGGCGTCGGTCTACGCGGTCGCGAAGCAGTACAAGCTGCCGATCTTCACCGTCGTGCTCGACAACTCCGGCTGGTCGGCGGTGAAGGAAGCGACGCTGCGCGTCTATCCGGACGGCGAGGCGAAGGCGACGAACCAGTACGAAGCGCTGCTCGCGCCGGACATGAACTTCGCGAAGCTCGCCGAAGCGGCGGGTGCGCACGGCGAGCTCGTGGAGGATCCGGACGGCCGTGCCGGCGGCGATCCAGCGCTGCCTCACGGCGGTGCGCGGCGGGCAGGCGGCCGTGCTGCACGCGCGCGTGACGCCGCTGTGATGGACTCGCTCGACGACCTGCGGCGCGCGCTCTTCAGCGCCGTGCTGTCGGACTGCCTGGACGCGGCCGGCTACCGCAGCCAGGCGATGCAGGCGCGCGTCCGGCCGCTCGACGACTCGCTCGTGCTCTGCGGCCGCGCGCGCACCGCGCTCTACATGGACGTTTACGACGCCCCCGCGGGCGAGAACCCCTACGAGCTCGAGATCCAGCTGGTGGACGACCTCAAGCCCGGCGAAGTGCCGGTGTTCGCCTGCGGCGCTTCCGGGCGCATCGCGCCCTGGGGCGAGCTGCTCTCCACCGCGGCGCGGGCGCGCGGCGCCGCGGGCGCCGTGATGGACGGCCTCACGCGCGACGTGCGCGCCATCCGGGAGATGCGGTTCCCGGTGTTCGCCGGCGGCATCGGGCCGCTCGACTCGAAGGGTCGCGGCAAGGTGATGGCGATCGACGTCCCGGTCGAGGCAGGCGGCGTGCGCGTCGCGCCGGGCGACCTCGTGTTCGGCGATGCCGACGGCGTGGTCGTGGTGCCGCGCGCGGTGGAGGGCGAGGTCGTGGCGGCGGCGCTCGCCAAGGTCCGGGGCGAGAACGAGACGCGCGCCGCGCTCGCGCGCGGCGAGAAGCTCGCCGACGTGTTCCGGCGGCACGGCATTCTCTAGCGTTGGACGCGGAGGCCGACCATGACAATCAGGCATCGCCCCGATCACCGACGCGAATCCAACCACGGAGGAGATGGAGGCGCGCGTGGCGCGGTTCGCCGGGCTGCGGCCGACCGACGCCTACGTCGACGCCGGGATACCCGGGTGCGAGCGCACGACCTACCGGGTGATCGGCGACGGCCCCGACGCCGCGCTGCCCGCGGGCCACTTCCATCTGAATCTCGTGCGCTGCGCGCCCGGCAAGTCCGCGCCGCTGCACAACCACCTGACGCAGGAGGTCTTCATCCCGCTCTCCGGCGTGTGGGAGGTGTTCTGGGGCCCGCGCGGCGAGCGCAAGCTCCGGCTCGGAACGTGGGACGCGATCAGCATTCCGCCGGGTGGGACGCGATCAGCATTCCGCCGGGGTGTCGCGTGGCTTCCGCAACGTCGGCACGGAGGAGGCGATCCTCATCGGCATCGCGGACGGCCGCGACCCGGGCCGGATCAACTGGCCGGAGCAGGTGCGCGCGGTCGCGAGCGCCGCCGGCATCGCGCTGCCGGTCGACTGAGCCGCTCTAGTCGGGCTTCATCCCGGCGACCTTCACGACCTTCGCCCACTTGTCGATCTCCGAGCGGAGATAGGCGGCGAACTCTTCGGGCGTGCTCGTGATCGGCTCGGCGCCCTGGCTCGCGAGCCGCTGGCGGAGATCGGGCTCGCGCAACGCCTTCACGAACTCGGCGTTCAGCCGCTGCACGACCGGCTGCGGTACGCCGGCGGGCGCGAAGATGCCGAACCACGCGCTCACCTCGTAACCTGGAATCGACTCCGCCACGGTCGGCAGATCGGGCAGCACGGAAGAGCGCTTCGCACTGGTTACCGCGAGGCCGCGGACGGCGCCCGATTTCACGTGCGGCGCCGCCGTGAGGACGAGGTCGAACATCAGCGCGACCTGCCCGGAGATCAGATCGTTCAGCGCCGGCGCGCTGCCCTTGTACGGGACGTGCACGATGTCGATCCCCGCCATCGACTTGAGCAGCTCGCCGGCAAGGTGGTTCGACGTGCCGCTGCCGGCGGAGGAGTAGTTGAGGGTGCCGGGCTTCGCGCGCGCAAGCGCGACGAACTCCTCCACCGTTTTCGCCGGCACCGACGGGTGCACGATCATCGCGAACGGGATCGAGGCGACGAGGGACACCGGCGTGAAGTCCTTGACCGGGTCGAACGGCAGCTTCGGGTTGAGCGCCGGGTTGATCGCGTGCGAGCTGACGGTGCCGATCATGATCGCGTAGCCGTCCGGTGCGCTCTTCGCGAGCGCCTCGGCGCCGATCGCGGTGCCCGCGCCCGGACGGTTCTCGATGATCAGCGACTGCCCGAGACCCTCGCCCGCCTTCTGGCCGATCGCGCGCGCGAGGATGTCGGCCGAGCCGCCCGGCGGGAACGGGACGATGAACCGGATCGGCTTGGCGGGATAGGCTTGGGCGGCGGCCTCCAGCGCAAAGCCGAGCGCCAGACAGAGCGCTAGCGCGATCCGCATCGCGCTAGCGGCGCTTCTTGCGCTTCGCCGCTTTGCGCGCCGGGCGCTTCGCGGCCTTCGCCGCCTTGGCCGCCGGCGCAGCCTTCGCCGCGACCGCCTCGACCTCGACCAGGTACTCGGGCTTCACGAGCGAGCTGATGATGAGGCCGGTCGAGGCCGGCCGGTGGCCGGCCAGGAACTTCGCGCGCGTCGCCGCATACCGGGGAAAATGCTCGAGCCGCGTCAGGTACTGCGTGATCTTGACGAGGTCGGTGACCTTCATTCCTGCCGCGCCGAGGATCTCGACGATGTTCTGCCACGCGACCTCGGTCTGCTCCTCGACCGTCGACGGAAGGGTGCCGTCCTTGCGCAGGCCGATCTGGCCGGCGACGTGCAGCCAGCGCGCGTTCGGCGGGACCTCCACGCCATGGCTGTAGGCGCCGATCGGGTCGACGATGGTCTCGGGGTTGTGCAGTTTCGCCATGGGTTCCTCTCTCAGGCAGTGACTTCAACGTCGTCGATCTCCGGGATCCGCGGGATCGGCACGCCGTACGGCGCGACGTCGGCACGGATCTTGTCGAGGCCCCGGCGGATGACCGCGACCTCGTCGTCGGGATGCGTCGCGCCCAGGCCCCATTCGGCGGCGAGCGCGCGGTTGCGGCCCGAGCGCTTGCGCTCGTCCTCGGGGAGGTTCACCACCGCGTACACGCCGTTCAGGAGGCTGCCGCGGAGCTTCTTCGAGAACTTCGCGCCGAGCAGCGCCTTCTCCGGCTCGGGCAGCTCGCCGAAGAAGCGGCGCATGATGATCCGGCCGAACTGGATGTGCCGCGCCTCGTCGCGCAGGATCAGCCGGCATGCCTCCTTGATCGACTCGTAGCGCGCGTTCTCGTAGCGCGCCTGGAGGAGCTCGCCGGAGAGCTGCTCGAACAGCGTGTTCACCGCGAGCCCGGCGAAGAACGACATCGCGCGTTCGTCCTTCTCGTCGTGGAAGCGCGGGATGATCGACTGGAAGTAGTCGGCGCGCGGCGTCGGCTCGTAGTTCGAACCGCCCGCGCCGATCGCCCGCGCGATGCGGAACGAGGCCTCGTGGTGGCGCAGCTCCTCCATGATGAAGTTCGCGATGTGCTGCTTCACCTCGAACGGCTGGTGGCCGAAGATCGCGTCGCGCAGGCGCTCGGCGCCGTAGGGCGTCGCGCCGTGCTCCATCCACGCGCGGAGCGACCACCACTCGGCGCCGGCGGCGCGCACCTCGCGCGGGATGTCGGCCTTCCCGACGTCCGAGAAATCGATCTTCGCCGGGTCCCAGGCGAGCTCGCGCGCCTGCTCGCACAGGCGCCAGACGTCGGGGTAGGCCTCCTCGGCGACGATCGGGTAGGGGTTCGGGACGGGGGTCAGCTCTTCCAGCAGGGACGGCTGCATGATGCACTCCGGCAGGTCGTACGGGAGGATGGTACCAAGGGCGCTCATGTTATGAAGGGACGCCGCGGCGCCACCACGAGCTCATTCCGGCCGCGTCGATTGACAGCGTTCGACACGCGCACCTATGCTCGACGGCAGATCTTCGACAACCGTTCCCCGGGAGGACCAATGAGACGACTTGCCGCGCTCGCGCTCGCCGCCGCGCTTTCGGCGCCCGCCGCCGCGCAGGATGCGAAGGTCAACATGCCGATCCTCGTTCCGATAACGGGGTTCCTGTCGCTCGAGGGCGCGAGCCAGCGCAACGGCGCGCTGCTCGCGATGCGGCGCGCGCCGAAGGGCGTGAGCCCGTTCGCCGAGGTCTCCGACACCGGCGTCGCGCCCGACGTCGCGGTGAACGCGCTCGAGCGCGCGATCGCGAAGGACAAGCCGACGGCGGTCGTCGCTTCGATGCTCGGCACGCAGATGCTGGCGATGCTGCCGGTCGCGCTCGAGAACAGGATGCCGCTCGTCACCGTGTCCGGCACTGCGGCGATCACCGAACAGAAGAACCCGTACGTGTTCCGCTTCTTCCCGGGCGACTCGGTGGCGAAGGTGGCGCACGTCCGCTACGTGCTCGAGGAGCTGAAGAAGCGGCGCATCGCGCTCATCTATCAGACGACCGCGTACGGGCAGAGCGGCCGCAACGAGATCGTCGCGCAGCTGAAGAAGGCCGGTCTGGAGCCGGTGTTCCAGGAGGGGCTCGAGGTCTCGATCCGCGACATGTCCTCTGTGCTCAACAAGGCGCGCGCGGCGAACCCCGACGTGCTGGTGCTGCATCTCCACTCGCAGCCGACCGCGCTCCTCATGCGCGCGGCGGCGCAGATGAACCTCGGCCTGCCGATCGTCGCCGGCTCGGCGCTGCACCAGCCGCCCACGGCCGCGCTGCTCGAGCCGAAGGAGCTCGCGGGCGCGTGCGCGGAAGCGAACGCGTCGCCGGTTTCGGGCGAGACGCCGGAGATGCGGAGCTTCCTCAAGATGTACCGCGACGAGTTCAACGCCGAGCCCGACGGCTTCGCCCTCGGCCAGTACGACGGCGTGATGATGGTGCTCGAGGCGGCGACGAAGGGCGCGCGCACCCCGGCCGACGTCACCAAGGCGCTGTCGACCGGGACGTACAAGGGTCTCGCGATGACCTACAAGTCCGACGGCAAGGGCAACATGGCGCACTCGGCGGTGATCATCTGCTATGACGGGAAGACGCGGATCCCGAAGGTCGCCAAGCGCTACGACAACGTGACGGGCGTGCTGGCGAACTAAGGGCTTCGTGCTCCAGACCCTCGTCAACGCGATCGCCCTCGGCTCGGCGTACGCGCTGCTCGCGCTCGGGTTCGTGCTGATCCTGAACGCGACCAGCGCGGTCAACTTCGCGCAGGGCGACATGGTGATGGCGGGCGGCTACATTGCCATCGCCACCGCAACGGTGCTCCCGGTGCCGGGGATCGTCCTGCTGCCGTTCGTGCTGGTGGCGATGGTCGCGCTCGGGCTCGTCTTCTCCCTCCTTGCCTACTTCCCGCTCAAGTCGCGCCCGCCGGTGTCGGTGTTCATTTCCACGATCGCCCTCGGGATCATCTTCCAGAACACGGCGAACGCGATCTTCGGCGCCGCCCCGCGCGGCGCACCGCCGCTCTTTCCCGGCGGCCAGCTCGCGCTCGGACCGATCACGCTGCCGGGGCAATCGGCGGCGGTGATCGCCGTGGCGGCACTGCTGATCGGCGGCCAGTGGTGGCTCTTCGCGCGGACGCGGCTCGGCCGGCAGCTCCGCGCCACCGCGCAGGACCGCGCGATGGCCGAAGCCGTGGGCATCCGCGTCAACTGGATGATCGCGTTCACCTTCGGGCTCGCCGCGGCGCTCGCGGGCGCGGCCGGGCTCCTGCTCGCCAACACATTTTTCGTGAGCCCGACCGACGGCACCAACTACATCATCAAGGCCTACATCGCGGTCACGATCGGCGGCTGGGGGAGTCTGCCGGGCGCGATCGCCGGCGCGTTCCTGATCGCACTCTTCGAGGTGATCTATCCGTCGATCCCGCTCTTCCTCCCGCTCGGCGACCAGAACGCGCCCTGGGCGCAGGACCTCTTCTCGCACACGGTGTCGACGATCATCCTCTACGCCGTCGTGCTCGTGATCCTCTTCTTCCGCCCGCAGGGCCTCTTCGGCGAAGTCGTCCAGCGCCGGGCATGATCGATGGACCGGCGACGCGCTCCGTACCCTCGCGTCGCCTGCCTCACGGCTCGTGCGCACGTTCCGGCGCGCGGCGAAGCATGAGGACGGTGACGCAGGGCATCCGGCTTCCCCTGCTCGCCGGCCTCGCGCTCCTCCTCGCCTGGCCGCTCGTCTTCGGCACGAGCTACGACCTCCGCGTGTTCACGCTCGCCGGCGTGTACGCGCTCCTCACGCTCGGGTTCCAGTTCATCTTCGGCCACGCCGGCGCGCTCGCGCTTACCCAGGGCACCTTCTTCGGCGTCGGCGCGTACGTCACCGCGCTCCTCGCGCTCAACTTCGGCTGGGGCTTCGAGACGACGCTGCCGCTCGCGATCGCGGCGCCGGTCGTGCTCGCGCTCGTCGTCGCCGCGCCGGTGCTGCGGCTCGAGTCGCACTACTTCGCCCTCGCGACCCTCGGGATCGGGCAGGTGATGCTGCTCGTCGCGGTGCAGTGGCAGTCGGTCACCGGCGGCGCGAACGGACTGCCCGGGGTGCCGGGCATCGTGCTCTTCGGCTGGACGGTGCCGCGCGGCCTGCCGCTCGCGGCGTTCGTCTGGGGGCTCGTCGCGATCGGCGCGGTGCTCGCGTGGCGGCTCACGCGCGGGCTGCTCGGCCGCGCCTACACCGTGATGCGGGAGAACGACATCGCCGCGATGTCGCTCGGGCTCGACATCTGGCACCTCCGCTTCGTCGCCTTCCTGCTCTCGGCCGTCTACGCCGGCGCCGCCGGCGCGCTCTACGTGCACACGATCCGCGTGATCTCGCCGGAGGTGCTCGAGTTCCACGTCATGGTCGCCGTGCTGACGATGGCGGTCGTCGGCGGGCGCACCGGCATCGCCGGCGCGATCCTCGGCGCGTTCCTGCTGGTGCACCTGCCGGAGTGGTTCCGCTTCCTGGACAAGTACTACCTGATCGCCTACGGCGCGGTGCTGCTGGCGATGATCATCGTCGCGCCGTGGGGGCTCGTCGGCGGCCTCGAGCGGCTGCGCGCGCGGATCTTCCCGGAGGCCGCGCCGCGCCCGCCGCAGCCGGTGCCGCTCGTGCCGCGAGGGCGCCGGACCGGCAGCGGGCCGCTGCTCGAGGTGCGCGACGTTGCGCTCGCCTTCGGCGGCGTGCGCGCTCTCGACGGCGTGAGCCTCGCGCTCGAGCGCGGCGAGATCTTCGGCCTCATCGGGCCGAACGGGTCGGGCAAGACCACGCTCGTCAACTGCGTGACTCGGATCTACACGCCGCAGTCGGGCGCGATCGTGTTCGCCGGCGAGGACGTCACCCGCCTCGCGCCGTACGAGGTTGCGCGCCGCGGCATCGCGCGCACGTTCCAGAGCGTCAACCTGGTCGACGATCTGACCGCGCTCGACAACGTCGCCGTCGCGCGCGCCGGCGCCGAGCGGAGCGGCGTGCGGCGCGCGCTCGGGGACGACGGGCTCGAGCGCGCCCGCGGACACGCGATGGGCCTCCTCGAGCGGCTCGACGTCGCGCAGGTCGCGATGCAGCCCTGCGGCGGGCTCGCCTACGGCCTCAAGCGCCGCGTCGAGATCGCGCGCGCGCTCGCGCTGGAGCCGCAGCTGCTGCTGCTCGACGAGCCGGCCGCGGGCCTCAACGCCGCCGAGCAGGCCGACCTCGCGGCGCGCCTGCGCACGTTCGCGCGCGACGGCCTGACGCTGCTCGTCATCGAGCACAACATGCCGTTCCTGATGCCGCTCGCCGGCCGCATGGCCTGCCTCGACTACGGCCGGCTGATCGCGAGCGGGACGCCGGCCGAGATCCGCGCGCATCCGCGGGTGATCGAGGCGTACCTCGGTGCCGCCCAGGAGGCAGCGTGAGCGCCAAGCGCGAACCCCGAGCGCGGAGCGCGAGGGTGGTCCAATGAGCGCGCTCCTGGAGGTGAAGGGACTCACCGCGCGGTACGGCCAGATCACCGCGCTCGAAGCGGCGACGATCGAGGTGCGCGCCGGCGAGGCGGTGGCGCTCGTCGGCGCGAACGGCGCCGGCAAGAGCACGCTGATGAAGTCGGTGATGGGCTTCGTCGCGCCGTCGGCCGGCGCGATCGACTACGATGGCCGGCCGCTCGCCGGCGTTGCCGTTTCGGCGCGCGCCCGTCTCGGCCTCGGCTACTCGCCGGAGGGGCGGCGCGTCTTTCCCGGGATGACGGTGCGCGAGAACCTCGAGGTGGCGAGCCGCGCCAGTCGCGCAGCGACGCGCGGCCGCGTCGACGAGGTGTACGCGATGTTCCCCGCGCTCGCCGAGAAGGCCGCCGCCCTCGGCTGGCAGCTCTCGGGCGGGCAGCAGCAGATGCTCGCGATCGGGCGCGCGCTGATGACCGCGCCGCGGCTCCTCCTGCTCGACGAGCCGTCGCTCGGGCTCTCGCCGATCCTCACCACCGAGGTGCTCGGGCGGGTGCGCGCGATCGTCGCGCGCGGGACGGCCGTGCTGCTCGCCGAGCAGAACGTCGCGATGGCGCTCGCGGTCGCCGACCGCGCGTACGTGCTGCAGGTCGGCCGGGTGGTCGAATCCGGGCCGGCGGCCGAGCTGCGGCAGAATCCGCGCATCCGGGAAGCGTTTCTCGGTGCATGACAGGGAATACCCAAGATGGCTGACGCTTTTGCACCCTTCACCTTCGTCCATTCGAACCGCCGTGTCGTCTTCGGCTGGGACGCGCTCGACCGCCTGCCGGAGCTCGCGAAGGAGGCCGGCGCCAGGCGGCCCGCGATGGTCATGGACGAGTACTTCACCCGCACGCCGGTCGGAGCGCGGGTCGCTGCGCTGCTGAAGGAGGGGACCGGCACCGAGCCGCTCGTTCACGCCACGCCCGCCGGCGAGCCCGACACGGCATCGGTCGAGGCGTGTGCCGCGGCGCTCGCGCAGGCGACGCCGGATTTCATCGTTGCGCTGGGCGGCGGGTCGGCGATGGATACCGCGAAGGTCGCGCGGATGCTGCTGTCGAACCCGGGTCCCGCCGAGGCGATCGCCGGGTTCGGCAAGCGGCTCGCGCCGCACGCGAGCCTGCTCGTCGCGGTGCCCACGACGCACGGCACCGGGAGCGAGGTCTCCGAATCCGCGGTGGTCGGCAAGGACGGCGCGGAGGCGAAGCTCATCTACCGGTCGCAGGAGATGACGCCGCAGATCGCGCTGCTCGACCCGGCGCTCACCGCCGGCGCGCCGGCGGTGGTCACTGCGTACGCCGGCTACGACGCGGTGACGCACGCGGTCGAGGCGTACGTGTCGCGGATGGCCTCGCCGATGACCGACCCGTACGCCATCTCGGCGATGGCGCTGCTCGGGCGCTGGCTCGCGGTCGCGTACGAGGAGCCGGACAACCGCGACGCCCGCGGGGCGTGCCTGATCGCCTCGATGCAGGCGGCGATCGCGTTCAACAGCGCGAACCTCGGGCTCGCGCACGCGATCTCCGGCCCGCTCGGCGCGCAGCAGCACGTCGCGCACGGGCTCGGCAACGCGCTTGCGCTGCCGTACGTCACCGCGTTCAACGAGCCGGTGCTCGGCGCGAAAGGGGAGGTCGTGGCGCGGCTCTTCGACGGTCGGACGGCGGCCGAGGCGATGGCCAAGCTCCGCCGCCGCCTGGAGCTCGACCTCAGCCTCGACGACTACGTCCGGACCGATGCCGATCGCGAGCGACTCGCCGAGTGGGCGATGAAGAGCGGGCAGGTGAAGATGAACCCGCGGGCCGCGACGCTGGACGACATGCGCGCGATCCTCGCGGCGATGCGGACGCCGACGGGCGACGCGGCGCCGCGGCTCTGACCGCGGCTCCGATCGCGGCTACCGCGACGCACCGCGAGCGGCGTCGAGCCGCTCCCGCGCCTCGACCGCCCATTCGGTCGCGCCGTTCTGGACGTCTGTCCCAGGTGAGCTGTCTGCCGACGAACAGGTGGGCGTCCTTCCGCGTCGAGACCGAGGCGAACACGCGCTCGCCGGTGACGCCGTCGAGCACCTCCGCCTCGCCGGAGAGCGCGATGACGGTCTTGTCGGTGCCGGTCGCCGACCTGGCGACGGTGATCGCCATCTTGATCGGCAGCACGTCGAGCGGCGTGAACCCCGGCCGCTCCGGGTTCACGCCGGTGAGCGCGAAATGGAGCCTGAGGACGCCCGGCCCCGGCTTGTCGACGATCTCGTACCCGCCGGCCCGGAACTGCTGCGTGACCACCGCGCGGAATTCGTCGGCCATGCGCTTGTACGTGTCCGGCTGGATGCCGCCGTACTCGGCCTGCGGGTTGATCCACACCTCGACCGGCTGGACGAGCACCTTCGTGTACTGCCGCCAGTTCACGCCGGGCTTCACCCAGCGCCAGGTGTCGAGCTTCCCGGGCACCGGGCTGAAGCGGCTGTAGTCCTTGCCGAGGAAGCCCGACGCCTGGAGCGACGAGCCCGGCAGCTGCAGCGGCGACACGCCCGCCCCCTCGGTCATCGGCGGCTGCTGGGCGCAGCCGGTTGCGAGGAGCGCGGCGAGCACGATCGGGACGTAGCGGCGCATCGTTTGCCTCCGGCGTTGGCGACCCGCCCCAGGTCGGGAGGCGGGCACTAGAATCCGACCGCGAGCGAATCGCGCCGCGGGTCGGACGCGGTGACGTACCCGCCGTCGGCGCGCAGCGCGATCTGCGCGCAGCCGAAGTCCATGTAGCCCTCCGGCAGCTCGACGAGCTTGTGTCCGCGGCGCGCGAGCTCGCTCACCGTCGCCGGCGGGAACGCGGTCTCGAGGTTCACTTCGAGGCCGGTCATGATCCGAAACCGCGGCCCGTCGATCGCGGTCTGCGGGCTCTGGCCGTAGTCGATCATCCGCACCATGAGCTGGGTGTGGCCCTGCGGCTGCATCGTCCCGCCCATCAGCCCGAAGCTCATCACCGGCACGCCGTTCTTCGTCACGAAGGCGGGGATGATGGTGTGGTAGGGGCGCTTCCGCGGCGCGACGCAGTTCGGATGGCCCGGCTTGAGCACGAAGCCGTAGCCGCGGTTCTGCAGGCTGATGCCGGTGCCGGGCACCACGACGCCCGAGCCGAAGCCCATGTAGTTCGACTGGATCAGCGAGACCATCATGCCGTTCGCGTCGGCGGCGGTGAGATAGATCGTGCCGCCGCGCGGCGGCGTCCCGTGGCCGAAGCCCTGCGCGCGCTTCATGTCGATCAGCTTCGCGCGCGAGGCGAGGTAGTCGCGGTCGAGGAGATGCGCGGGCGTCACCGGCGTCATCGCGGCGGAATCGGCGACGTACGCCCGTGCGTCGGCGAAGGCGAGCTTCACGGCCTCGAGCTGGAGATGGACGCTGTCCGCCGAGTCCACCGGCAGCTTCGCCACGTCGAAATGCGCGAGCATCCCGAGCGCCATCAGGCAGACGATGCCCTGGCCGTTCGGCGGGATCTCGTGCACGGTGTAGCCGCGGTAGTCCTGGCTGATCGTGCCGACCCAGTCGTTCGTGTGCGCCGCCAGATCGGCGCGGGTCATCGCGCCTTCGCACGCGGCCGAGTGCGCCTCGATCCGCCCGGCGAGCTCGCCCTCGTAGAATGCCTTGCCGCGGGTCTCGGCGATCAGCTCGAGCGTCGCCGCCGCGTCCCGCAACGCGAAGCGCTCGCCCGCCTGCGGCGCGCGACCGCCGGGCAGGAACGCCTCGGCGAAGCCGGGCTGGCTCTTGAGCTCGGGCACCTGCAGCGCCCAGCGCTGGGCGACGAACGGCGACACGAGGTAGCCGTTGTAGGCGTACTCGATCGCCGGCTCGAACAGCTTCTCGAACGGGAGCTGGCCGTAGCGCTCCGAGAGCTCCGCCCACGCCGACACGCAGCCCGGCACCGACACGCTGTTCCAGCCGCGCACCGGCACCGCCGTCTTGCCGGCGAAGTACTCCGGCGTCCACGCGGCCGGCGAGCGGCCCGACGCGTTGAGGCCGGCGAGGCCGTTCCCGTCCCAGATGATCGCGAAGAGGTCCGACCCGATGCCGTTCGAGATCGGCTCGACGACCGTGAGCGCGATCGCGGCGCCGAGCGCGGCGTCGACCGCGTTGCCGCCGTCGAGCAGCATCCGCAGGCCGGCCTGCGCGGCGAGCGGCTGCGAGGTCGACACGACGTTCGCGGCCATCGTCGGCCGGCGGGCGGTCGGGTACGCGGACGTGTAGTTCGTGAAGTTCATGGCGCCTCAGGCGGTCTCGTTCACGTCGAGCACGACGCGGCCCAGGATCTTGCCCGCCTTCAGCTCGTCCAGCGTGCGGTTCACGTCCCTGATCGGGCGGGTCTCGACCGGCGTCGGCTTCAGCTTGCCGCTTTGCGCCAGTGCCACGACCTCGCGCAGCTCCTGGAGGGTCCCGACGTACGAGCCGATGATCCCGATCGCGCGCTGCGCGATCGGCGGCAGCGGGATGGCGAGCTCCCCGCCGAAGAGGCCGCACAGGATGTAGCGGCCGCCCTTCGCGAGCACCGCGATCCCGACGTTGGCGGTCGCCGGCATGCCGACGAAGTCGAGCGCGCCTGCGACTGCGCCGCCGGAGAGCTTCTGGATCTGCGCGATCGCCGCCTGGCCGTCGCGCGAGTTCACCGTCTCGCGCGCGCCCGCCGCCCGGGCGGCCGCGAGCTTGCCGTCGTCGACGTCGCAGGCGATCACGCGCTCGATCCCGAGGGCGCGCAAGGTCGAGAGCGCGATCATCCCGAGGCCGCCGCACCCGAGCACGACCACCCAGTCGCGCTCGGTGAGCGCCGGGAGCTTCCGGATCGCGCTGTAGGTCGTGATCCCGGAGCAGCCGAGCGTCGCGGCGAAGCTCTCGTCGACGCCGGTCGCGTCGACGAGGTACTTCGCGTCGGGGACGACGATGTGCGACGAGTAGGCGCCCGGCCGGAACACGCCGATGAAGCGCTGCTGCAGGCAGTAGTTGTCCTGGCCGGCCTTGCATACGGCGCACTCGCCGCAGCCGATCCAGGGGTAGACGACGCGCTTCGAGCCGACCGCGATGCCCTTGGCGTCGGGGCCGAGCGCCTCGACCACGCCGTAGGGCTCGTGGCCGAGCGTGAACGGCGGCACGCAACCGCGGTCCTTCACGTAGAACCGCTTGCCCCCGCCGAGGTCGAAGTAGCCGTCCCAGATGTGGAGATCCGAGTGGCAGACGCCCGAGCGCGTGATGCGCACCAGCACCTCCGCACCCTTGGGCTGCGGCGTTTCCCGCACCGCGCGCTGCAACGGCTTGCCGTGTTCGACGACGTCGTAGCTGAGCATTGCTCCTCCGTTTAACTGTCACCCCGGCGAAAGCCGGGGTCCAGCCTGCGCCGCCTGGATCCCGGCGTTCGCCGGGATGACGGTACTACGCCTTGGCCGCGGCGCGCAGCGACTGGTCGATGTCCCACAGGATGTCGTCGAGCGTCTCGAGCCCAACCGACACCCGGATCATGTCGGGCGTGACGCCCGCCTTCGCCTGCTCGTCCTCGCCCATCTGGCGGTGCGTCGTCGACGCGGGGTGGATGATCAGCGTCTTCGCGTCGCCGATGTTGGCGAGGTGGCTCATGAAGGTCGCGGCGTCGATGAACTTCTCGCCTGCCGCCGCGCCGCCCTTGATCCCGAACGAGAGCAGGCCGCTCGCGCCCTGCGGCATGTACTTGCGCGTGAGCGCGTAGTACTTGTTGTCGGGCAGGCCGGGATAGTTCACCCACGACACCTGCGGGTGCGATGACAGGAACTTCGCCACCGCGAGCGCGTTCGCGCAGTGGCGCTCCATCCGCAGCGGCAGCGTTTCGATGCCCTGCAGGAGCTGCCAGGCGTTGAAGGGGGAGAGCGCCGGCCCGAACGTGCGCATCGTCTCCATCCGGCAGCGCATGATGAAGCCGAAGTCGCCGAAGGTCTCGTGGAAGATCACGCCGTGATAGCCCTGCGACGGCGTCGTCATGCCCGGAAACTTGCCGTTCCCCCAGGGGAACTTGCCCGACTCGACGATCACGCCGCCCATCGTGGTGCCGTGGCCGCCGATGTACTTGGTCGCCGAATGCACGACGATGTCGGCGCCGTGCTCGAGGGGCCGGCAGAGGTAGGGCGAGGGCACGGTGTTGTCGACCACGAACGGCACGCCGGCCTCGCGCGCGATCGCGCCGATGGCGGCGATGTCGACGACGTTGATCGACGGGTTGCCGAGCGTCTCGGCGTAGAGGAGCCTGGTGTTCGGCTTGATCGCCCGGCGGAAGTTCTCCGGGTCGTCGGGATCGACGAACGTCGCCTCGATCCCGAGCTTCTTCAGGTTCACGCCGAGCAGCGTGTGCGTGCCGCCGTAGAGGGTCGCCGCCGAGACCGCGTGATCACCCGCCTCGAGCAGTGTCATGATCGCCACCGCCTCCGCGGCCTGGCCGCTGGCCGTGGCGAGCGCCACGCGGCCGCCTTCGAGTGCGGCGACGCGCTCTTCGAGCACCGCGACGGTCGGGTTCGAGATCCGCGAGTAGACGTTGCCGAACGTCTGCAGGTTGAAGAGACTCGCCGCGTGCTCGGCGGAGTCGAAGACGAACGAGGTGGTCTGGTAGATCGGCGCCGCGCGCGCGCCGGTCGCCGCGTCCGGGACCTGGCCGGCGTGGAGCGCGAGCGTTTCGAAGCCGAATTTGCGGTCGGGCATGCGGCGTCGCCTTCGACCTACGCTGCGCGCCGCGGCTCGGCGCGGGCGCGATACCGCCCGCTCCGCTCGCGCGCGACCGGCGCAAAGGGAGACACGATCGTCACCTCCTCGACGACCTGGCCGTGCTGCAGGTCCTCCGAATAGAGTGTCCGAACGTCAGCCGCGATCGCCGCTGCGAGAACCTGGCTGTCGAAGAACGCATACCGATAGCGCTCGCAGATCTGGAGCGCCGCGCGCACGGTCGCCGGCGTCACGAGGACCAGTTCGCAGGCTGCGGTAATCTCATCGATTGCCCGCCCGATTGCATCCGCTGGCAGCCTGAGCTTCCGGATCATCACGTTCGCGAACTCGCTCAGCACCTGGGTGCTCACGACGGGGTCATGGCGTTCCACCGTGGAGGCGACGATGGATCGTTTTGCCGGCTCGCTGTTCGAGTACAGGTAGACGAGGACGTTCGTGTCGAGGAACACCCTATCGCGCATTGGCTTCGTCGCGCGAGAACTTGAACCCGCGCGTGTCGATCGAGAGGGCGGACCAATCGATCTTCCGCTTCCTGCCCTTCAGGCGGTCGTACTCGGTCTTCGAGATCAGCACCGCTACCGGTTTGCCTCGACGCGTCAGCGACACGGGAACGCCCGCCTCTGCGTCGTGCACGAGCCGCGGGAGCCGATCCTTGGCTTCGGCGATCGAGAAGCTCTTGCTCATGGGCACCTCCAGTAGATGGCCATGCAGATGGCCAGAATAGCACGCCGGGTCGGGCTGGCATCAGTTCGCGATGTACTTCGATCGCTTCGCCGAGATGACTTTGGTGTTGACACCGGCCCAGTTCAGGCCGCCGAAGAGCCGCGCGTGCTCGATCTTCACGCAGCGGTCCATGACCGTCTCGAGCCCCGCGGCTTCGGCTTTGCGCGCCGCTTCTTCGTTGGTCACGCTCAACTGCTGCCACAGCACCTTCGCGCCGATCGCGATCGCGTCCTCGGCGATCGGCATGATGTCGGAGGTCTTGCGGAAGCAGTCGACGACGTCGACCTTCACGGGAATGTCCCGGAGCGCCTTGTAGCAGCGCTGCCCCAGGATCACGTCGTAGCGCGGGTTCACCGGGATCACCGTGTAGCCGTGCTCGAGCATGTACTTCGCGGCGAAATAGCTCGGACGGAACCAGTCGGCGGAAAGCCCGACGACCGCAATCACCTTGTACGAGGCGAGGATGCGGCGCAGGCCGGGGATGTCGTCGACCATCGTGAGTAGCTGGGCGAAGCGTCGGGGCAGGGCAGACCGGCGACATTCTAGCTGGCGGGTTCGCAGGCCGGCGCATCGATCGAGCGCGGTACTCGCGCACATCCCCGACGGCAGAATTACCCGGGGCCGGACCGGTCGACCGAAAGCTCTAGCTCCGCCGGTGGCGAAGACGTGGAATAGGCCGCGGATCAAGGCCTTGGCTTAGGGCCACAGACGTATTCCCGCTGGCCGGGATGCGGCGCACCCTGCGTCGCTGAAGGAGTGCCCCCATGTCGGCCGAAACGAAAGACTTCCTCTCGAATCCGCTCCCGCTGGTAGCGGTCGCGCTGCTCGCGGCGGGCGTGCTCGTGCGCACGCTGCCGCTCGAGAGCGCGCGGCCGCACGACGCGGCTGCCCAGTCGGCCAACGCGATCGGCGAGCAGGACGTTCGCGCGCGCCTCTGGCAGGACCCGTTCGAGGTGGTGCCGCGCCCCGCGCGGCGCGAGACGCCGTCGCAGCGGGCGACACGCATCGCGGACGACCCGCTGCACGCGCCCGGGTCGCTCACGAGGCAGCTCGAGAAGCTGACCGGAGACCCCGGCGCCAAGGTCACGGTGCTCGGTGTCATGGTCTTCGGCACGCCCTACGCCGAGGACGTCGAAACGCGGCGCCGCATGCGCTACGCCGTGCTCTCGGGCCTCGCCGCGCGCCACTACGTGCCGGACAATCCCGGCGCGCTCGGCTACATCTGGACCGACGCCGGCGCGACCGGCGCGCGGGTGCCCGAGGTGGTGCCCTACGAGTGGTTCACCGCCGAGCCGTCCCGGCGCGCGCTGAAGGAGGCTGCGCGCAAGGAAATCGCGGGGAAGGAAAGCGCGGGTAAGGAGATCTCGCGCAAGGAAAAGCTCCTCGTCCTCTGGCTCGACGAGGATGCGTTCGGCGACGAGGCCCTGCGCGGGCTCTCGGCGCTGGTGCGGCGCATCAGCTGCGGCGAGAACGAGGCGCAGTGCGTGCACGCCGAGCGGGTACGCATCCTCGGCCCCGCAGGGTCCGGCACACTCAAGACGATCGTCGCCGCCGCGCGCAAGGCGCCGCCGCGCGAAGACCAGGTCAGGCTCCAGTTCATTTCCGCCTTCGCGACCGTGCCGAAGCGCGAGCTCGAGGACGTGCCGGAGGCGTGGCGCGAGAAGCTCGCGATCCTGCGGACGATCGGCGGCGACGACGACCTCGCCCAGGCGCTCGTCGAGGAGCTCGCCCTGCGCCGGATCAACCCGGCGGCGCGGGAAGGGAAGACCGAGTGCAACGACGGGATCGTGCTCGTGTCCGAGTGGGACACCGACTACGGCCGTTCGCTGCCGGTCGCGCTGCGCGACCAGATCGCCGCCCGCTGCGGCAACCACGCGCCGGTGTGGTGGTTCAGCTACCTGCGCGGCCTCGACGGCACGCTCCCGGGCGCCAGGGACGAGGGCGCGCGGAAGCGCGACGAGAGCGCCCGCAAGCCCGTCGACGCCGAGGAGCTGCTCGCGAACAGCGTGCCGCGCGACCGCTCCGAGGGCCGCAGCCAGTTCGACTACCTGCGCCGCATCGGCGAGCGGATCCGCCTCTTCGACGGCGAGGAGAAGGCCCAGGGCCGGCCCGGCGTGCGCGCGATCGGCGTCCTCGGCAGCGACGTGTACGACAAGCTGCTCGTGCTGCAGGCGCTGCGGCCGATGTTCCCCGATGCGATCTTCTTCACCACCGACATGGACGCGCGGCTCACGCATCCGGACCAGAACGCCTGGGCGCGCAACCTCCTCGTCGCGTCGCACTACGGGCTCGCGCTGCACTCCGGGCTGCAGCGGGACGTGCCGCCGTTCCGGGACGGCTACCAGACCGCGGCGTTCCTCGGCACGATGATGGCGCTCGTGCCCGAGCCGAAGTCGCCGGGGCAGGAGCTCGTCAACGAATGGCTCGCCGGCAGCTTCGCGCGCACCGCGGCCGAACGCTCGAGCGAGGGCGCGTTCGACTACGACGCGGCCGCCCGGCCGCGGGCCTTCGCCGGCAAGAAGCTCTTCGAGATCGGCCGCACGCGCGCGGTCGAGCTGGACGCGAACGGCGCGAGCGTGCGCGGCCGCTGCGACCGCAATCACCTCGCCGAATGCCGCAACGTGCATCCGCGGCGCGACCGCAACACGATGGGCCCCGATCTCGAGCAGCCGCAGGCGTGGCTCGCCGCGGGCGGGGCGGTGATGGCGTTCCTGCTCCTCTTCCTCACCAGCCGGACCGTGCGCGAGAACTGGAAGCGGATCGTCGCCGCCGTCGGCGTCGTCGCCGCCGCGGCCGCGGGGCTGCGCTGGGTGATCCAGCTCGACGTCGCCGGCAGCGAAGCGCTCTACCTGCGCGAGCTCGGCTTCGTGATCGTCGCCGCGGGCACCGCGTGCGGGATCTGGCTCGCCAACCTCGTGCTCGAGGGGCGCGTCCAGCGCCGCACCGCGGTCGCGGCGGTGCTCGTCCTCGGCGCGGCGGCGGCTTCGGCCGTCGGGCTCCTGCACGCGCGCCCCGGGACCGGCGAGCCGATGGAGTGGTTCGAAGGAATCAGCACCTGGCCGACCGAGTACCTGCGGCTCACGGCCGTGGTGCTCGGGCTCGGCCTGCTCGTCTACGGCTGGATGGCGCTCCGCCGGCAGGCCGACGAAATCCAGCGCACGTTCTTCGTGCCGGTTCGCCGGCGGGAGGGCGCGTCGCCGTGCGCGGCACGGCCGGCAATGGAAGCGTTGCGGCGCATCGCGCAGGCGTTCGCGAGCGGGTTCCCGCCGGCGCACGACTACTTCGGCCGTCCGGAAGACTGCGGTACCGCACGCGTGGATGCGGCGAGGCTGTGGCACCGCTACCGGCGCCGCACCGCGTTCTGGCCGAGCGCCGGCAGAATCGCGACCGGCGTCGCGCTCGCCTTCGCCGCCGGCGCGCTCGTGCTCTACCTCGACCCGCCGAGCGTCCCGGCGCGCGGCGCGGTGGCGTACTGGACGCACCAGGTGCTTACCGGCGCGAGCGTCGGCGTGCTCGTGGTGCTGATCTTCTCCGTCGTCGACGCGACGCGGATGTCGACCGGGCTCATCCGCGCGCTCTCGGAGCGGCCGACGGACTGGCCGCGGCGCACGCTCGCCCGCTTCGAGGCGCGGTGCGGCGTGCCCGCGCGCCTGCTCGAAGGCTGGATCGACTTCGAGTTCATCGTCGCGCTCACCCGCGGCGTGACCCGCTTCATCTACTGCCCGTTCGCCGTCCTGCTGCTCCTCATCGTGTCGCGGAGCACGGTCTTCGACGCGTGGGACTTCCCGCTGCCGCTGCTCGTGCTGCTCGCCGTGGCGGCGCTCTACGCGACCTTCTGCGCCCTCAGCCTGCGCCGGGCGGCCGAGGAGGCGCGGCGCTGCATCCTCGCGAGCTACGAGGACGAGTGCCTGCGCCTCGACGCCGGCCCGCAAGCCGACGGCGCCGAGCCGGCGCGGCTCGCGAGCGGGCTGAGAACGCTGCTCGAGAGAATGAAGAGCACGCGCGAGGCGGCGTTCCTGCCGCTCACCCAGCAGCCGGCGGTGCGAGCGCTCCTCATCCCGTTCGGCGGGTTCGGCGGCGTGTCGCTGGTCGAGTGGCTGGTGTTCGCGCAGGCGTAAGGGTCGACCGGAAGACCACCATCATCCTGGAGCGCAAGGACGGCAAGCTCGTCGGCGCCGACGTCCTGTTCGGCTGACGGCGCTCGCGCAGGACCCTCTTCCCCGGGACGGGGCGCCGACGGCGCCCCGTTTGCTTTGGGGCGCCGGAGCGACGGGACGCCGACTCGGGGCATACTTCGCCCCCGGCCCACCCTCTTCCCGGAGCGCTCCATGCCAGCTCACCAGAACTACATCGCAGGCGAATGGGCGGCGGCGCCGTCCGCAGCCCCGAACGTCAACCCCTCGAACATCGCCGACGTGGTCGGCGAGTACGCCCGCGCGGACGAGGCGCAGGTCCGCGCGGCGATCGGCGCCGCGCGCGCCGCGTTCCCGGCCTGGGCGCGCGGCAGCATCCAGGCCCGCGCCGACGCGCTCGACAAGATCGGCAACGAAATCCTGGCCCGCAAGGACGAGCTCGGGACGCTCCTCGCGCGCGAGGAGGGCAAGACGAAGCCCGAGGGGATCGGCGAGGCCGCCCGGGCCGGCTACATCTTCAAGTTCTTCGCCGGCGAGACGCTGCGGCTCGCGGGCGAGCTCCTGCCGTCGGTCCGCCCGGGCATCCGGGTCGAGATCACGCGCGAGCCGGTCGGCGTGATCGGCATCATCACGCCGTGGAACTTCCCGATCGCGATCCCGGCGTGGAAGATCGCGCCGGCGCTCGCCTACGGCAACTGCGTCGTGTTCAAGCCCGCGGACCTGGTGCCGGGCTGCGCCTGGGCGCTCGCCGAGATCATCTCGCGCAGCGGCATCCCGAAGGGCGTGTTCAACCTCGTCATGGGCCGCGGGTCGGTGGTCGGCGAGGTGCTCGCGACCACCGCCGACGTCGACGCGATCAGCTTCACCGGTTCGGTGGACGTGGGCAAGCGGGTGGCGCAGCACTGCGCGGCGCGGCTCGCCAAGGTGCAGCTCGAGATGGGCGGCAAGAACCCGCAGGTGGTGCTCGACGACGCCGACCTCGACACCGCGGTGAACGTCGCGGTGCAGAGCGCGTTCTTCTCGACCGGCCAGCGCTGCACGGCCGCGAGCCGGCTCGTCGTCACGCAGGGCATCCACGACCGCTTCGTCGCCGCGCTCGCCGCGAAGGTGGGCGCGCTGAAGGTCGACGACGCGCTCAAGGACGGCACCGAGATCGGCCCGGTCGTGGACCAGAAGCAGCTCGAGCAGGACCTGATGTACCTCGACGTCGGCCGCAAGGAGGGCGCGAAGCTCGCCGCCGGCGGCGAGCGGCTGAAGCGCGGGACCGAGGGCTACTACCTCCAGCCCGCGCTCTTCGTCGACACGACGCCGCAGATGCGCATCAACCGCGAGGAGATCTTCGGGCCGGTCGCCTCGGTGATCAAGGTGAAGGACTACGACGAGGCGCTCGCGGTCGCGAACGACACGCCGTTCGGACTCTCCTCGGGGATCGCGACCACCTCGCTCAAGCACGCCGAGCACTTCAAGCGCAACTCGGCCGCGGGCATGGTGATGATCAACCTGCCGACCGCGGGCGTCGACTACCACGTGCCGTTCGGCGGCCGGAAGGGCTCGAGCTACGGGCCGCGGGAGCAGGGGCGCTACGCGGCGGAGTTCTACACCGTCGTGAAGACCGCCTACGTCAGCCCGGCGCAGTAGGATCCGCCATGTTCGTGGAAGAGCGCATCTACACGTTCTACCCGGGCAAGCTGCCCGAGTACCTCAAGCTCTACACCGAGGAAGGGATGGCGATCCAGACCCGGTACCTCCCGGCGATGGTCGGCTACTACACGAGCGAGATCGGCACGCTCAACCTGCTGATCCACATGTGGGGCTACGAGGACCTGAAGCAGCGCTCCGAGCTGCGCGCGAAGCTGCAGGCCGATCCCGCGTGGCAGGCCTACCTGCAGAAGGTCCGGCCGCTGATCCAGCACCAGGAGTCGCGCATTCTCAACCCGGCCCCGTTCTTCGCCCCGAAGCTCGAGGCGATGCTCAAGGCGGGGAAAGGCGCGTAAGCGCGCGGCCGATGGCGGCGTTCGCCCTCGCGCTCTACACCGACCGCCTCGAAGCGAAGGCGGCGCTGCCGGGGCCGCTCGCCGGCGCGAACCGCGTGATCTACGTGCGCGAGGGCGGTGCGACGATCCGCGCCGGCGGGCAGGCCGCGACGCTCGCCGCGAACAGCGCATGGCACGGCGCAGTCGGCTGCGAGGTTACGGCCGGTGCGAGCGGCGCGACGCTGCTGCGGTGGGAGCTCACGCCGGCTGCGGGTGCGGGCGGCAAGCCGACTCTCGCGCAGGCCGATCGAGCTCGCCGATCCCGGCGGTTACCTGATGCGCTGCGACCGCGTCGATTTCCCGCCCGGCGGGATCGCCTACACCCACACTCACCGCGGTCCTGGCATCCGCTGCCTGCTCGCCGGCGAGATCCGGGTCGAGGTGAACGGTCACGCGCACGCGGTGAAGCCCGGCGAGGCGTGGTTCGAGGCCGGTCCCGATCCGGTGCTCGCGCACGCCTCCGACCGCGAACCGACGGGCTTCGTGCGGGTGATGATCCTGCCGCGCGAGCTGAAGGGGAAGTCCTCCATCCGCTACGTGCGGCCGGAGGATCAGGACAAACCCAAGACCCAGCAGTACCAGGTCTTCTGCGACGAGTTCATCACCCCATGAAACACGAGCTGAAAGCGCGCACCGCCGCCCAGATCCTCGTCGACCAGCTGAAGGTGCACGGCGTCGACACCGCGTTCTGCGTTCCGGGCGAGAGCTATCTCGCCGTGCTCGACGCGCTCCACGATGCCCGCGACGCGATCAAGCTCATCACCGCGCGGCAGGACGGCGGCGCGGCGTACATGGCCGAGGCCTACGGCAAGCTCACCGGCAAGCCCGGGATCTGCTTCGTGACGCGCGGTCCCGGCGCGACCAATGCCTCGATCGGCGTGCACACCGCGTTCCAGGACTCGACGCCGATGATCCTCTTCGTCGGCCAGGTCGGCACCGACTTCGTCGAGCGCGAGGCGTTCCAGGAGATGGACTACCGCCGGATGTTCGGCCAGATGGCGAAGTGGATCGCCTCGATCGACCGCCCGGACCGCACGGCCGAGCTCGTGAGCCACGCGTTCCACTGCGCGATGTCGGGCCGCAAGGGGCCGGTGGTGCTCGCGCTGCCCGAGGACGTGCTGACGATGACCGCCGCCGTCGCCGACACCGATCCCTACCGCGAGGTGCAGGCGCACCCCGGCGCCGCCGACATCGACGCCTTGCGCACGCTGCTCGCCGGCGCCGAGCGCCCGATCGCCATCGTCGGCGGCAGCGGGTGGAACCAGGCCGCGTGCGGCGACCTGCAGAAGTTCGCGGAGGCGAACGCCCTGCCGGTCGGCTGCGCGTTCCGGTTCCAGGACGTCTTCGACAACCGCCACGCGAACTACGCCGGCGACGTCGGCATCGGCCTCAACCCGAAGCTCGCGCAGCGGATCAAGGACGCCGACCTCGTGCTCGCGATCGGGCCGCGGCTCGGCGAGATGACGACCGGCGGCTACACGCTGCTCGTGCCGCCGCGTCCGGCGCAGCGCCTGGTGCACGTGCACGCCGGCGCCGAGGAGCTGGGCCGCGTGTACCAGGGCGACCTGCTGATCAATTCCGGGATGCCGCAGATCGCCGCCGCGCTCGCGGCGATGAAGCCGGTCGACGCCGCCGCGCTGGCGCGAGTGGACGCGCGCCGCGAACGCCGACTATCGCGAATGGACCGCGCGGCGGGAGAACCCCGGCCGCGTGCAGATGTGGGACGTCGTCGACTGGCTCAAGCGCCACCTGCCCGAGGACGCGATCCTCACCAACGGCGCCGGCAACTTCTCCGGCTGGGTGCACCGCTTCTATCCGCACCCGCGGTTCCGCACCCAGCTCGCGCCGACCTCGGGCGCGATGGGCTACGGCGTCCCGGCCGGCGTCGCGGCGAAGGTGGCCGCGCCCGGGCGCACGGTGGTCTCGTTCAGCGGCGACGGCGACTTCCTGATGAACGGGCAGGAGATCGCGACCGCGGTGCAGTACGACGCCGCGGTCGATCTTCATCGTGGTGAACAACGGCATGTACGGCACGATCCGCATGCACCAGGAGCGCGAGTACCCGGGCCGCGTCTACGGCACGAGCCTGCGCAATCCCGACTTCGCCGCGTACGCGCGCGCGTTCGGGGCGCACGGCGAGACGGTCGAGGAGACCGCCCAGTTCGGCCCGGCGTTCGAGCGCTGCGTCGCGTCGGGCAAGACCTCGCTGATCGAGATCCGGATCGATCCGCAGGCGATCACCACCCAGACGACGCTCGACGCCCTGCGCGCGAAGGCGCTGAAGCGCTAGCCCCC
>CAVXND010000085.1:0-31738 GCA_963762785.1 uncultured beta proteobacterium
ATCGTCTCGGCGACGTTCTTCGCGTACAGCGTGAGCATCCAAATCTGCCCCTGGCGGGTGCGCGCGTAGTAGATCACCCGGATGCCGCCACGCTTTCCCCGCCCCTTTACGCCCCATCGCACCTTGCGTACCCCACCGGACCCGGGGACCAAGTCACCCGTCTCCGGGTCTCTGATCAAGACCTCCTGCAACCGCGCGTACTCCTCATCCGACAGGTGCTCGTTGACCAGTTTCGTGAAGAGCTTGGTCTCGATGAAGCTGAGCATCGACCATTATACGTCGGAGACGTACTCCGTCAATGCCGGATGGGCGAGTAGAGTGGTACGCGCCCACCCCCCTTGATTGGGGATACGCCCGACCGCGCCGGCAGCATTTGCCCTCTCAGCCCCGGAAAGCCCCCCTCTAACCCCCCTCTTTCCGGGTGTTTGATCCGGCCCGAAGCCGGCTACACTCGCTTCGTCTTCGGAGTGCACGGAATCAGGGCCCACCGGGTGCTGATTCGTGCGAGGCCCCTCGCGGGTCCCTGGGTTGAGATACCCAGGCGCGGCGCTCGATAAGCGCATTGGAGTTGAACGCCCCGGCAAGTCCGGGAGCGACGAGAAGTAGGAGAAGTAGCACCTGAGTCTGGCCGCGTCATCGCTCGACGACGCGCGGCCTGTCATCGGCGATCGGGACAGTCCCTGGAGGACCCCGATCGCGCCGTAGTAGCGGGCGCCAAGCAGTTCCCACGGCGCCACTCGGATGTCGGCTCGACCGACATCCCGAGAGACGACTGGCAGGGCCACCGAGCCCCGCATCGGTCGTCGTCCCCATGCGTGAACCGCTGCGCGACAGCCACGACGTGTGATGCGCGCGTGATCGGGCCGAGCTCACCGCTCGCCTGACCACGCCTCGCACAGCAGCGTCGCCGGCGAGCGTCGTCACTGTGTCAGTGACGACGCGTCTAAGGCCCTGACGTTTCGGGCCTTCGCGCACGCGATTCAGCGTGGGGAGAGAAGTGACGGGGCCTCACGGCCCCATCACATCGCCCAAGGAGGGAGGCGCAATGCCTCCACGCCGTCCGCACGGACGGCAACGCATCCGCGCCCTAACCGGCGCTCCTGTGGACCCTGGGTCAATGGTCCCCGATGCGGCGGTCTCGTTCCACGAGACGCGCATCGGCAGCCAATGCCGACGTGCAGCGGCGGCAGCTCAAGTCACCGAGCACCTGCACTCACCGGGAGTGGTGTCCCGTGTCCCTTGAAGTCTCTCGCCTGGCCACGGCCGGCGGGACGGACAGAAACACTTACCGAAGCGATTACACCGACGACGGACGACGCAACGAAGCAGGAAGAGCCGGACGGAAAGCACGAGGAGGCGCTATGCGGGATCTCAACTATCAACTGAAGCAGCTCTGCCGCCGCAACCGCGACGGCAGCTTCGCCACCCAGGCCGACCGGGAGCGGATGCTTTCCCTCTTCGCCAACCAGCTCCGCGAGATGGGGTTCCGGCACATGCGGGCCGACAGCCTGAAGCCCAAGCACGTCGAGGCGCTGATCGAGCGCTGGAAGGCCGAGGGGATCTCGGCGGGGACCTTCAAGAACCGGCTCTCCGTCTTGCGCTGGTGGGCCGAGAAGATCGGCAAGCCGAACGTCGTCGCCCGGGACAACGACGCCTACGGGATCGAGCGGCGCCAGTACGTCACCAACCGGGACAAGGGGAAGGACCTCGACCAGGGCCAGGTCGACAGGATCCGCTCGCCCTACGTCGCCATGTCGCTCCGGCTGCAGGAGGCCTTCGGGCTGCGGCGGGAGGAGTCGATCAAGATCCGCCCCGGCTGGGCCGACCAGGGGAACGCCCTTCGCCTGAAGGCCTCCTGGACCAAGGGCGGGCGGGATCGGGAACTCCCGATCCGGACCGAGGCGCAGCGCGTCGTCCTCGACGAGGCGAAGAAGCTCGCGGCCGGCCGGAGCCTGATCCCCCAGGCCTCGACCTACAAGGAGCAGCTAGACGCCTACAAGGCCGAATGCAAGCGCGTCGGGCTGAACGGCAATCACGGCCTGCGGCACCGCTACGCCCAGACGCGCTACTTCGAGAAGACCGGCTGGCAGTGCCCGGCCCGCGGCGGGCCGACGAAGAAGCAGCTCACGCCCGAGCAACGCTCGATCGATCAGCGCGTTCGCCTCGAGATCTCGCTCGAGCTCGGCCACGGTCGCGGCCAAGTCACAGCCACCTACTTAGGTCGATGAGGAGCCGCCATGAAGATCCTCCCCCGCTTCATCCGTTTCCGCGACGCGCCGACCTATCTCGGCATGGACCGCAACCGCTTCAACGCCGAAGTCCGCGGCGATCTCACGGAGATCCCGATCGGCACCCAGGGCGTTGCATTCGACCGACTTGAACTGGACGCGTGGGCAGAGCAACATAAGTCCCGCAACGGGCGTCCCGGTCGAGCGAAAGGAGCTTCGATATGGGACGCAAGAAGGCGCCAGGCCTCCGCTTCCGCGGTGGGGTCTGGCATGTCGACAAGCGCATCGGCGGGCGGCGAGTTTGCGAGAGCACTGGAGCGGCTAGCTTCGAAGAAGCCGAACAGTTCCTCGCAAGGCTCACCGAGGAGATGCGGCAAGCAAGGGTCTACGGAGTAAGGCCGAGTCGGACGTTTGAGAAGGCGGCGGCAAAGTTCGTGCTCGAGAACCAGCACAAGCGAAGCATCGGCAGCGACGTCATGCGCCTGAAGAAGCTCATGCCTTATATCGGGCAGGTGTCCCTCGACAAGGTTCACAGGGGAACGCTGCAGCCCTATATCGAGGCACGGGCGCGGGAAGGCGTCGCGGTGGGCACGATCAACCACGGCCTCAAGGTGGCCCGCCACATCCTCAACCTCGCTGCTCAGGAGTGGGTGGATGAAAACGGGCTGACCTGGCTTGCGGCGGCGCCCAAGGTCAAGCTCCTGCCCGATACCCAGAAGCGGCAACCCTATCCGCTCAACTGGGAGGAGCAGGCGCGCTTGTTCAAGGTGCTGCCTCCCCATCTCGCCGCGATGGCGCTCTTTGCCGTGAACACGGGCTGCCGTGACGGCGAAGTCTGCGCGTTGCGCTGGGAGTGGGAGGTGAAGGTGCCGGAGCTCGGAACGTCCGTCTTCATCGTGCCGGGAAGTTTCGTGAAGAACGGTGACGAGCGGCTCGTCGTGATCAACCGCATCGCTGCAGTCGGTCGTCGAGGCGCAGCGGGGCCGGCATCCGACGCACGTGTTCGCCTACAAGAACCAGCCAATCGCGCGGATGCTTACCAACGCCTGGAAACGGGCGCGCGTGAAGGTCGGTCTGCCGAAGGTGCGGGTCCATGACCTGAAGCACACCTTCGGACGGCGGCTACGGGCAGCGGGGGTGAGCTTCGAGGACCGGCAGGACTTGCTCGGCCACCGTTCGGCGCGAATCACCACGCACTACTCTGCCGCCGAGCTCTCGAAGCTGATCGAGGCGGCGAATCGTGTGTGCGAGTCGGATCGGCGGCAGCCAGAGCTGGTGGTGCTGCGTCGCGTGTCGATTGCGTAGGGGTCACGCAAATTCACGCAAACTCACGCAAACTCACGCAAAACTCACGCAAAATGCAGCGCACGTTCCGAGCAGCAGTTGCAAGTGCTTGAAAGATGAGTGGGCCCGCCTGGATTCGAACCAGGGACCAAGGGATTATGAGTCCCCTGCTCTGACCGACTGAGCTACAGGCCCGTAGCGGCGATTCTAATGCCGCGCGCCGTTCACTCCGGCTTGATGTTGAAGTCGCGGATGACCTGGCCCCACTTCACGCGGTCGGACTTCATCTGGTCGACGAACTGCGCCGGCGTGCCGCCGAGGATCTGCAGGCCGTTGTCCCTGAACCGCTGCACGAGGTCGGGCGCGGCGAGCGCCTTGTTCAGCTCGTCGTTCCAGCGCCGCTGCAGGTCCGGCGACATGCCGCCCGGGCCCACCAGCCCGAACCAGTTGTGGATGACGAAGTCCTTGAGGTCCGTCTTCGACATGACCGGAACGTCGGGCAGCAGCGGCGAAGCCTCGGACGCGCCGAAGGCCACGGCGCGCAGGTTGCCGCCGCGGATCTGACCCATGAACTCGGGCATGTTGCCGAACATCATGTCCACCCGCCCGCCGACGATGTCGATGATCGCCGGCGCGCCGCCCCGATACGGCACCTGCGTGAGCCGCGCGCCGGTGAGCGACATGAAGAGCGCGCAGGAGAGCTGCTGGCTCGAACCGGAGCCGACGGTCGCGCAGGTGTGCTTGTTGGGATTGCTGCGCGCCGCCTCGGCCACGTCCTGCCACGTCTTGAACGGCGAGTCGCTCTTCACCACCAGCAGGTTGTACACGCTCGCGACGTTGCCGATCGGCGTGAGATCGCGCTCCACGTCGTAGGCGAGCTGCACCATCTGCGGCGTCACCGTCATCATGCTCATCGACGCGAGCAGGATGGTGTGGCCGTCGGGCGGGGACTTGGCGACGTCGGCCGCGGCGATCGCGCCGTTCGCGCCGGTGCGGTTCTCGACGACCACCTGCCGCCCGATCTGCTTCGAGAACTGCTCGCCGAGGAAGCGGCCGATCATGTCCGAGGTGCCGCCGGGCGGGAACGCGTTCACGAAGCGGACGTCCTTCGCCGGAAAGCTCTGTGCCTGCGCGAAGGTCGCGACCGCGAGCGCGATGCCTCCGGCCAGCGCCGCAGCAACCGAAGTCACGTATCGAGTCATTGCTCTCCTCCTCCTGTATCGGTCACCCGCGCGCGTAGCGACGGATGAATTCCTCGTTCACCGTGATCCCGAGCCCCGGCCGGTCCGGAATCTCGACCTGTCCGTCGACCACCGGGAAGCTCTCCTCGACGAGCTCGTGCAGCATCGGATTGTGCCCGAGCGAGTATTCGAGAATGAAGCCGGAGGACGCGGCTGCGGCAACGGCGAGCCCGGCGGCGAACGCCGGCGCGCCCGACCAGAGATGCGGCGCGAGGCGCAGGTTGAAGGCCGACGCGATCGCCGCGATGCGCATCGCCTCGGTCACGCCGCCGGCGATCGCGAGATCGGGCTGCAGGATGTCCGCGGCGCGCAGCTCCGCCAGGTCGCGAAAGTCGTGGCGCGTGAACTCGCTCTCCCCGGCGCTGATCGGCACCGCGGAGCTGCGCCGCACCTCCGCCATGCCCGCCTTGTCGTCGGCGGAGACCGGCTCCTCGAACCACATGAGATCGCAGTCCTCCACCATGCGGGCGAATGCCTTCGCCTCGGCGACCGTCCAGGTGCCGTGCGCGTCGCAGGCGAGGCCGATGTCGGGGCCGAGCGCCTGACGCGCGGCCTTCGCGCGCGCCGCCGAGCGGGCGACGGTTCCGTCCATGACGCCGACGCGCATCTTCACCGCGCGGAAGCCGCTCTTCTCGACGTAGCCCGCGAGCTGCGCGCCGATCCCGTTGACGTCGGCCCAGCCGCCCGAGGCGTACGCGGGCATCCGCTCCGCGCGCCGCCCGCCGAGCAGCTGCCAGACCGGAGCCCCCAAGGATTTTCCCAGTATGTCCCAGAGCGCGATGTCGACCGCGGCGATCGCGCAGATCGTGAGCCCGCGCCGGCCGAGCTGCGGCAACCCGTGGCCGCGTGCGATTGCGTAGCCCTCGCGCAGCCGGTTGTAGAGCACATCCCAGAGGCGGGAGATGTCGCCCGCCGGCTGGCCGACGAGATGCGGGGCGAAATCCTGGTTGACGATCGCGGCCAGCCCCGCGCATTCCGCCGCGCTCCCGACGCCGGCCTTCGCCTCGCCCCACCCCGTGATGCCGTCGTCGGTCACGATCTTCACGATCACGGAATCGAACGAGGCGGTCCGCCCGAAATCGCTCGTGTGCTGCCGCTCCGGGGGAATCGGCACGTGCACCCAGGTCGCGCTCACCGTCGAGATCTTCACTTGGTCGCTCCTTCCGCGGGCCAGCCGAGCGCGCGGCGTCGCTCGAGAAACCGCGGCCAGACATCGGCGTTGAAAAGATGCTGCGGTCGCTCGCCCCGCAGGATGCGCAGGGTGTCGGTCGCCGCGCTTTCGCTCATCGCGAGCATCGACTCCGCCGAGAGGCCGGCGGTGTGCGGCGTAAGGATCGCGTTCGGGAGCGCGCGCAGCGGATGATCCTCCGCCAGCGGCTGCGTTGCGAACACGTCGAGCACTGCGCCCGCGATACGCCGCGCAGCGAGGGCCTCGACGAGCGCGGGCTCATCGACCACGGCGCCGCGCGAAACGTTCAGCAGCCACGCGGTCGGCCGCATGCGCGCGAGGAGCGCCGCGGACGCGAGGCCCCGCGTTTCCGGCGTGAGCGGGCACGCGAGCACGACGTAGTCGGCCTCGGTGAAGAGGCGGTCCGGCTCGGCGTAGTCGACGAACGGCGGCAGCTTCGTCCGGTCGCGGCGGAACCCGAGCACCCGCATGCGCAAGCCGTGATGCGCGATCTCGGCGAGCCGCGTCCCGATCGAGCCCACGCCCACGACGCCGAGCGTCTTGCCGCCGAGCTCGGACGCGCCGTCGGCGATCGCGCGGGCGCGGCTCCAGCCGTCGGCGCGCAGCACCTGGTCCATGCGCTGGACGTTGCGCGCGGCGGCGAGCATCTGCGCCACCACGAACTCCGCGACGGCATTGGCGTTGACGCCGGGGACGAAGCCGACGCACACGCCGAGGGCGGTCGCGCGATCGACCGGGATGAGGTCGACGCCGGCGCCGTGACGCACGGCCGCGAGCAGCCGCGGGCTGCGGTCGATCAGGTCGGGCGGGAGCAGCGCGCGCACGATGACCGCGTCGGCGTCGGCGCAAGTCGCGAGCAGCGTCTCCGGCTTCAGGTCCGGCGCGACGCGAAGCTCGCAACCGCCCTCGCGCAGGATCCGCTCGCCGACCGGATGGATGGCGCTGGTCAGCGCGACAGTCGGGCGGCGCACGCTATCCGACCTTGTAGCGCTCGAGCACCGCGCGATCGATCTCGATGCCGAGCCCCGGCCCGCGCGGCACCGCGACGATCCCTGCCCGCTGGACGATCGGCTCGCGCGCGAGCTCGTCGCGCAGGGGATTGGGCGTCTGCTCGAACTCGAGCATCGGCGGCATCGGCCGGAACGCCGGCGGCTGGTCGGGCAGCGCCGCCAGGAACTGGATGGTCGCCGCCAGGCCGATCGCCGAGCCCCAGGCATGGGGCACGCATTCGACGCCGAAAGCGGAGGCGAGCGCCGCGATCTTGCGGCATTCGGAGAAGCCGCCGGCCGCGCAGAGGTCCGGCTGCACGATGTCCATCGCCTTGCGCGCGATGATGTCGCGAAAGCCCCAGCGGGTGAAATCGTTCTCGCCGCCGGCGACGGCCATGTCGAGCGCGCGCGTCACCTCCACGTAGCCGTCGTGGTCCTCGGGGCTGATCGGCTCCTCGAACCAGAGAATGTCGTGCTCCTCCAGCATGCGGCCGAGCCGGATGGCGTTCGGGACCGAGAGCGAGTGATTGGCGTCGACGGCGAGGCGGATGTCCGGGCCGATCGCCCGGCGCACCGCCGCCACGCGCGCGAGGTCCTTCTTCAGGTCGCCCAGGCCGATCTTCATCTTGATCGCGCGAAATCCCTGCGCGACGTACGCCTGCGCTTCCTCGACGGCCTCCTCGGTGAGCCGCGCCATGTCGATGAAGTAGAGGCCGGTTGCGTACGGGACGAGCTCGGTCGCGGCAGGCGCCGCCGATCAGCTTGTGAACCGGCTTGCCGGTCGCGCGGCCCATGATGTCCCACAGCGCGATGTCGATGCCGGAGATCGCGGCGATCGTGATCCCGGCGAGGCCGTAGTCCTTCACGCGGTTGTACAGATCCTCCCAGATCACCTCGACGTCGAACGGGTCGCGGCCCTTGACGCGCGCGGCGAGCTGCGTGTCGATCGCCGCTTTGGCGACGGCGGCCGGGCCGTAGCACTCGCCCCAGCCGGTGACGCCGTCGTCGGTGCGGATCTCGACCACGCACGACGACCGGGTCGAGTACGTCCAGCCGCGCGCCGAGGTGAACGGCCTGTCCACCTTGCTTTGCAGGAGATGGCAGACGACGTCGGTCACCTTCATCGAACGCTCCTTCTTCGCCCCCCGGCGCGGCGCGATCGATCGTAGCACGGGCCTCCGGCGCGGCCGGCGGCGACGCGGTTGGACGTGCGGGCGCCGTAGAAATCCCCCGGCTCGCGCCGCTCGCGCCCCCCTCTGGCAAGGGGCGCGAGAAAGCCCTTGACCGATCCCGGGCGAGGCGGTATATAGCGCCCTGCAAGAACGCTCAAGTCCGAAAGCCGCTGGTCAAGTCGATGCCGCAGTTCGCGGTACCCCAGGTCTAACGTCATTTCCCTTGAGTTCTCGCACGTTGGTCGCAAGGCCATATCTATCAATTCATCTAGTCAAGGAAAGTTACGCGAATGAGCACAGGTATCGTGAAATGGTTCAGCGAGGAAAAAGGTTACGGCTTCATCAAGCCCGATGACGGCAGCAAAGACGTCTTCGCCCACTTCTCGCAGGTCCAGGGGACGGGTTTCAAGACCCTGAAGGAGAACCAGAAGGTTTCGTTCGAAATCACGGACGGCGCCAAAGGCAAGCAGGCTTCGAACATCAAGCCGCTCTGAAGCGGGGCTAGTCCCGCTTCCCTTGAAGGCCCGGGCGACCGGGCTTTTTCGTTTCTAATAGCGTCGGCAAGCCACAGGAGGAGGAGAAATGAACAGCGGCTTTCGACTTGCGGTCGGGTTCGCGGCAGCGCTCGCCGCCGCGCTTGCCACCTCGCCGGCATCGGCGCAAACGTGGCCGCAGAAGCCGGTCCGCCTCGTCGTCTCCGGCGTCGCCGGCGGCTCGCTCGACATCCCGGCCCGCGCGGTCGCGGAGAAGCTGCGCGACAAGCTCGGCCAGCCGGTCATCGTCGAGAACCGGCCCGCGGTCGGCGGCACGGTTGCGGTGGGCGAGGTCGCGAAGGCGGCGCCCGACGGCTACACGCTGATCTACAGCTTCAACGGTCCGCTCGCGTACGCGCCGCATCTCTACTCGAAGCTCCCGTACAACGTGCAGAAGGACCTCACCCCGGTGATCCTCATGGGCGGGCAGCCGTTCGTGCTCGGCGTCAGCGCGGCGAGCGGGATCACGACCGTGAAGGAGTTCATCGAGGCCGCGCGGAAGGCACCGGGGAAGCTCAACTACTCCTCGCTCGGCAACGGCAGCGGCACTCATCTCACGATGGAACTGCTCAAGTCCGAGGCGAAGGTGTTCATCGTCCACATCCCGTACAACGGCGCGGTCCCCGCGGCGACGGCGGTGGCGAGCGGCGACGTGCAGGCGGCGTTCCTCCCGCCCGCGGTGCTGCTGCCGCACGTGCAGAGCGGCCGGGTGAAGCTGATCGGGATGTCGAGCATCAAGCGTTTCCCGCTGATGCCCGACGTGCCGACCGTCGCGGAGTCGGGGCTGCCCGGCTTCGATTCGGACGGCTGGAACGGCATCCTCGCGCCCGGCCGGCACGCCGCGCGAGATCGTGCTGCGCCTGAACAGGGAAATCAACGACGCGCTCGCCGCGCCGGACGTCCGCGAGATCCTCGTCCGCAACCGCATCCAGGCGGGCGGCGGGACGCCCGAGCAGTTCGGGCAGCTGATCGCGGCCGAGTCGAAGAAGTGGGGGCCGGTGATCCAGTTCACCGGGGCGAAGCTGGACTAGCCGCCTGGAAAGGCAAAGCCGGCCTGCGAGGCCGGCTCTGGTGCTGCTTAGAGGTGGTCGTAGCCCGCGCCTCCGCGGGCCCCGGTCAGACGGTCAGGACCCGATGGTGCGACGGCGGCGCGAAAAGCCGACGAGCGCAAGGGCGAGGCCAGTGAGAGCAAGCGTGGCGGGCTCGGGAACCTGGCCGGTAACGATCTGGATCTTGTTGCCGATCGCCGCGGCGTACCCCGCCGCGTTGGCGACGCCGATGTAGAAACCCTGGGTGGGGAAGTTGTAGGGCGACGTCGTATCGCAGACTTGGGGGTAGCAGTAACTTCCCTGTAGACCCGCGATCCCGCCTACCGCGTCTTCTCCCGCAGCGTCACGAACTCCTCCGCCATGGTCGGATGAATGCCGACCGTCGCGTCGAACTGCGCCTTCGTGAGCCCCGCCTTCACCGCGATGCCGAGGCCCTGGATGATCTCGGGCGCGTCCGGGCCGACCATGTGCGCGCCGACCACGCGCTGGGTCTTCTCGTCGACGAGCAGCTTGACCAGCGTGCGCTCGTCGCGGCCCGACAGCGTCGCCCTCAGCGGCCTGAACACGGCCTTGTAGACGTCGATCGCGCCGAGCGCGTGGCGCGCTTCGGCCTCGGTCATGCCCACCGTCCCGACCGGCGGCTGGCTGAACACCGCGCTCGGCACATCGTCGTGGTCGGCCGCCGTCGGCTGGTTGCCGAACAACGTCAGCGCGACGGCGTGCCCTTCGCGGATCGCGACCGGCGTCAGGTGGAGCCGGTCGGTCACGTCGCCGATCGCATAGACGCTCGGCGTCGTGCTCGCCGAGAAACGATCGACCAGCACCTCGCCGCGCTCGCCCAGCATCACGCCGGCGGTCTCGAGGCCGAGCCCGCGCGTGTTCGGCATCCGGCCGGTCGCGTGCAGCACCGCGTCGAACACCGCCGGCTCCCGCCCGCCCGCGAAGCTCACCTTCAGCGCGCCGTCGGCCTGCCGGTCGATCCGTTCGAGCTCGCTCCTGACGAGGATCCGCACGCCCTTCTTCGCCATCTCCGCCGCGAGGTGATGGCGCACGTCCTCGTCGAAGCCGCGCAGGATCTGCTCGCCGCGATAGGACAGGGTCACCGCCGCCCCGAGGCCGTTGAAGATGCCGGCGAACTCGACCGCGATGTATCCCGCGCCGACCACCAGGATCCGGCGCGGCAGCTCGGGCCACTCGAACACCTCGTTCGAGCTGACCACGTGCTCGATGCCCGGGAGCGGCGGGAACCACGGGTGCGCGCCCGTCGCCACCAGGATGTACTTCGCGGTGATCCGCCGCCCGTCGAGCTCGACCGCGTTCGGGCCGACGACCTTCACCGTGCCGCGGAGGAGCTTCGCGCCCGCCCGCTCGAGCAGCCCGGCGTAGATGCCTTCCAGGCGCGCGATCTCGGTGTTCTTGTTGGCGATGAGCTTCGGCCACGAGAACGCCGCTTCGGGCACGGTCCAGCCGTAGCCCGCCGCGTCCTCGAAGTCCTCGCGGAAGTGCGAGGCGTAGACGAGCAGCTTCTTCGGCACGCACCCGCGGATCACGCACGTGCCGCCGACGCGATAGTTCTCTGCGATCGCGACGCGCGCGCCGAGGCCGGCGGCGATCCGGCCGGCGCGGACCCCGCCCGAGCCGGCGCCGATGATGAAGAGGTCGTGGTCGAAGTCGGGCATGGCTACCAAGTAAAACGCCCCGCGATGCGGGGCGTTTGATCGGGCATCGCGGTCCTAATTGTTGTCCAGGAAGCTCTTCAGCCGCTCCGACCGCGACGGATGGCGCAGCTTCCGCAGCGCCTTCGCTTCTATCTGCCGGATGCGCTCGCGCGTCACGTCGAACTGCTTGCCGACCTCCTCCAGCGTGTGGTCGGTGTTCATCTCGATGCCGAAGCGCATGCGCAGCACCTTCGCCTCGCGCGGGGTGAGCGAGTCGAGGACCTCCTTCGTCACCTCGCGGAGCGACGCGTACATCGCGGCGTCGTTCGGCGCGACGGTGGAGGTGTCCTCGATGAAGTCGCCGAGGTGCGAGTCGTCGTCGTCGCCGATCGGCGTCTCCATCGAGATCGGCTCCTTGGAGATCTTGAGGATCTTGCGGATCTTCTCCTCGGGCATCTCCATCCGCGCGGCGAGCGTCGCCGGATCGGGCTCCTGCCCGGTCTCCTGCAGGATCTGGCGGCTGATCCGGTTCATCTTGTTGATCGTCTCGATCATGTGCACCGGGATGCGGATGGTGCGCGCCTGGTCGGCGATCGAGCGCGTGATCGCCTGCCGGATCCACCACGTCGCGTAGGTCGAGAACTTGTAGCCGCGGCGGTATTCGAACTTGTCGACCGCCTTCATCAGGCCGATGTTCCCTTCCTGGATCAGGTCGAGGAACTGCAGGCCGCGGTTGGTGTACTTCTTCGCGATCGAGATCACGAGGCGCAGGTTGGCCTCGGTCATCTCGCGCTTCGCGCGCCGCGCCTTCGCCTCGCCGGTGGACATCTGCTTGTTGATGTCCTTGAGGTCCTTCAGCGGGATGCCGATCTTCTTCTGGATGTCGCCGAGCTTGGTGATCTCCTCGAGGATGTCCGGCTCGTAGCGCGCGAGCTGGTTCGAGTACGCGCGCGCGGCCGCGATCTCGTTCTTGATCCAGCGGTGCGAGGTCTCGCTGCCCGGGAACACCTTGATGAAGTGCGGCCGCGGCATGCTGCCCTTCTCCACGCACAGCACCTGGATCTTGCGCTCGTGCCTGCGCACCGTGTCCACCATGCCGCGCACGGCGTCGCACAGCTTCTCGATGGTGCGCGCGGTGAACCGGACGAGCATCAGCTCGGCCGAGATCTGCTCGCGGACCTTGATGTACTCCTTGCTGCGGTGGCCGTGCTTGACGAGCGCGACCTTGAGCTTCTCGAAGAGGCGGTGGATCTTGCCGAAGCGCTCGAGCGCGTCCTCCTTCAGCTGGAGCAGGCTCGCGCTGATCGCGGCGCTGTCGTCGCCCTCCTCCTCTTCCTCGTCGTCCTCCTCGTCCTCGACCTCGGCCTCGGCCATCTCCGGCGGCGGCTCGTCCTTCGCGTTCGGGTCGACCAGGCCGTCGACCAGCTCGTCGATGCGCATCTCCTCGCGCTTCACCTTGTCGGCGAGGTCGAGGATGTCGACGATCGTGGTCGGCAGCGCCGAGATCGCCATGATCATCTGCTTGAGGCCGTCCTCGATGCGCTTCGCGATCTCGATCTCGCCCTCGCGCGTGAGGAGCTCGACCGAGCCCATCTCGCGCATGTACATGCGGACCGGGTCGGTGGTGCGGCCGAATTCCGGGTCGACCGTGGCGAGCGCGGCCTCGGCTTCCTCTTCCGCGTCCTCGTCGGCGGCGGCGGCCGGGGCGTTCTCGGTGATGAGCAGCGTCTCGGCGTCCGGCGCCTCGTCGAACACCTGGATGCCCATGTCGTTGAACGTCGAGATCATCGACTCGATCTGCTCGGCGTCGACGACGTCGGGCAGGTGGTCGTTGATCTCGGCGTAGGTCAGGTAGCTCCGCTCCTTGCCGAGCTTGATCAGGTTCTTGAGGCGCATCCGGCGCGCCTCGGCGTCCTCCGGCCGCGCGGCGGCGGCGGCGATCAGCGCGCGCTCGGCCTCGCGCGCCTTCGCGCGGTTGACCTTGAGCCGCTGGATCGGCTCGCCCTTCTTCGGCGTCGCGAGCTTGGCCTTGACCGCTTCCTTGAGCGCGTCGGGCTTTGCGGCGAGCTTGTCCTTGGCCGCCGGCTTCGCCGGCGCCTCGGTCCGCGCCTTCGCGAGCGCCTTCAGCTTGGTGAGCTGCTTCGGCTTCTCCGCCGCCTTGGGCTTCGCGACCGTCTTCGGCTTCGACTTGGCGAACGGCTTCGTGCGCGCCGGGGCTTTCGCCTTCGGGCGGGCGGCGGGCTTCGCGCGCGCCGCCGGCCGCGATTTCGCGGCCGCCTTGCGCTTCGCCTTCTCGTTATCGCGCGCTTTCGCCGCTTGTTTCTTTGCCATGGTCGTTCCTCGGGAGGCGGGAGGGTGGGGGGTGCCGAAAAAAGCCGGAAATTATAGCGAGTTAGGTGAGGGTTCGGGACGCGAATTCAACGCCGTGCGCGCACCGGAGAGCTGCACGTACTCCGTGCGCTCCGCATCGGTCGCGGTGCCTGCCCGGACCCGTTCGGCGAGCGCTGAGTGACGAGCTTTCCTAAGGCGATTCAGAAGGTTAGCTTGAGCGTCCCGGAAGACCGCGGCGGCCGCGTCGGGGTCCAGTTGCATCTCGAGTAAGACGCGCTCGGCGGCCGCGAGGTTCCGCTCGTGTTCCGTATCCCGGAACGCCTCGAGGACGCCGGCGACGTTCCGGACCTCGGGCTCGCGCTGGAGGAAGGTCGCGAGCTCCCCGAGGGTGCTCGCCTCGGACCGCGTCGTGTCGAGGCAGCCGAAGTCGAGGTCCGTCGCAAGCTCCGGCGCGGCGAGCAGGCAGGCGGTCAGCTCGCGCTCGACCCGGCCGTCGATCGCGAGCGCGGTCCGGTCCGCCCGCGGCGGCGCCGGGCGCCCCCAGTTGGTGATCGCTCCGTCGCGCACCTCGAGCAGCCGCGCCGCCTCGATCGGCGCCATCGACGCGCTTTCGGCGAGCGCCTTCACGAGCTGGACGCGGAGCGCCGGTGCCGCAATGCGCTTCACCAGCGGCTTCGCATCGGCGATCAGGCGCGAGCGGCCTTCGAGCGTCGAGAGGTCGACGCGGGCGGTGAGCGTCCCGAGCAGGAACGCCGAGAGCGGCTGCGACTGCTTCACCTCGCGCTCGAACGCCTCGCGGCCGTGCGCGCGGACGAAGCTGTCGGGGTCGTGCTCGGGCGGAAGGAAGAGGAAGCGGACGGTCTTGCGGTCGGAGAGCGCCTCCAGGCTCACCTCGAGGGCATGCCACGCCGCGCGCCGGCCGGCGGCGTCGCCGTCGAAGCAGAACACGACCTCCTCGGCCTGGCGCAGGAGCTTCTGCACGTGCACCGGCGTCGTCGCCGTGCCGAGCGTCGCGACCGCGTTCTCGACGCCGTGCTCGGCGAGCATCACGACGTCCATGTAGCCCTCCACCACGATCACCCGGGCCGAGCCGCGGACGGCGTCGCGCGCCTGCGACAGGCCGTAGAGCTCGCGGCCCTTCTCGAACACCGGCGTCTCGGGCGAGTTCAGGTATTTCGGGCCGGGGGCCCCCTTCCCTTCCCCCGTAGCGGGGCCGTCGTCCCCCTCGAGCACGCGGCCGCCGAAGCCGATCACGATGCCGCGCTGGTTGAGGATCGGAAACATCACGCGGTCGCGGAAGCGGTCGTAGCGCTTGCCCTCGTTCTCGATCACCAGGCCGCACTCGACGAGCGCCTTGTCCTCGTAGCGCGGAAAGACCGCAGCGAGGCTCTGCCATCCGGCCGGCGCGTAACCGATGCCGAAGCGCGCGGCGGTCTTGCCGGTGAGGCCGCGGCCCTTGAGGTAGTCGATCGCGCGCTGCGAGCCCTTCAGGCTCTCGCGGAAGTGGCGCGCCGCCTGTGCGAGGAGCTCGTAGAGGTCCGGGCCTTCTTCGGCGGGCCGCGCCTTGCGCTCGCCGCCGCTGAACTCGGGCAGCTTGAGACCGACGCCCTCGGCGAGCTCCTTCAGCGCCTCGATGTAGCCGAGGCCGCCGTACTCCATCAGGAAGCCGATCGCGTTGCCGTGCACGCCGCAGCCGAAGCAGTGATAGAACTGCTTCGTCTGGCTCACCGTGAAGGACGGCGTCTTCTCGCCGTGGAACGGGCACAGCCCGACCCAGTTGGCGCCGCTCTTGCGGAGCTGCACCCGGCCCGAGATGACGTCGACGATGTCGACGCGGTTGAGAAGATCCTGCTTGAAGGAGTCCGGGATCACTCGTCAGTCGCGGAACGCCGCATTCCGGGCACGATTCCCTGCAAGAACCGTTCCGATCGCTCCTCTGGCGGAACATCCAGCTGGCCCGATTTTTTCCGCGGGCCTTCTACGACGAAGCGGGCGGTGGTTCCCAGCGCCCGCTCCTTTATTGGTATTGGTTATAGCCGATTTTCGCAGATTACGCAAACGGGCGCGACGGCATCTGCCCAAGGCGGTCGCTCGCGGTCGGGCAAGCCCGGAGCCGTCCGGTTCGCGACCGCGCCCGGCCGGTACGCGGTCCGTTCGCGCTTGACGCGCCGAAAACCGCGGGCGCATGATCTCCGGCACGCGGCAGAAGTCGAAGCTCGACGCCTTCCGCCGCGCCGCGGCAGCTCACCCAGATAGCGAAGTCAACACGAAGGGAGGCTGTGATGAATCCAGGGTCTGTTCCTCAATTTTCTCTCCCAGCAGGCGAAGCTCGACCGGCGCGAGTTCCTCGACGTGGTCGGCAAGGCAGGCATCGCCGGCGCGATCGCGACGTTCGGTCTGCTGAACAAGCCGGCGAACGCGACCGGAGCGCGACCGCCCGGCAGCGGCGGCAAGTACACCGACGACATCTTCGACTACGCGGATCCGGCGAACCTGAGCGACTGGGCGCCGAGCATCTACGGAGCGGGCGACCAGCGCGGCAGCTTCAACGAAGTGGGGCCACAGCCCCCTTCGCGATTTCGGACGAGCTCTTCCGTGTCGCCCCGAGGTGGCGTCACGTACCGATCTACGAAATCCGGCCCCGAAAGGGGCCGGCGAGGCACGCTAGCCCAGCCGCGCTTTCACCCGCGCCGAAACCTGCCCCATGTCGGCGCGGCCGGCGAGCTTCGCCTTCACCTGCCCCATGACCTTCCCCATGTCGGCGACGCCCTTGGCGCCGGTGGCGGCGATCGCTTCGGCGATCACCGCGTCGACCTCCGCTTCGGTCGCCTGCTGCGGCAGGTAGGCGGCGAGCACGTCGATCTCGAACTGCTCCTGGTCGGCGAGATCCTTGCGGTTGCCGGCGGTGTACTGCTGGATCGAGTCGCGGCGCTGCTTGATCATCTTCTCGAGCACCGCGAGCACGTCGGCGTCGGAGAGCTCCTTGCGCTCGTCGACCTCGCGCTGCTTGATCGCCGCCAGCGCGAGACGCACCGCGCCGAGGCGCTGCGCGTCCTTCGCCTTCATGGCGGTCTTCATGTCGTCGGTGATGCGGGCCTTGAGGGTCATGGCGGGAACGCCGGCGGTTCAAGAAACGCAAAGCGCCGGTACGCGGGGGCGTCCGGCGCTTCGATCGGGTTCGGCTTGAATCCTAATAGAGCTTCGGCGGGAGCATCTGGCTGCGGAGCCGCTTGAAGTGACGCTTGATCGCCGCGGCGAGCTTGCGTTTCCGCTCCTGGGTCGGCTTCTCGTAGTACTCCCGGGCGCGGAGCTCGGTGAGGAGGCCCGTCTTCTCGACGGTGCGCTTGAAGCGGCGCAGGGCCACCTCGAAGGGCTCGTTTTCCTTGACGCGAACGGTCGGCATTGCAACTCCGGAACAGGAAGGCGCGGGAGTATAGCCGAATCAGGGGGTTGCGGGCAACGCACCCGCCGCGCAGGCCAACTTCACCCGGGCCTTGGCGGAATCCCTGGTGGGGAGCTTGCGAAAGAGCCGTTAAACAGGGCGCGCAAGGGTGCGAAGCGCGCGCCCGGTCCAAAAAGAAATGGCCCGGAGTACGGGCCATCAAGGAGTTTCGACCAGTTGAGAGGAAGCGATTGCACTGTAACCCCGCAGCCCTGACAAAAACCTGACGCGGGCAGGCTTCTGTTCACGCCGAGGCTCCTCGCGCCGGTCAGCGGCTGCCGCCCGTGTCCGGTGAACCGATGCCGAAGCGCGCGTCGAGATCGCCGCTCGTGGCGAGGTAGCGCAGCTGCGCCGCGTAGAGCGCCGCCATGAGCTCGATGCGCGCCTGCTGCAACTCGTAGCGCGAGCGCGTCGAGTCGAGCAGCTCGAGGATCGAGCCGCGCCCCAGCCGGTACGCGTCCTCCGCCATCTGCTGCAGCGCCGGCAGGCGCACGGCGGCTTCCTGGTCGAAGCGCTGCAGCGCGGACTGGCGGACGGCGATCACGTTGGCGAGGCGCTCGAGGTTCGCGCCCACCTCCGCCTGGGCGAGCTCGCGGCGGAGCGTCGCGGTGATCGCGTCGGCCTCGGCCTTTGCGAGCGGCCCGCGCCGCGTGTCGAGGATCGGAATCTCCACGCTCAGGCCGAGGTAGTTCGCCCCGCCGTAGGGATCGTTCGTCCAGGTGCGGCCGGCGATCACGGACGGCGTCGGCCAGCGCTCCCGCTTCGCGACCTCGATCGCGCTCTTCGCCGCGGTCTCCTCGCGCGCCGCGGCCACCGTCGCCGGACTCGTCGTGGCGCGGTCGCGGGGCTTGGCGAGCGCGTCGGCGCCCAGATCGAGAGCGTTCAGACTGCCGCTTGCCCTGGGCCACCAGTCGCGCAACCCCAGCAACGCCGCCAGGTTGCCGGCGCGGTCCGAGACCTCGGCCTTCGCGTCCTCCAGCCTGGCGCGCGCGCCGCCGAGCTCCACATCGAGGCGGGCGACGTCGTACCGGCTCGCCATGCCGCTCGCTTCCCGCCCCGCGACGATGTTGCGCAGCCGGACGAGCTCCTCGTTCGCGGCGGTCAGCAGGGCGACCTTCTCCTGCGCCGCGAGCAGGGCCACGTAGGCGGCCCCGGCCTCCGCGCCGAGCGAGCTCGCGCCGGAGGCGACGCGCGCGCGCGCCGCCTCGATCTCGAGGTCGGCGCGCTCGATGCGCGCGCCGCGCTGGCCGGCGATGAGCACCGGCACCTCCAGGTTGGCCTGCGACTGGCGGTTGCCGTCGAAGAGCGTCCCCGACTGCCCGCCGCTCGGCCGGAACTGGCCGAAGCTCAGCGTCGGGTTCGGATAGGCCTCCGCCGCGATCCGCCCCGCCTCGCGCCCCGGCGACCGCCTGGCGCTCGACCGCAAGGCGCGGGCTCGCGTCACGCGCGAGCCGCAGCACCGTGGGCAGGTCGACGACCTCCGGCGGCGCGGCGCGCTCCTGGGCGCGGCCGGCGCGAGCCGGCCAGACAGGCGGCGAGAAGGATGGCGAGGCGAACCGATGACATCATGCGTAGCACCCTCCGGCGTGACGAGCGCGCAGCCCGGATCGCATCATGGCCCGCCGGGGATCGCCGGCGGTTCCTCGATCTGCTCGTCTTCCTCCTCCGGCGTCGCGAAGCGCTGCGGGCTGATGTAGCTGTACACGACGGGCAGCATCCACAGGGCGATCACCAGCGTCGTGAGCATGCCGCCGACGACCACCAGGGCGAACGGCCGCTGGGTCTCGCTGCCCACGCCGGTGGCCACCGCCATCGGCAGCAGCCCGACGAGGGCGAGGAGCGAGGCCATCAGCACCGCCCGGACCCGCTCGGCCGCGCCCTCGACGAGCGCCGGCCGCAGCGCCTCGCCGTTGCGCCGCCGCGCTTCGGCCGCACTCAGCACGAGCAGCCCCATCAGCGAGGCCTGCCCGAGCAGCGCGATGAAGCCGACCGCCGCGCTCACCGAGAGCGGCACGCCGGCCACGAGCAGCGCAAAGGTGCCGCCGGTGAGCGAGAACGGGACGGTCAGCAGGATGGCGAGCGCGCTCCGCCCCGAGTTCATGGCCGCATAGAGGAGGCCGAGCACGGCCAGCACCGCCAGCGGCACGATCAGCTTGAGCCGGGCGATCGCGCGCTGCTGGTTCTCGAACTCGCCGCCCCACACGAGGTACTCGCCTTCGGGCGGCTTCACGCTGCGGCTCACGGTCGCGATGGCGTCGTTGACCACCGACCCCATGTCGCGCCCCTCGACGTTGAACTTCAGCGCGAGATAGCGGGCGTTGCCCTCCCGGTTGATCGATGCGAGGCCGTTCGCCACCCGGATGTCGGCGAGATCGCGCAGCGGGACGCGCGCGCCCGACTCGGACGGGACCGTGACCGCGCCGACCTTCTCGGCGTCGTCGCGGGTCGCCGGCGGCAGGATCAGCCGCACCGGCACCGGCCGCTCGCCCTCCCACATCGTGGTCGCGACTCTTCCGGCGAGCGCCGTCTCGAGGGTGCGCTGCGCGTCCTCCATCGCGACGCCGGCGCGCGCGAGCGCCTGGCGGTCGAAGCGCACCTGCAGCTGCGGCGTGGTGACGTCGCGGTAGAGGTCGAGGTCCACGATGCCCGGCACGGCCTTCAGCGCTTCCTTGGCCTCCTGCAGCGTGGTCGCGCATCCGGCCGAGATCGGTGCCGAACACCTTCAGCACCACCTTGCCGCGCACGCCGCTGACGGCCTCCTCGACGTTGTCCTTCATCGGCTGCGAGAAGTTGTAGCGCACGCCCGGGATCTCGGTCAGCGAGCTCGCGCATCTCGTCGATCAGGCGCTTCTTGTCGTAGCCCGGGCGCCACTCGCGCACCGGCTTCAGGCGGATGAACGTCTCGCTCATGTTGACGCTCTCGTTGTCGGTGCCGTCCTCCGGGCGGCCCTGCTCGCTCATGGTCTTGCGGACCTCGGGGAACGCGAGGATGCGCCGGCGCACCTCGAGCAGGATGTCCTGCCCCTTCTCGAGCGCGATGCTCGGCGGCATCTCGACGAAGAGCTGGATGTCGCCTTCGTCGAGCTCGGGCAGGAACTCGGTGCCGAGATGGGGGACGGTGAGCAGGCCGAGGGGCAGCAGGAGGAACGCGCCGCGATCACCGTGACGCGGCGCTCGAGCGCCCAGGCGAGCGAGCGCCGGTACGCCGCGCGACCGCGCTCGACCCAGGCCGGCTCCGCGAGCCGGGCGTGTCGCGGGCGGAACAGCATCGCGCACAGGGCGGGCACCAGCGTGAGCGCGAACACCAGCGCGCCGACCAGCGCGAACGAGTAGGTGAGCGCGAGCGGCCGGAAGATGCGCCCCTCGACCGACTGCAGCGTGAACACCGGCACCAGCGCGGCGATGATGATCAGCATGGCGTAGAGCGTCGGCCGCCCCACGTCGACCGCCGCGCGCACCACGAGCCGCAGCACCCCGCGCCGGTCGGGCGGGTGCTCGTGGCGCAGGGCGTGGATGACGTTCTCCACCAGCACCACGGCGCCGTCGACCAGGATGCCGAAGTCGATGGCGCCCATCGAGATCAGGTTGGCCGGCAGGCCGAGCACGTGCAGGCCGAGGAAGGCGACGAGCAGCGACAGCGGGATCACCGCGGACACGATCAGCGAGCCCACGAGGCTGCGCAGGAACAGCCAGATCACGCCGACCACCAGGACGAAGCCGCTGAGCAGGTTCTTGTGGACCGTGTTCAGCGTCTTGCCGACGAGGTCGCTGCGGTCGTAGAACACCTCGATCTGCATGCCCTTCGGCAGGATCGTCTCGTTCAGCTCGCGCACCTTCGACGTGGATGCCCTCCAGCACGCGCGAGGGATTCTGGCCGCGCCGCATCCAGATGAAGCTCTCGATGCCCTCCTTCTCGAGGCCGACGCCCACCGCGCCGCGCCGCGGCGTGTAGGACTGCACCACGGTCGCCACGTCGCCGACGTTGACCGGGGTGCCGTCCTTCGACTTCAGCACGATGCGCTTGATGTCCTCGGGCGTCTCGAGGTAGCCGATGCCGCGCACCGTGAGCTCCTGGTCGCCGTGCCGCAGGAAGCCGCCGCCGACGTTGACGTTCGACTTCGCGATCGCCTGCTCGAGATCGCGCGAGCGTGAGCCCGAGCGCGAAGAGGCGCGCCGCGTCGGCCTGGACGTGCATTTCCTTGAGGTAGCCGCCGAAGGGCACGAGTCGGCCACGCCCGGCACCTGGCGCAGCACGCGCACGACGTTCCACTGCATCTCCGACGCGCAGCTGGTAGAGGTCGTGACGGTCGCTCGACATGCCGGAACTGGTACACCTCGCCGAGCGGCGTCGCTTCGGGCGCGAGCTCGGGCGTCGCGCCGGGCGGCAGGGACGCGGCGCCGATCCGCTGCAGGACGATCGTGCGCGCGGGAAAGCTCGCGGTGTCGTCGGAGAAGGTGAGCGTGATCAGCGACAGCCCGAACAGGCTTTCGCTCCGCATCAGGGTCATCCCCGGCGTGCCGTTCAGCTCGCGCTCGAGCGGCACCGTGACGCGCCGCTCGATCTCCTCCGGCGCATTGCCGGGGAGCTGGGTGATGACCGTGACCTGGGTGTTGGTGACGTCGGGGTACGCCTCGATCGGCGTGTCGAAGTAGGCGCGCAACCCGAAGGCGGCCACGACGAGGGTGGCGAACAGGACCGCCACGCGGCGGTGAACGCAGGTCTCGATGAGGAGGCGCAGCACGGCGGCGTCAGAGCAGCTGCTCGGCCTGCGTGTCGAGCAGCAGGGCGCCGCGCACCACGACCCGATCGCCGGGGGCGAGCCCCTCGAGGATCCCGACCTGGCCGTCGCGGCTGTAGCCCGTCTTCACCTCGCGCGCCTCGAAGGTGCCGTCGGGCCGCTCCACGTAGACCACGCGGCGCTTGCCGTCCTTGATGAGCACCGCCGTGACCGGGACCGCGACGCCCGCCCCCGCGCCCACGCGCAGGGAGACCTGGACGAGCATGCCGGCCCGCAGGCCGCCGACCGGCTTCGCGAGCGCGAGATACACCTCGGTGCGCCGCGAGTCCGCATCCACGCGCGGGCTGAAGTTCTCGACCCGCGCCGGGACGCGCGCGGCGATCGCCGGCAGCTCCACCTCGGCTTCCTGGCCGACGGCGACGCGGGCGAGGTCGCTCTCGGGCACCTGCGCGACCACCTGCAGGCGGGACGGGTCGCCGAGCTCGAGCAGCGCTTCGCCGCCGGGCGCGACCGTCGCGCCGACCGCCACGCGCACGGCCACGACCACGCCGTCGGCGGGCGCCTTGACCGTGATCCGGCTGCCCTGGCCGCCCCCGATCAGGTTCACCGCCGACCGCGCCCGTTCGTGCTCGGCGCGCGCTTCCTTCAGCCGCGACTCGGCTTCCTGGCGCTCGACCTGCAGCCCGACGCCCCGCTCGGTCATCTCGACGTTGCGCCGGAAGACGCTCTCGGCAGTGGCGAGCCGGGTGGCCGCCTGGTCCAGCGTGGCGCGCGCGGCGGCCGCGTCGGCGCTGTCGATCGCGAGCAGCGGCGCGCCGGCCTTGACCGCTTCCCCGGCACGAACCAGCACCGCGGCCACGCGGCCCGCCGCCGTGCGCGCCGACCGCCGACTGCGCCTGGGGACGGAACGTCACGCGCCCCGGCAGTGCGAGCACGTCCGCGGCCTTGCCGGTGCCGACCGCCTCGATCGTGAGGAACTGCCGCTGCTCGGGCCGCACCGGCACGGCCTTCGCGGCCGAATCCGGCACCGCGCCGGGCTTCGCCGCCGCGGCCGGCGCGACGTCCTTCCCGCACCCGGCAGACGCGTATCGAGAAGGCGAACAGCGCGACGGCAATCGTGAACGGTGCATGGCGGAGGTTTGGCGATGCCCCGCCGGCAAGGAGGCGACGCCTAGCGGTCACCCGGACGGGAAGCCCGTGATGCTAGGGCCCCGAACCTGACGAATTCCTGAACGGCAGGGCTACCCCCGGTCCGGGCGGGCCGGGAACGAGACGGCGATCACGGTGCCGGCCCGGGAAGAGGGCGCGCCGAGCTCGACGCTGGCGCCATGGCGGTGGGCGATCTCGCGCACGATCGCGAGCCCGAGCCCGGTGCCTTCGCCGGAGGTCCCCTTCACGCGGTGAAAGCGCTCGAACACGCGCTCGCGCTCGGCGGCCGGGATGCCCGGGCCATTGTCCTCGACCTCGAGGAACGCGCAGCCGTTGCGGCGGCCGGTGCGCAGCGTCACCTCGCCGCCGCGCGGCGTGTAGTGGAGCGCGTTCTCGACCAGGTTCGCCGCGAGCTCGCCGAGCAGGCCGGGCTCGCCCGCGACCGGCGCCGTCTCGAGATCGAACCCGAGGTCGATCGCCTTCGTGTCGGCGCGCGCCACCCAGTCCCCGACGCGCGCCTGCGTGACCGCGGCGAGATCGGTCGGCTCGGGCGCGAACGGGCGCTCGGCCGCGGGCTCGACCGCGGCGAGCGTAAGGAGCTGCTGGGAGAGGTGCGCCGCCCGGCGCGCCGCCGCGTGGAGACTGTCCACGGTCGCGGCGAGCTCGGGCGGCATCGGCTCGCGGCGCGCGGCGTCGACTTGCGCCTGGAGCGCGGCGAGCGGCGTGCGCAGCTGGTGCGCGGCATCGGCAACGAACCGCTGCTGCGCGTCGATCGACTCGCCGAGCCGGCGCAGCAGGTCGTTCAGCGCCTGCACGAGCGGCCGCACCTCGACCGGGGCCCGGTCCTCCGCGACCGGGCGCAGGTCGCGCGGCGCGCGCCCGGCGAGCTCCGCGCGCAGGTCCTCGAGCGGGGCAAGTCCGCGCCCGACCCCGTACCACACGACCGCAAGCGCGACGATGAAGAACGCGAGCTCGGGCAGCGCGCTCGAGGCGAGGAGCTGGCGGACCATCCGCTCGCGCTTGACCAGGGTTTCGGCGACCACGATGAGCGCCGGCCCTTCGGCGAAGGGCGCGGCCATCGCCGCCAGCCGGACCGGCTCGCCGCGCACCGCGCCGTCGTAGAACACCGGCGCGCCTTCCGCCGGTTCCTCCGGCGGCGCCGGCACGTCCGCCTGCCCGGCGACGAGCCGCCCGCGCGAGGTGACCGCGAAGTAGACGCGATCGACCGAGTCGACGCGCAGCGCGTCGAGCGCCGCCGGGGAGAGATCGAGCTCGACCGCGCCGTCCGCCGCCGACAGGCGCTGCGCGATCGCGAGCGCCGGGTCGAGCAGGGCACGGTCGTAGGCCTCGGTCGCGATCCGCAGCGCCGTCGTGTAGCTCGCAACCGCGCTCGTGGCAAGCACGAGGGCGAGCGGCACGAGCAGCCAGCCGAGGAGCAGCGTGCGGATGCGGCGCTCAGCCTTCACGCGGCGTCTCGAGGAGATACCCGAACCCGCGCACGGTGCGGATGATGACCCCCGCGGGCTCGAGCTTGGTGCGCAGCCGCGACACGTACACCTCGATCGCGTTGTGCGAGAGCTTCTCGTCCCAGCTCGACAGCGACTGCACGATGCGCTCCTTGGACAGCGCGACGCCGGGCTGGGTCACGAAGAGCTCCATCAGCGCCCACTCGCGCGCGGTGAGCTCGAGCGGCTCGCCCGCCACCCGCGCGTCGCGCGCGACCAGGTCGAGCACGAGCGGCCCGTGGGCGATCCGCGGCGTGGTGGGCGTCCGGCCGCGGCGGATCAGCGCGCGCACCCGCGCCTCGAGCTCCTCGAAGGCGAACGGCTTCACGAGGTAGTCGTCGGCGCCCAGGTCGAGCCCGCGCACGCGGTCGCTCACCGCATCGCGAGCGGTCACCACGATCACCGGTACGTACTCCTCGGCCCGCCGCAGGCGGCGCAGCAGCTCGAAGCCGTCGATGCCGGGCAGGCCGACGTCGAGCACGACGAGGTCGAAGGTCTCGTGCTCGACGGCGAGCTGCGCGCGCTCGGCGCTGTCGACCCAGTCGACGGCGTAGCCCGCCTGCCGCAGGCTGCGGGCGAGCCCGTCGGCGAGCATCGCGTCGTCTTCGACGATGAGGAGGCGCATGGCGCGATGCCGATGTTAGTCCCGCCGGGCGAGATCGGCTACGCTCGGGGGATGCTCGTGCTCGGGATCGAAACCTCCTGCGACGAGACCGGCGTGGCGGTGTACGACACCGTGCGCGGCCTCCTCGCCCAGGAGGTGCACACTCAGGCGGCGATGCACGCCGACTACGGCGGCGTCGTGCCCGAGCTCGCTTCGCGCGACCACATCCGGCGCACGCTGCCGCTCGTCGAGCGCGTGCTCGCGCGCGCCGGAGTGACGCTCGAGGACCTCGACGCGGTCGCCTACACCGAGGGTCCGGGCCTCGCCGGCGCGCTGCTCGTCGGCGCGAGCATCGCCGCGTCGCTCGCGTACGGGCTCGGCGTGCCGGCGATCGGCATCCATCACCTCGAGGGCCATCTCCTCTCGCCGCTGCTCTCGGCGCGTCCGCCCGCGTTTCCGTTCGTCGCGCTCCTCGTGTCCGGCGGGCACACGCAGCTGATGCGGGTCGAGGGCGTCGGCGCCTACGCGCTCCTCGGCGAGACGGCGGACGACGCCGCCGGCGAGGCGTTCGACAAGACGGCGCAGCTCCTCGGCCTCGGCTACCCCGGCGGACCCGCGCTCGCCGCGCTCGCCGACCGCGGGCGCCCCGGCCGCTTCAAGCTGCCGCGGCCGGTCATCGCGAGCGGCGATCTCGACTTCAGCTTCTCGGGGCTCAAGACCGCGGTCGCGACCTTGGCGCGGGGCCGCGCCCTCGACGACTCCACGCGGGGCCGCGCCCTCGACGACGCGGCGCGCGCAGATCTCGCGGCAGAGTTCCAGGAGGCGATCGTCGACGTGCTGGTCGCGAAGTGCCGCGCGGCGCTCACGGCGACCGGCGAGCGCCGCCTCGTGGTCGCCGGCGGCGTCGGCGCGAACCGGCGCCTGCGCGAGCGGCTCGACGCGGCGGCGCGCGCCGACGGGTTCGAGACGTTCTACCCGGAGCTCGATCTCTGCACCGACAACGGCGCGATGATCGCGCTCGCGGGCGCGCTGCGCCTGAGCGCACCGGGCGCCGGCGCACGCGGTTACGCGTTCACGGTGCGGCCGCGGTGGGAGCTCGCGGACCTTCCGCCTGCCTAGGCCTCGGCGGCAGGCGCCTTCTTCTCCCCGATCCGGCTCTCGGTGCCGGCGAAGAGCTTGCGGATGTTGTCGGCGTGCCGCCAGACGAGGAGCGCCGAGATCGCGAGCACGGCCGCGGCGTAGAGGTTGAAGCCGAGCACGAGCGCAGTCGCGAACGGGGCGAACGCCGCGGCGACGAGCGCCGCGAGCGACGAGTAGCGGAAGAAGAACGCGATCACGAGCCAGGTGACGAGGGTGCCGAGGCCGATGCGCCAGTCGATCGCGAACAGCACGCCGGCGGCCGTCGCCACGCCCTTGCCGCCCTTGAAGCGGAAGAACACCGGAAAGAGATGCCCGACGAACACTGCGAGCGCCACGGCGGCGATCCCGGTGTCGTCGACGCCGAAGCGCCATGCGAGCCGCTGCGCGAGGAACACCGCGAACCAGCCCTTCAGCCCGTCGCCGAGGAGCGTGAGGACGGCGGCGAGCCTGTTGCCGGTGCGCAGCACGTTCGTCGCGCCCGGATTCCCCGAGCCGTAGCTGTGCGGATCGGGCAGCCCGAACGCCTTGCTCACGATCACCGCGAACGAGAGCGAGCCGATCAGGTAACCGATTAGAATGAAAGCCGCCGTCGCCATCGCGCGGAAGTTTACCTCACGCTCTCACCACTCCCGATGAACCAGCTCTTCCTCCGCGACGTCCGGCTCGAGGCCAAGGTCGGCATCTACAAGCGCGAGCGCGGCACGACGCAGCCGATCGCGCTCGACCTCGAGATCGCGCTGCCGAACGACCGCATGTTCGCCAGCGGCAAGGTCGCCGACACGATCGACTACGCGGTGCTCGTCGGCCGCATCCGCGAGGAGCTCGACACTCGACGCTTCGGGCTGGTCGAGGAGCTCGCAGCGTTCGTCGCCGACCTGGTGCTCGAGGAGTTCGGCGCGCCGCGGGTGCGGGTCAGCATCGCGAAGCTCGGCATCCTCAAGGACGTCGGGCGGGTCGGCGTCACGATCGAGCGCTCGCGCGAGTGAAGCCCGCGCGCGCTCGTCAATCCTCCAGCCCCACCTCGACGAGCTTCGGCGCGAGCACGCGCACGAGCTCGCGCGGATCGATGCCGAGGAGATAGCCCCGCCGCCCGCCGTTGACGTAGATCTGCGGCAGGTCGAGCACGGTCTTCTCCAGAAACACCGGCATCGCCTTACGCGTCGCGAACGGCGAAGTGCCGCCGATCTGGTAGCCGGAGTGCCGCTGCGCCACCTCGGGCGCGCACGGCTCGACGCGCTTCACGCCGATCTGGCGCGCGAGGTTCTTGGTCGACACCGTGCGGTCGCCGTGCATCAGCACGACGAGCGGGCGCTTCGCCTCGTCCTCCATGACCAGCGTCTTCACCACCGCGCGCTCGTCGAGCCCGAGCGCCTCGGCGCCCGCACGCGCGCCGCCGTGCTCGACGTACTCGAACAGGTGCTCGGTGTAGGCGACGCGATGCTGCTTGAGGAAAGCCGTCGCCGGCGTTTCGGAGACACGCGCGCCCTTCGCCACGCGCTCAGCCCCGCGGGTGATGCTTCGCGTGCAGCGCCTTGAGCCGTTCGCGCGCCACGTGGGTGTAGATCTGCGTCGTGGAGATGTCGGCGTGGCCGAGGAGGAGCTGGACCACGCGGAGATCCGCGCCGTGGTTCAGGAGGTGGGTGGCGAACGCGTGCCGGAGCGTGTGCGGGGACAGCGCCTTGCCCGGGATCGCGCGTGCGCCGTGCCGCTTGATGAGTTGCCAGAAGGCCTGCCGCGTCATCCCGGCGCCCCGCGGGGTGACGAACACCGCCTCGGCGGCACGGCCCTTCAGGAGGACGCCGCGCGCTTCCCGCTGGTACCGCACGAGCCACGCGGCCGCCTCCTCGCCGAGCGGCACGAGCCGCTCCTTCGCGCCCTTGCCGAAGACGCGCACGACGCCCATGTCGAGGCTCACCTCGCCCGGCTTGAGCCGGACGAGCTCGGAGACCCGCAGCCCGGTCGCATAGAGGAGCTCGAGCATCGCGCGGTCGCGCAGGCCGCTTGGCGTTCCGACGTCGGGCACCTCGAGCAGCGCCTCGACGTCCGCCTCGGTGAGCGTCTTCGGGAAGCGCGGCGGGCGCTTGGGCGGCTCGAGCTTGAGCGTCGGGTCGGCGGCGATCCGGTGCTCGCGGACGAGGAACTGGTAGAAGCGCTTGAGACTGGAGGCGAGCCGCGCCTGCGTGCTCGCGCGCGGCCGGTGCCGGCGGGCATGGCAGTGGGCGAAGTAGCCGAGCACGTCGGCCTCGCTCGCGGCGTCGAGCGCCCCGCCCTGTCCGGCGAGCCAGGTGCCGAAGAGCCGCAGGTCGCGACGGTAGGACTCGAGCGTGTTCTTCGCGAGCCCGTCCTCGAGCCAGAGGTGGTCGCAGAACTCGTCGAGGAGCGCGGCGTCGCGCTCCTCGATGGGACTACCCTCGCGCCCGAAACGCGCTCGGGGTTCGCCCTTGGGGCGGCCCGGCGGGCTCAAGCGGGGAGCCGTATCCCCTCGTGGGCGAGCAGCCACCGCTTGATCGCAATGTGGAAGCCGTCGTCGTTGCGGGCAAACCCGCCGATCCCGCCCGAGGCGACGACCCGGTGGCAGGGGATCGCGAGCGGGAAGTAGTTCGCGCCGCAGGCCTGGCCGACCGCGCGCGGGCCCGAGCGGATGTCCTTCGCCACCTCCCCGTAGCTGCGGACGCGGCCCGCGGGGATCTCGGCGATCTTCTCCCAGACGCGGCGCTGGTAGCGCGTGCCGACCGGCTTGAGCGGCAGCTCGAACGTCTGCGACGGATCGGCGAGGTACCGCTCGATCTGCGCGCACGCCTCGCGCGCCAGCCGGTTCTTCGGGGCGACCCGGGGAACGCCGGCGGGCAGGTAGAGGATTTCGGCGATGCATTCGTCCTCGGTGCCGAGCCCTTCGGTGCGGATGCCGACGCCGCCGAACGGCGTGGGCACGACCGCGTCGAAGCGGCGCAGCTCCGCATCCGGCACGAGTCTGCCGCGCGTCGCCTGGTGTTCCATGGCGCGAAGTTTAGTCGACGTGCAGCACGCCGTCGACGCAGGTGACGGCGGCGCCGCCGATCCAGACCCGGCGTGTGCCGGCGTCGAGCCGGACGTTCACGTAGCCGTCGCGGCCGAGCTCCCGGCCCTGGCTCGCGACGTGACCGCCGCGTGCACCGACTTCCATTCCGGCGTGCTGGAGCCATGCGCCGACCGCGGCGTTGCCGCTGCCGCAGACGGGATCCTCCGGGATGCCGTCGCCGGGCGCGAAGCTTCTCACCACGACGTCGTGGTCGGGGTCGCGAGCCCGGCGGCGCGAACACCGTGACGCCGGTCGCGCCGAGCGGGCGGCTCACCGCCGCGACGGCGCGCCATGTCCGGTGCGAGCCCGCGGACCGCAGCTCGCGTCGGCGAGCATGACCGTGAGCCAGCGCGGCCCGATGGCGACGACCTGTGCGGTCGAGCCCGGGCGCAAGCGGCGCGCCGAGCGCCCGCTCGACCTCGCCGAGCCGCATCGGCGGCGGAGAGGTTCGAGCGCCGCGGGCGGCGCCTCGACAGCGATCCGCCGCTCGCGGCCGGTGCCCTCGACGGCAAGGCGCAGCACGCCCGCTCCGCACTCCTGCCGCAGCTCCGGCCTGGCGGCGACGAGCCCGGCCTCGAGCACGGCGTGCGCGCTGCCTACCGTCGGGTGCCCGGCGAACGGCAGCTCGGCGCGGGGCGTGAAGATCCGCAGGCGGTAGTCCGCGCCGGGGGCGGTCGGGCGCAGGACGAAGGTCGTCTCCGACAGGTTCGTCCAGGCCGCGATGCGCTGCATCGCCGCGGTTTCGAGCCCGTCGCCGTCGAGGACGACCGCGACCGGGTTGCCGAAGAACGGCCGGGTGGTGAAGACGTCGACCTGCTTGAAGCGGCGCGCTGGCATCCGTGCCTCCGGTGAACCGACGAGGTGTCAGCGTACCAGCGCGGGTCCGGCGGCCGGCGGCGCCGCGGCGAGGCGCGGCCCGGCCGGGCCGCCGGCGAAATAGGTCGCGAGCCGAGGCGGCAGGTTCGGACGCCCGTCGCCGCCGAGGCTCGGGTGATGCCGGAGCCGGCCGAGGAGGACGACGACCTCGCGGCCGTCGAAGGCCCCGTGTACCGGGGTGTCGTAGCGCATGCGCGTGCCGCCATCGACGATTGCGCGGCGCCCGTCGGATGCGAGGCGCAACGTCACGATCTCGTTCGCGCGCCCGCGGAAGGCGGCGACGTGGTGCGCCGCACCGTCGCTCCCGACGACCAGGAGCTGGGACACGTCGGTGAGCCCCCCGGCGAGGGCGACCGGCTGAACCGCGGACGTGGCGAGTTCGACCCGCCACAGGTCGGCGCCGCGCGCGACCAGGAGCGCGGACCCGCCGGGCAGCAGCGCGAGCGCACCCCCGGCGAGCGGTGCCTCCGGAGCCGGGGCATCCGGAAGGCTGGCGATCACACGGAGGGCACGCCGGCCTGGCTCGGCCGCGACGACCTGCCCGTTTGCGGCGTCGAGGACGTACGCCCGCCCGCCGCCATCGGTGACGATGTCAGCGAAGCGGCCGCCGGGCCCGGCGCCGCCGATCACCGTCCGGCGCACCGGCAGGGCGGCCACATCGACCACCTCGACGGCGTCCGGGGTGAGCGCCCACAATCGCCGAGCCCTAGTCTCGTAGGCGAGTTGGACGATCGGATGCGACGCCTGCTCCGGTCGGACGGTGGCCACTAGCTGCCCGTCGCGGCGGACGATCGCGATGGCGCCGGTCGCGTGGCTCCCGACGAAGAAGCGGTCGTTGATCGGGTCGTGCGCCACGGCCGAGGGGTAGAACCCGGGGTCGAGCGCGAGGGTCACCTGGGCCGGCTTGCAGCCGGCCAGAATGACGGCGAGAAGCAGGAATAGGCCGCGCATAAAGGGTGCTCCGTGAGCCTCAGGCCTGTACAATAGCGGCCGCTTCCGGTACACCACATGTACACTTTTGCAGGCAAGCCGGACATCTGTATCGGCTGAGCCACCATGACAGGCCTCCAACGCGTCACCGTCAGCCCGCTCTCGCACGACGCCCCGTTGCCGCTCGTCGAGCAGATCACCGGGTTTCTCCGCACCCGGATCGACGAGCGCGCGCTGCGCGCGGGCACCCGCATGCCGTCGATCCGCCGCTTCGCGGAGGACAACGGCGTGTCGCGGTTCACGGTCGTCGAGGCGTACGACCGGCTCGTCGCACAGGGCTACCTCGAGTCGCGCCGCGGCTCGGGGTTCTACATCCGCGAGCGGCCGCAGCCGGTCCGGCGCGCGCCCGAGCCGCGGGAGCCGGCGGCCACCCGGATCGACGTCGTCTGGCTCCTCCACCACCTCTATGCCGGAAACGACAACCGGGACGTGCTCCTCGCCGGCTCGGGCTGCCTGCCCGAGAGCTGGCTCGACGAGGAGATGCTGCAGTCGGGCCTCCGGGCGCTCTCGCGCCGCGAGCCGAGCGCGCTGACCGGGTACGGCACGCCGCGCGGGTACGCG
>CAVXND010000086.1:0-24363 GCA_963762785.1 uncultured beta proteobacterium
CGCGGTGCGATCCCGCCGGCGAGAAAGACGCCGCCGCGGGCGAGGATCGCGAGCGCATGGTCGCCCGCCACGGCGCCGAAGCACTCGAGAAACAGGTCGACGGCCGCGCGGGCGACCGGGTCCGGGCTGGAGGCGATCTCTTCCGGCGAGCGCGGGTCGCCGCGCCCGTCCCGCAGGAAGTCGTGGATCCGCACGAGCCCGGGCCGGAGACGACGTGCTCGACCCGCACGCGCCCGAGCTCCGGCGTGGAGCGCCCGCCACAGGCTCGCCTGCCGCTCGTTCGCCGGCGCAAACCCGCCGTGCCCGCCTTCGCCGCCGATCACTGCATAACGGTCGCCCTGCCACACCCGGTAGGCAACCCCGAGCCCGGTGCCCGCGCCGATCACGACCTGCGGCGCCCGCGGCTCCGGCTCTCCGGCCTGGAGCGTCGCAACGTCGTCGGGCGGGAGGAGGTCGATGCCGTGCGCCGCCGCCACGAAGTCGTTCACGAGCGCGACCGGCGCGCCGAGGATCGCCTCGAGCGCAGCGGCGTCGATCTCCCAGGGGAAGTTCGTGACGGCTACGCGCCGGCCCTCGATCGGGCCCGCGACGCCGAGGCACGCGCCCACGACGCTCGCGCGCGCCTCGTCGCGGAAGGCCCGCACGAGGTCGGCGAACGCGGCGAAGTCGCGGTCGGCGTAGCGCCGCTCGAACACGACGTCGAGCCGATCGCCGTCGAGCGCGGCGATCGCGAGCAGCGTCTTGGTGCCGCCGATGTCGCCGCACAGGACGAGGCGCCGGGACATGGCTGCTATCCTACCTGCGCACCATGGACTCCGACCGGCTGCGCGTCCTCTTCGCCACGCCCGAGTGCGCCCCCTGGGTCAAGACCGGTGGCCTCGGCGACGTCGGCGCGGCGCTTCCCGCCGCGCTGGAAGCCGGCGGGCTCGACGTGCGCGTGCTGCTGCCCGCCTACCGGCCGGTGCTCGCGGCAACCGCAGGGCATCGCCGCGAGCTCGCGAGCATCGCGGCGGGCGCGCGGCTGCCGGCGGCGCGGGTGCTCGAGGCGCCACTTCCGAGCGGCGTGCCGGCGTGGCTCGTCGACTGCCCGGCGCTCTACGACCGCGACGGCGGCCTCTACCAGGACCCCGGGTCGGGCGGCGACTGGCCCGACAACGCCGTGCGCTTCGCGCTGCTCGCACGCGTCGCCGCCCTGCTCGCGGGCGAGTCGAGCCCGCTCGCCTGGCGGCCGCAGGTGCTCCACTGCAACGACTGGCAGACGGCGCTCGCGCCGGCGTACCTGCGCTTCGCCGCCGGCACCCGGGCGGCGACCGTCATGTGCATCCACAACCTCGCGTTCCAGGGGCTCTTCCCGCCCGCGAGCGCGGCCGCGGTCGAGCTGCCGCCGGCCGCCTACTCGGTCGACGGCGCCGAGTTCTACGGGCGCCTGTCGTTCCTCAAGGCGGGGCTCGTCTACGCCGATGCGATCACGACGGTCAGCCCGACCTACGCGCAGGAGATCCAGCGCGAGCCGCTCGGGTTCGGGCTGCAGGGCCTGCTCGCCGCGCGCGCCGGCGACCTGCACGGGATCCTCAACGGCATCGACGACGCGGTGTGGAACCCCGCGATCGACCCGCTCATCGCGCAGCCGCTACGACGCCGCGCACGTGGAAGTGAAGCGCGGCAACAAGCTCGCATTGCAGGAGCAGCTCGGGTTGCCCGTGGACCCCGGCGTGCCGCTCTTCGGCTGCGTCGGCCGGCTCACCCAGCAGAAGGGCGGCGACCTGATCGCGGCGAGCGCCGCGCGCATCGTCGCGGCGCCGGCGCAGATCGCCGTCCTCGGCTCGGGCGAGCACGAGCTCGAGGAGGCGCTGCGGGCGCTCGCCCGCGCGCGCCCGCGCGAGGTCGCGGTCAGGATCGGCTTCGACGAGCGGCTCGCGCACCTGATCGAGGCCGGCGCGGACGCCTTCCTGATGCCGTCGCGCTTCGAGCCGTGCGGGCTCAACCAGATGTACAGCCAGCGCTACGGCACGCCGCCGATCGCGCACGCGACCGGGGGCTTGTGCGACTCGATCGTCGACTGCACGCCGGCGACCCTCGCCGGCGGGACCGCGGCCGGCTTCCTCTTCCGCGAGCCGACGCGCCGGCGCTCTCGCCGAGGCGGTCGAGCGCGCGATCGCCGCCTACCACGACCCCGCGACGTGGCGGGCGCTCCAACGGAACGGGATGGCGCGGGACTTCGGGTGGGGCGCCGGTGCGCAGCGCTACGCCGAGCTGTACCGGTCGCTGGTGGAAAGCGACCGGCAGAAGTGACGCTCAGAACCGGAAGTTCGCGCCGAGCGCGAAGCCCTTCACGGTCAGCTCCTGGACCAGCTTGTCCCCGCTCTGGTCGTAGTAGAGATACCGGTAGTCCAGGCGCACGTCGCCCCAGTGGAACTTGTACCCCACGCCCACCACCCCCTGCCAGGTGAACAGCGACGAAGCGCCCCCCAGGTCCACGTAGTAGGGCACGAACCAGTTGCTCGCCCCCAGCTTCACCTGCCCCTTCGCCCCGACGATCGCCGCCCAGAAGGTCTCGCTCTTCTCCACGCTCCCCGAGCGGGCGAAGTTGAGCGTGGTGTTGGGCAGGTTCACTGCCGCGTTGAGCTGCCAGTCGGTCTTCGCATCCAGCCACAGGGTGCGAAAGCCCCCGATCACGTCCAGGCTCAGCCCCGGGTCCTGCACCGCCGCATAACCGCCGAACAACGTCCACACCGTTCCCTTGAGCGAGCTCTGGGTGCCGGCGTTGAGGTTGCTGGTGGAGACGTTGACCGGCCCCGTACCCGGATTGAAGTCGACGCTCTTGACCTGGCTGTTGTCGCTCGAGAGGTCGAGGTAGATGAAGTCGGTGCCGATCAGCCACCGGCCCTTGCGCGCTTCGCCCGCGATCATGAACGCGAAGTCGAGGTCGCTCAGGATCGTGTCGGCGTCGACGTTCACGTTGGCGGTCGCCCCGTTCGCGGGCGGCGGACCGTAGTTGAACTTGCCGCTGAAGTTGGGCAGCCACAGGTACGGCATGAGCGAGAAGGTCCACTTGTCTTCGGCGGGCGCCTGCGCCCGGGCGTGAAGCGGCGTGAGCAGGGCCAGCCCCGCGAGTGCCGCGGTGAGGAATGCGCGTGGTTTCATTGTTCTCCCTTGAGTTCACCGGCGGAAACGCGGTCACGGCGAGTGGCCGCGCTCATGCGGGGCCACAGTCTGCCGGAACGCCGTTACTTCTGCTGCCGCGCCTCGGCGATGCGGGCCTTGCAGCCGGCCGACACTTCCCCCGCGCTCTGCTTCAGGCACGCGGCGATCCGGCCGCCGCCCGGCTGGATGCCGTCGCACAGGAAGTGTATGTCTTCCTCGCACGCCTGGTGCACCTCCTTGAGGAGCTCCTGCATCTGGGCCGCCCGCGCCTTGCAGGACGGCGAGAGCTGCGCCATGTTCGTCTTCAGGCAGGCGGCGACCTGCCCGCCGCCCGGCTTCGCCTGCGGGCAGAACTTCGCGAGGTCCGCCTTGCAGCTCGGCGCTTGCGCGAGTGCGCTTCCGCTCAACGCCACGCCGACGCAGAGCGCGGCACCCGCGGCGAGGCGTCCGAGCGAGGATCCGTTCAGTTTCATTTCTTCTCCATGGTGTGTCTCCTGCTCATTTCCGCGCGAACGAGACGTCGAACTTCTGCTTCGCCACGGCTTGATAGTAGGTTCCCTTGAGTCGATCGCTGGCGGGATCGTAGGTCAGCTCGTAAGTCGAACCCCCGTAGCCACCCGCGCGCAGCTCGAAGAACAGGCGGAACGTCGCGCCGTCCCGGGAAGCTTCCGCCCTCGCGAGAGGCGGGACCGCGCGGCACGGGCGCGATCCCCGCCGCCACGGCGGAGCAGAGCGCGACCCGGTCCCCATTGGCGGCGAATTCCCAGAAGGTGCTGCGGTCGAAGCCGAGGAACGCGTTCAGCCGCGCCAGCCCGTGCTCGATCTCGTCGATGACGCGGTCGCTGGGGACGTTGGCGAAGGTCGCCGAGAGGTCGGCGAGGAGCTGCTCGAAGGCGAGGCGCTCGGCGAGCGAGGCGCCGAGGCTGGCGTCGTCCTTGGGGTTCATGACGAGCGCGCCACCGTCGCGACGGCTAGACCCAGACCGCCAGCCCGAGCTCGAACGGGTGCGTGAGCGCCTCGTGGCAGGGATAGGCGCGGATGCGGTAGTCGAGCCGGCCGCAGAGCTCCGGCTGGAGCTCGAGCACGAAGCGGTGCTCGCCGGCGTCGGTGCACGTGCCGTCGAAGGCGAGCTCGTAGCGCAGCCGGCTGTCCTCGGGCTCGCCCACGCCGCGCGAGAGCAGGAGCTCGACGACGACGTCGCCGGGCGCGAGCCCGTTCAGGCTGGCGGCGACCTCGACCCGGACGGCGTCGCCGAAGCGGATCCGCTTCGGCGGCTGGTCGAGCCGGCGCAGCTTCGCGCCCGGCCAGGCCGCGCGGACGCGCGCCTTCCACGCCGCGACATCGCGGGCGTGCGCGTAGCCGTTCTCGGCGTAGCGCCGGCCCTGCTGCGAAGCCGGCAGGTAGAACTTGGCGAGGTACTCGTGCACCATGCGCGTCGCGTTGAAGCGCGGCAGGATGGTCGCGATCGAGCGCTTCGCCATCCGGATCCACTCCGCCGAGTAGCCCTGGTGGTTGCGCCGGTAGTACATCGGGATCACGTGGTCCTGCAGCAGCTCGTAGAGCGTCTGCGCTTCCTCGCGGTCCCGGTGCTGGGCGCCCAGCGCACCCGACGCCGGCTTGATCGCCCAGCCGTTGTCGCCCTCGTAGCCCTCGCCCCACCACCCGTCGAGCACCGACAGGTTCAGGACGCCGTTCATGCCCGCCTTGATGCCGGAGGTGCCGGAGGCCTCGAGCGGGTACACCGGGTTGTTCAGCCACACGTCGACGCCCGCGACCATTCGGCGGGCGAGATCGAGGTCGTAGCCCTCGATCATCAGCAGCCGGCCTTCGAACTCGGGCAGCTTCGCGATCTGGACGACGCGCCGGATCAGCTCCTGGCCCGGTCCGTCGGCGGGGTGGGCCTTGCCGGCGAAGATGAACAGCACCGGCCGCTCCGGGTCGCCCACGGTCTGCCGCAGCTCGTCGAGGTTCTCGAGCAGCAGCGCGGCGCGCTTGTACGTCGCGAACCGGCGCCCGAAGCCGATCGTGAGCACGTTCGGATCGTCCGGGTCGGCGAGCTTCAGCAGGCGCTCGAGGTGGGATTCGCTCCCCTGGTTGCGGAAGTGCTGCTCGCGCAGCCGCGCGCGGAGGAGCCGCAGCATGTGGGCCTTGAGCTGCTGCCGGACGCTCCAGAAGACCGAGTCGGGCACCGTCGAGACGTTCGCCCAGAGGTCCCGGTCGGCGATCCGCTGGCTCCAGCCGAAACCGAGCGCGCGATCGAAGATCTCGGCCCACTCCGGCGCGACGAACGTCGGCACGTGCACGCCGTTGGTGACGTAGTCGACCGGGTTCTCCTCCGGCGGCACCTGCGGCCACAGGTCCTGCAGCATGCGCGACGACACGCCGCCGTGGATGCGCGACACGCCGTTGTGGAAGCGCGACCCGTGCACCGCGAGCGCGGTCATGTTGAACTCCGGGCTGCCCGGGGCGTGCCCGAGCGCGAGCAACTCGTCGGCGGCGAGTCCGGTCTCGCGGCAGAACCCGTCGAAGTACGCGCGGATCATGTCGGCCGAGAAATGGTCGTGGCCCGCCGGCACCGGCGTGTGGGTGGTGAAGACGGTGTTCACCGCGACCGCCTCGAGGGCGGCGTGGAAATCGAGCCCCTGCTGCATGACGCCGCGGATGCGCTCCAGGACCAGGAACGCGGCGTGGCCCTCGTTGATGTGCCACACGGTCGGCTTCACGCCGACCGCGGCGAGCGCGCGTACGCCGCCCACCCCGAGCACGATCTCCTGCTCGATCCGCGTCGTGCGGTCGCCGCCGTATAGGCGGTGCGCGATGTCGCGGTCGTGCTCGGAGTTGGCCGCGAGATCCGTGTCGAGCAGGTACAGCAGCACGTGGCCGGCGCGCACCCGCCACACCTTGACCGCGACCGTCCGCCCGGGGAGCGCGACCTCGACGTGCACCTCGGTGCCGGACTCGCCCGCGACCGGCTCGACCGGCAGGTCGTCGAAGTCCGAATCGTGATACTCGGCCTGCTGCGCGCCCTCGCTGTCGATCGCCTGCGTGAAGTAGCCCTGGCGGTACAGGAGGCCCACGCCGACGAACGGCAGCCGCATGTCGCTCGCGGCCTTGCAGTGATCGCCGGCGAGGATGCCGAGGCCGCCGGAGTAGATCGGCAGGCTCTCGTGCAGGCCGAACTCGGCGCAGAAGTACGCGACCGAATCGGTCGCGCGGAGCCATTCCGAGCCGTTCCGGCGCACCGGCTCGGTGTGATAGGTGTCGTACGCGGACAGGACCCGGTTGTAGTTCGCGAGGAACACCGGATCGTCGGCGGCGGCGACGAGGCGGTCCTCGTCGATGCGCTTCAGCAGCGCCTTCGGACTGTGATCGACCGCCTCCCACAGCGCCGGGTGCAGCCGGTCGAAGAGCGCGCGCGTCGCGCGGTCCCAGCTGTACCAGAGGTTGTTCGCGAGCTCCTCGAGCCGCGCGAGACGGCGCGGGACGCGCGGATTGACTTCGAGCGAGTAGCCGGTGCCGGGCTGCGTCATATGGATATTGTTCCATGTTCGCCCCCGGCGCGAAACGCGGGACTTGCGCCGCGCTCCGGCGCGCCGCAGCGCACCGGGCCGGTGCGCGGTGCACGCGCCCGGCGCGAGCGGGATGCGCCCGCGAGCGCGCCGCCGGAAAAAAAAGCCGCGCCCGGAGGCGCGGCCTTTGCGATGCGACTTCCGGAGGACGCTAGTTCAGCTCCTTGTCCTTCCAGTACTTCGTGCCGGCCACCGCGACGCCGGCCTGGAGCCCGTTCTTTGTGAGCGTGTAGTAGGAGGCGTCCGCGATCACTTGAGCGCCGGCGTCTGGCCCGGCCGACTTGCCGCCCGCACCCGCCTGAGCGACGGCGCCGCCGCTCGCTTCCCACCCCTTGTCGATGAAAGTCTGCAGGGCTTGGGCGTTCTTGAAGATGATCAGCGTCTCGCTCTCCGAGGCGCCGATCTGCAGGCCGGCGCTCGCCTGCGCCATGTCCATGTAGGTCACCTGCTTCGTCTTGTTGTCCTGCGCGAGGCCTTTGCCGCCGGCGCCGCCGATGAGGAAGCTCAAGCCGTAGGTCGTGAACACGGCGTAGCCGGGCGCCTTGGCGACCGCCTCCTTGAGCTTCGGGTCGGCCTTGTAGAACTTCTCGAGCGAGGTCGCGGTGACTTTCTTGATTTCTTCCTGCTTCTTGACCTTTTCGGTCTGCGCAAGCGCGCCGCCGGCCGCGAGCGACAGGATCACCGCGCCGGTCGTGAGGAGGGTGTGCAATTTCATGGGGAGTCCTTTGACTTGTATTGGGGCTGCGATATTGGATTGGAACTGCGGTATTGGAGCCGCATCAGGGGGGATGCGCCCGCATTTTATGCCGAAACGCCCACCGAGGTCCGGCGGGCGATTGACCGTGTCTTCGCTCGGTGGCGCCACGCATTGCCCCCCATGCTCTCTTGCGCGCGGGCGGAGCGGGCACGGTGGCACAATCGGCGCGTGCGCGCTCGCCCAAGATCCCTCTACGCCGGCCTCGCGCTGGCATCGCTGCTCCTGCCGGCCTGCACCGGCCCGGCCGCCGATACCGCCACCGCGCGCGAGGCGCGGGCGGAGATCCAGATCAATCTGTGCGCGCCGCCCGAGGCGATCGTCCGGGCGCTCGCGCTCCAGCCCGACGGCGCGGGCCCGCGCGAAGCTTGGTACTTCGAGAGCGCGAACCTCGCGCACCACCGCGGCGGCGCCGTCTTCCGTCTCCGGCTCGGCGCGCGCGAGCGCGAGCTGACCCTGAAGGTCGCGGACCAGGACTGCGCGCGGATCGATCGCGCGCTGCTCCCGCCGGCCGAGGGCAAGTGCGAGTACGACCTTCACGGCGCCGACTTCAAGGGCGCGGTATCGCTCAGCCGCGAGCTGGACGAGCCGGCCGTCCGCGACCTGCTCGATGGCCGCATGCCGCTCGCCGACGCGCTGAGCCCCGCGCAGGTCCGCTATCTCCGCGAGGGCGCGTCGGCCTGGCCGCTCGCGCCGGACATCCGGCGGCTCGGCCCGGTCCGGATCGAGGCCTACCGGCCGGTGGACCGGAGCTTCGTGGTGGAGTTGTGGCAGCTCCCCGGCGGCGAACGGTACGCGGAGATCTCGCAGAAGACGACCGCCGCAGAGGCGCTCGGCCGCAGACCGGCGCTCGAAGCGACGCTCGCGCGCGCCGGGGTCACTGCCTGCGCGGACCAGTCGTCGCAGGCCGCCGACAAGCTGCGGACGATGCTGCGCTAGTCGCGGGCGCACGAGTGGCGCAGGCGCGGCCCCTCGCGCGTCATTGCTGGAGCCAGCCGCGCGCCCGCATGCAGTCCGGGACGATCTGGCCGTCGTGGAGGCTCGGGTACTGGGCGAAGACCCGCTGGTACTCCGCGCGGCAGGCGAGAAGGTCGGGGTTGTCGGTCGCACCGACGGCGGAGATCGTCTGTCCGGTCGCGAGGTTGGTGTAGGTCGACTGGCATCCCGCGAGGAGCGCGGCCGCCGCGAGCGCTCCGATCGTCGTCCTTCGTTTCATCCTGCGTCTCCTGCTTCGTCGTCCGCGCCGCACGTGCGTGGCCGCGGCGCCGCGGATTATCCGGCATAACCGGCCCTTAAGGTGGCCTTAAGCTTCGGCGCCTAGCCTCTCGCGGCATCCGGGTGCATCCGCGCCCGACTCTTCGCCGACGAAAGGAATTCGCATGCACAGCAAGACCTTCTCCCGCAGCCTGATCGCCGCCGCGGTGATCGCCGCGCTCGGCGGCGGTTACGTGGCCCGCGATTTCGTCCAGCCCTCGCACGCGCAGGCCGCCGCGGCCACCGCCCCGGCCGCCGCGCCCGCGGCTCGCGCCGGCGTCGGGCATGGCCCAGCTCCCCGCGCAGTTGCCGGATTTCTCGCAGCTCGTCCGCGAGTACGGGCCGGCGGTCGTGAACATCTCGGTCGACGCGACCACGCCGGCGGCGCAAGCGCAGCCGCGGCCGCCGGTCGACGAGAACGATCCGATGTACCAGTTCTTCAAGCGGTTCCAGATGCCGATGCCGAAGGGCGGCATGCCCCGCCACGGCATGGGCTCGGGCTTCATCATCAGCGCCGACGGGTACATCCTCACGAACGCGCACGTCGTGGCGGATGCCGCCGACGTCACGGTCAAGCTCTCCGACCGGCGCGAGCTCAAGGCGAAGGTGATCGGCGCCGACGCGCGCACCGACGTCGCGCTGCTGAAGGTCGAGGCCACCGGCCTGCCGACGGTGAAGATGGGCGATGCGAAATCGCTCAAGCCGGGCGAGTGGGTGGCCGCGATCGGCTCGCCGTTCGGCCTCGAGAACAGCGTCACCGCCGGCGTCGTGAGCGCCACCGGGCGCGCGCTGCCCGACTCGAGCTACGTGCCGTTCATCCAGACCGACGTCGCGGTGAACCCGGGCAACTCCGGCGGGCCGCTCTTCAACATGGCCGGCGAGGTGATCGGGATCAACTCCCAGATCTTCACCCGCACCGGCGGCTACCAGGGCGTCTCGTTCGCGATCCCGATCGACGTCGCGCTCAACGTGAAGGACCAGCTCGCGGCCGGCGGCCGCGTCGTCCGCGGCCGGCTCGGCGTCGGCATCCAGGAGGTGACCCAGCCGCTCGCCGGGTCGTTCGGGATGAAGACGGCCACCGGCGCGCTGGTGACCCAGGTCGAGAAGGGCAGCCCGGCGGAAGCCGCGGGCCTCAAGGCCGGGGACGTGGTGCTCAAGCTCGACGGCAAGGCGATCGAGCGCTCGGGCGAGCTCGCGCGGCGCATCGCCGAGACGAAGCCCGGCACGCGCGCGACGCTCGAGCTGTGGCGCGACGGCGCGGCGAAGGAAGTCGCGGTCACCGTCGGCGAGGCGAAGGACGCCAAGGTCGCCGCAACGGCGCCGCAGGCAGCCGAGGCGCAGGGCAAGCTCGGCGTCGCCGTCCGGCCGCTCTCGGCCGAGGAGCGCAAGGAGAACGGTGGCAAGGACGGCCTCGTCGTCGAGAGCGTGTCCGGACCGGCGGAGAAGGCCGGCATCCAGCGCGGCGACGTGATCCTCGCGGTGAACGGCACGCCGGTGAAGACGGTCGGCGAGCTCAAGAGCCTCGTCAACGGCGCGGCGAAGTCGATCGCCGTCCTCGTCCAGCGCGAAGACGCGCAGCTCTACGTGCCGGTCAACATGGGCTGAGCGCCCGCGCATGGCCTACCCCATCCGGAGGAGGAAGTACAACGTGAAGCCGTCGGCGACCAAGCCCCGCAACGGGGCGGTCGTCTGGACGCTCGGCCAGGGGCCCGGCGCGGCGCTCATCCCGATGCCGCCGCTCAAGACCCAGGGTGCGGTCCAGTACGTGACCGGCGGCATCGGCGAGGCGGAGTACGTGTCGATGCGGCAGGCGCAGTGCAAGTTCCCGCTCGCGCTCGAGTTCGCCCGGAAGGCGGTCCATCACGACACGTACATCGCCGACGTTGAGGTCAGCATCACCGACGAAGCGGGCCGGAGCGTGCTCGCCGTGCGTTCCGACGGACCGTATCTGCTCGCGAAGCTGCCCGACGGCGAGTACACCGTGCGCGCGACCTACTTCGGCCACACGCTCGAGCGGACGGTCAAGGTCGCCGGGCACGCTTCGGCACGGACGGTGTTCGTCTGGAACATGAAGCTGTAGCCGGTCAAGTCGTTCAAAATCACGGGCGGTGCGGCTCCCGGCCGCCCCGCCCGCTTCTTTTTTCGGAGCATCGGATGCGCCTGCTGCTGGTCGAGGACGACGCGATGATCGGCGAGAGCGTCGTGGCCGGCCTGCGGCACGCGGGGCACACCGTCGACTGGGTGCAGGACGGTCGCGCCGCCGAGGCGGCGCTCTCGCCCAGGGTGCACGAGCTGGTGCTGCTCGACCTCGGCCTGCCCCGCAAGTCCGGACTCGAGGTTCTCAAGAGCCTGCGCGCGGGCGGCACCGATCTGCCGGTCGTCATCATCACGGCGCGGGACGCGGTCGCCGATCGCATCGCCGGGCTCGATGCCGGCGCGGACGACTACATCCTCAAGCCCTTCGATCTCGACGAGCTCGCCGCGCGCATCCGCGCGGTCGCGCGGCGCCGGGCGGGGCGCGCGGCCCCCGAGATCGAGTACGGCTCGCTGCGGCTCGATCCGGCGAAGCGCCGGGCCGTGGTCGACGGCCGGGAGGTTGCGCTCTCGGGGCGCGAGTTCGCCCTGCTCGAGGCGCTGCTCGAGCGCCCCGGGGCCGTGCTGTCGCGCGCCCAGCTCGAGGAGCGCATCTACGGCTGGCAGGAGGAGATCGAGTCGAACGCGGTCGAGGTGCACATCCACGCGCTCCGGCGGAAGCTCGGCGCCGACCTGATCCGCACGCTCCGCGGCGTCGGCTACACGATGGGCCAGCGTCCGTGACCCCGACCCCGTGACCTCGATCCGGCGCACGCTGCTCGTCGGGCTGATCGCGACGGCGGTGCTCGCCGGTGCGCTCGTGGCGTTCGGCGTGTACCGGAGCGCCTACGAGCAGGCGAACGAGCTGTTCGACTACCAGCTGCGGCAGATGGGCATCGCGCTCCGCGACCGGATCTTCGAGGGCCGGGGCGCGGCGGCGATCGACGCCGAGGATTTCCTCATCCAGGTGTGGCGCGCCGACGGCGCCGTCGTGTTCGTGTCGAGCCCGAGAGTCATCCCGCCGGTGCTCGCGCCGGTGGGCCTGAGCACGGTCGCCTCGGCGGACGGCGACTGGCGCGTCTACCGCATCGATGCGCAGAGCCAGATCGTCCAGGTCGCCCAGCCGATGAGCCTGCGGCGCGACCGCGCGGCCGCGAGCGCGCTGCGGGTGCTCGTGCCGGTGATCGTTGCGCTGCCGATCCTCGCGGTGCTCATCTGGCTCGTCGTGAGCCGGGGGCTTGCGCCCCTCACCGGCCTCGCGCGCTCGCTCGCCGCGCGCGGACCGCGCGCGCTCGGCCCGCTCCCGGAAGCCGGGCTGCCCGAGGAGCTCCGGCCGCTCGTGGCATCGCTCAACGACCTCCTCGCCCGCCTCGAGCGCGCGCTCGACCGCGAGCGCGCGTTCATCGCCGATGCCGCGCACGAGCTGCGCACGCCGCTCACGGCGGTCGGGCTGCAGCTCCAGGTCCTCGAGCGCGTGCCGGCGGGCGCGGAGCGCGAGCAGGCGCTCGAGCGGCTCAAGGCGGGCGTGCAGCGCGCCGTGCGGCTCGTCGGGCAGCTGCTCGACCTCGCGCGACAGGGCGACGCCGCCGACCGGTCGGCCGGCCCGGGTCGACCTCGCGACGGTCGCGCGCGAGGTCGTCGTCGAGCAGGCGCAGCAGGCCGAGGCGCGCGGGGTCGACCTCGGCCTCGAGGCGTCGGCGGCCGAGGTCGAGGGCGATGCCGAGGCGCTACGCGTAGCGCTCGGCAACCTGGTCGACAACGCGATCCGCCACTCGCCCCGTGGCGGCAAGGTCGACGTCCGCGTGCGCACGGACGGCGCGGAGATCATCGCGGAAGTCCTGGACGCCGGCCCCGGCATCCCGCCCGCGGAGCGCGAGCGGGTCTTCGACCGGTTCCATCGCGGCGAAGGCGCCGCCGGATCGGGGAGCGGGCTCGGCCTTGCGATCGTGCGCGAGATCGCCGCGCGGCACCGCGCGACCATCGAGCTCGCCGCTCGCGACGGCGGCCCGGGGCTCGCCGCCCGGATCCGGTTCGCTCGCGCCTAGCTCGCCGGCTTCACCGCCGGGATCTTCCAGGTGCCGTCGAGGATCGACGGCGGCTTTTCCTTCGGCCAGTACAGCCGCATCATCAGGATGAACCGGTCCTTCGGCGCGGGAAGCCAGTTCGACTCCTTGTCCTTGCCCGGCGACTCGTGCTGCAGGTACAGGTCGACGGAACCGTCCGGATTGGGCTTGAGCTTGTTGCGCTGGCTGAGCGTGTAGCGGTTCAGCGGGTTTTCCACGAAGAAGAACTCGCCGTCGTACATCGTCAGCGACCAGAACCCGTCGACCGGCGGCAGCTCGCCCTTCTCGAAGCGCAGGACGTACTTGTTCGCGCCGCTGTACGGCTTGCCCTCGGCGTCCGCCTCGGAGGTCGGGTACACCGCGTCCTCCGGCCGGTTCGCGCCGAGGCCGACCGCCGTGATCAGGGCGCGCTGGAGGTAGTTGGTGCCGTAGACGCCGGCCTTGGTCGAGAAGAACCAGCCGTTGATCAGCGTCGCGTCGCCGGCCTTCACCGCCTCCTTGAACCAGCCCATGATCTTCTCCTGGGCGGGCTTGGGCGCGGCCGCGATGCCTTTCGCCACGGCCGGGTCGAGCTTGGCTGCATCGAAGTCCTGTCCGGGCACGATGCCGATCTTCGCGAGCTTCGCCACCATCGGCGCGTCCTCGGCGGTCGGCGGGTTGGTCTTCATCAGCTCGGCGAGCTGCTTGAAATAGGCAGCCCCGTCGAGCTTGTTCACCTGCTCGCGCACGGCGGTCTTCATGTCCAGGCTCGAATCGACCGTGCCTTCCGGCGCCGTGTAGGGCTTGCCGTAGGCGCTCAGCGGTACCGCGGTGAACTGGTCCTGAAGCGCGTGCACGGCCTTGTAGTCCTGCGGCGTGCCGGTGGCGTAGATCCGGCCGAGCAGCCACACCATCCCGGTCGGCGACTTGTACTCGGTCACGCCGGGCGGCAGCGTCCCCGTCCAGCCCGGCCCGGTGATCGCGTACTTCTGCGCCCCGGTGCCGGTCGTCCGCTTGCCCGGCACGGCGAAGACCGTGGTCCAGCCGTCCAGCATCGGCATCAGGAAGTAGCGTCCCTTCATGTCCGGCTGGTTGATGATCCAGGGCTCCTTGGAGACGTCCAGCCAGACGACGGTGTAGAGGGTGTCGGCGTTGGGGGCAGTGACGTCCCGGAACGCCGCGGTCGGATATTCGCGCAGCCGGGCGAAATGGCCCATCGGCGCTCGCGTGCCCTCCGCCTTGACGACGTTCGTCGAGATCCGCCGCGTCGTCTCCATCGTGACGAGGGGGTAGCCGTAGACATAGGCCTCGACGGCGAGCTCGAGCGCCTCCTTCTCCTTTGCGGCAGCCTCCGCGGCCGCCTTCGCTTTGGCCTCGGCTTCGGCCGCGGCCTTCGTCGCATCCGCGGCCGGCGGCGCCGGGGGCTTCTGCTCCTCCCCGCACCCGGTGAAACCGAGGATTGCGCCGGCGATGAGTGCTGCCCTCAGCGTCCTTACGACGATCGACGCACCCTCGGTGCGCGCGTGCTCTGCCATGTTCATGTTCCTTCCGTCCTGGTGTTGGAATGACCTGCCCGGCTACCGCTTACCGTGCGTCGTCGCCTTCCGACGCCCTGTCGGTCGCGAGGGCCCGCAGAATACCCCGGATCGCCCCCGGACAACCAACGACGCGTCGGAGCGCGTACGCTGGCCGGACTGGACGAGCCGGCGATGCCGCCCGAAAATGCGCCGGCGTGCACGTCGAGCTCGACACCGTCGGTGCCACGGCGCAGGCCCTCGAGCTCATGCACGAGCTCGCGGCCGCACGACGTGCGCATGGGCCGGTGAGGCTCAGCTCAAGAAGGCCGGGATGGGAGCGGGGTTGTCCGCATGACCGAACGGGCTCCGATCGTCCACGTCGTGGACGACGACGACTCGATGCGCACGGCCGTCCTGCGCCTGCTGCAGGCCGCCGGCTACGACGCCCGCGGCTACGCTTCCGCTGGCGAGTTCCTGCTCGGCCGGTCGGACCGGGACGCGCCCGGCTGCGTGGTGCTCGACGTCCGGATGCCGGGCCCCAGCGGTCTCGATCTGCAGGAGGGACTCGCGCGATTCGAGGTGCCGATACCCATCGTGTTCCTCACCGGACACGGCGACATCCCGATGAGCGTGCGTGCCATGAAGGCGGGCGCCGTCGACTTCCTCACGAAGCCGGTCGGCCGGGAGGCGCTGCTCGGTGCGGTCCGGAGCGCGATTGCGCGCGATGCGGAGGCGCGGGCGGCCTGGGAGGTCTTGCGGGTGCTGCGCGCCCGCTACGAGTCGCTTACGCCGCGCGAGCGGGAGGTCTTCACCGGCGTCGTCGCCGGCAAGCTCAACAAGCAGATCGCCGCGGACCTCGGCACCGCCGAGCGCACGATCAAGGCGCACCGCGCGCAGGTAATGGAGAAGATGCAGGTCGCGTCGGTCGCCGAGCTGGTGTACGCCGCCGATCAGCTGCGCGCGGCCGCTCCGGGGCCATAGGGTGGCAGCATCCTGCGGCCCAGGGATGCGATGACGAGGCCTTCCTGTCAGCGGAGGCGGCGAAGCGGAAGTGAAGCGGGGATCCCCGGATCCCCGGCTCGGTTCGCTGCCCGGCCCCTTCACGGAGGGTCCTGCCCGTTCACGATCGGATCCCACCCTGTACCAAAGGCCAATAGGGCCTAGGCACCAAGAGCCATTTCCCCGCATCCCACTCCAGGACGATGATGTCCCCGACTTCTCCGGCGCCGAAATCCCGGCGCGCAGTACGAGAGAGCATCCGATGCGGGACCGGGATATGGGGGCGATCGTGGTCGTGGAAGACGACGACGGGGTGAGGCGCGCATTCGAGCGGGTGCTGAACGCGGCCGGCTTCCGTGCCGTGACGTTCGAATCGGCCGAGACCCTGCTCCAGTGCGACGCGGCGGATCGCGCCGCATGCCTCGTGCTCGATGTCCATCTTCCCGGGCGGTCGGGCTTCGAGCTCCGCCGCGAGCTCGTCCGTACTGGCTCCAGCCAGCCGCCCGTCATCTTCGTCACCGGCCACGACGACCGAAGCGCGCGCGACCAGGCCGCGGCGCTCGGCGCGGCCGCCTTCCTGCCGAAGCCGTTCGCGGGCCGCACGCTCGTCGAGGCGGTCGCCCGGGCTGTCGGCAGGGCGGGAACGGCATGACTACACGAATCGGCGCCGCCGGGAGGCAGACCTCCTCCTCCCACCCAGTCCTCCGCTGTCTCCCGGCGGCTGCCCGACCCGCAGACATGATCGATCCGGTCCAGGGCAGCAAACCGTGACGCTGGCGGTGCCGGACGCGGTGCAGCTCAGAAGCATCACGACCGGCGATCAGGTCCAGGCCACCTACACCGCGGCGTTCGCGGTGGCGGTGAAAGCAGCGCCGCGGACGCTCGGCGGCAACTAGCGCGCGGCCACCCGGGCCGTCGCCTCGCCGCGGCCTCGCCGCGAGCGCAACGATGATGAGAGGGAGAGAGACATGAAAGCCGACTTTGCTTCCATGACCGCTGCCAGCGCCGCCGAGCGCAGACAACACGCCGGCCTGTCCGAGAAAGCGAGCGCGCTCCTTGTCGGCGCGGGTCTGGCGATGATCGCCTGCGGCATCGTCGCCGCCGTGCTGTGGTTCGCGTGGCGGCTCGCGGAGATCCTCCCGTGACGCACGACATCCCCGCGAAGTCGAAGCTGGTTCCGGCGATCCCGATCACCAGCCCGCAGTTCGTCTACCGGAGAGCCCGCGAGACCGACGTGCGCCGCACGTTCGACCGGGTGCGGGCCGGGATCGAAAGCGCCGGCTCGAAACTGGCGGACCTGCGCGCACGGGTCGGGCATCCTGATGGTGAAGTGCCCGACGCTGCGATGGCGCAGGGGCAAAGTCGGGACGCAATCTGGGGTCAAACCTGAACCGCAAAGGAAAGCGCGATGGGACTGTTCGATTTCGTCAGCGCGCTCTGCAGCGCCGCCCGCGCACAGCCGGCGCGAGCATGACGGCCAGGATGGCCGCAGTGGCGACCATGAACGCGAGGCTGATCGGGCGCGTGAAGAACACCGTCGGGTCGCCGCGGGAGAGGAGCATGGCGCGACGCAGGTATTCCTCCATCAGCGGTCCGAGCACGTAGCCGAGGACCAGCGGCGCGGGTTCGCAGCCGAGCTTTATCAGGACGTAGCCGAGCACGCCGACCGCAGCGCACAGGTAGACGTCGACCGGGTTGTTGCTCACGCTGTAGTTGCCGATGCAGCAGAACATGATGATCGCGGGGAACAGCCACCGGTACGGCACGCGGAGCAGCCGCACCCAGATCCCGACGAGCGGCAGGTTGAGGACGACGAGCATGAGGTTCCCGATCCACATGCTGGCGACGATGCCCCAGAAGAGATCCGGCCGCGTCGTCATCACGTCCGGGCCGGGGGTGATGCCCTGCATGATCATCGCCCCGACCATCAGGATCATGACCGCGCTGCCGGGGATGCCGAGCGTGAGCGTGGGGATGAACGCGGTCTGCGCGGCGGCGTTGTTGGCCGCCTCCGGCGCGGCGACCCCTTCGATCGCCCCCTCCCCGAAGCGCGACGGGTCGCGCGCGATCTTCTTCTCGAGCATGTAGGTCGCGAACGTCGGCAGCGCCGGCCCGGTGCCAGGCAGCAGGCCGAAGAAGGCGCCGAGCGCCGTCCCGCGCACGGTCGGCCAGAGCGAGTCGCGGAGGTCCTGGCGCGTCGGCATCAGGTGCGTGATCCGGCTGGTGAACATCGCGTGGGGCTCCTTCCGTTCCAGGTTGCCCACGATTTCCGCGACCGCGAACAGCCCTACCGCGATCACCGTGAAGCCGACGCCGTCGGTCAGCTCGAGCACGTCGAACGTGTAGCGCGGCACACCGGAGTTGACGTCGGTGCCGACGAGCCCGAGCAGCAGCCCGAACACGACCATGGCGAGCCCTTTGACGAGATCGCCGTGGCTCAGGACGGCCGCGGACACCAGCGCCATGAGCATCAGCGAGAAGTACTCCGCCGGGCCGAACTTGAGCGCCCACTCGGCGAGCGGCGGACCGGCGAGCGCGATGATCAGCGTGCAGACGCACCCGGCGAAGAAGGAGGCGAGCGCCGCGATCGCGAGCGCGGGTCCCGCGCGCCCCTGGCGCGCCATCGGGTAGCCGTCGAGGCAGGTGACCGCCGACGCCGTCTCGCCCGGCGTATTGAGCAGGATCGACGTGATCGCGCCGCCGTACTGCGCGCCGTAGTAGATGCCCGCGAGCATGATCAGCGACGCCACCGGCGGCAGGGTGAAGGTGAGCGGAAACAGCATCCCGATCGCGACCAGCGGGCTGATGCCCGGCAGCACGCCGATCAGGGTGCCGAGCGCGACCCCGGCGAAGCAGTACGCCAGGTTCTGGGCCGAGAAGGCGACGCCGAAGCCGAAGGCGAGGTTCGCGAGAACGTCCATCAGAACCCGGCGAGGAGCTGGAACGGCAGCTTCAGCGCATAGACGAAGACCCCGACCGCGAACGCGCTCAGCACCGCGATGAGGAGCAGGACCTCGCCGAAGCGGTAGCCGCGGCCGGCGGCCGTGCACGCGAGGAACATCGCCACGAGCGCCGGAACCAGGCCGAACCGGGTGATCACGAAGCCGAACGCGAGCAGCGCGAGCGTGACGAAGGCGAGCGGCCGCCACCCCCACGTCACCGCCGCACCCCCGCCGCGGGCGATCCCGCGCAGCAGCAGGAACGCGCCGAATCCGTACAGGACCCAGCCGAGCACCGTCGGGAAGTACGCCGGGCCCATGCGCATCGCCGTGCCCATCTCGTAGTCGCGCGCGCCGGCGACCGCGCCCAGGCCGATGAGGAGGAACAGGACGCCGGCGAGGACGTCCTGGTTGCTCAGCAAGCCCGACCCCCTCGTCACCCGGGCCCGCGTCCGCTCACTCGAGGGCGATGCCGACCTCGAGCACCGCGCGGCGCCAGATCTCGAGCTGGGACTTCACCAGCGCCGCCAACTCCTCCGGCGTGGAGCTCCGCCCCTCGAACGCGATGCGGTCGAGGCCCTCGCGGACGTCGGGGCGCTTGAGCACCACCGCCATCTCCCGCGCCAGGCGGTCGACGATCTCGCGCGGCATCCTCGCCGGCCCGAACAGGCCGCCCCACGCGGTGACCGAGACCCCGGTCAGCCCGATCTCCGCCGTCGTCGGCACGTCCGGGAGGAGCGGGCTGCGGCTCGGCAGCAGCGTGGCGAGCACCCGCAGCCGCCCGTCCTTCACCTGCGCCAGCGCCGTCCCCGGCGTCGCGAACGCCATCTGCACGCGGCCGCCGAGGAGATCGATCGTCAACGGCGCGTCGCCCTTGTACGGGACGTGCACGATGTCGAGCTTCTCGGAGACCTTGAGCTGCGCGCCGGTCATGATGCTGAAGCTGTTCCCGGTCCCGTAGTTGAGCTTGCCGGGATTGGCACGGATGTAGGTCAGCAGCTCGGCGACGCTCGCAGCCGGCACGCTCGGATTGGTGAACAGGAAGAACCCGAACCGTCCGACGTCCGAGATCGCCGTGAAGTCGGCGACCGGGTCGTATGGCGGCGCCTTCCGCGACGCAGGCACCCAGGACATGGCGGTGTTGGTGCCGAAGAAAAGCGTATAGCCGTCGGCCGGCGACTTCAGCACCGCCTCGGCGGCGATCACACCGTCGCCGCCGGGACGCGCCTCGACGACAACCGGCTGGCCGAGCGCCTGTCCCAGGGCCTGCGACCAGGTCCGCGCCGCCAGCTCCGCCGCGCCGCTTGGCGGGAACGGCACGATCAGTCGGATCGGCTTGGCCGGGTACTGCGCCGCGGCGGGCAACGCCGCGGCGGCGAAGACGAGCGACAGCGACAACACCGACAGCATCCGTGGCAGTGCAAACATCTCCCCCTCCCCGTCGTTCAGCGCCTTGTCGTTTAGCCTCTCGTCGTTCAACCCCTCGTCGTTCGGTCTCCCCCCGTTCAGGTCCCGTCGCGCAGCTTGCCGAGCGTCGACTGGAAGAGATCCATCGGCACCGGAAACACGATCGTCGAGCTCTTGTCGCCCGCGACCTGCGTCAGCGTCTGCAGGTAGCGGAGCTGCATCGCCTGCGGCGCCTGCGCGAGCATCTGCGCGGCCTCGAGCAGCTTCACCGACGCCTGCAGCTCGCCCTCGGCGTGGATCACCTTGGCGCGCCGCTCGCGCTCGGCCTCGGCCTGGCGCGCGATCGCGCGCACCATCGTTTCGTTCAGGTCGACGTGCTTGATCTCGACGTTGGTGACCTTGATCCCCCAGGCGTCGGTCTGCGAGTCGAGGATGCGCTGGATGTCGAGATTGAGCTTCTCCCGTTCGGACAGGAGCTCGTCGAGCTCGTGCTTGCCGAGCACCGCCCGCAGCGTCGTCTGCGCGAGCTGGCTGGTGGCGGCGAGGAAGTTCTCGACCTGGATGATCGCCTTCTGCGCGTCGACGGCGCGGAAGTACACGACGGCGTTGACTTTCACCGAGACGTTGTCGCGGGTAATGACGTCCTGCGGCGGCACGTCGAGCACGATGACGCGCAAGTCCACCTTCACCATCTGCTGGACGCCGCGCACGACGACGACGAGGCCGGGGCCCTTGACCTTCCAGAAGCGGCCGAGCATGAACACCACGCCCCGCTCGTACTCGCGCAGGATCCGCAAGCTGGAGAGGACGTACGCCCCGGCCGCAAACAGGACGACGAGGAGCGCGTAGTTGAGGTCCGGCAGCAGCCACATCTCAGCCTCCTCCGTCTTCGGGTTTCACGTCGAGGATCAGGCCGTCGATGCCGGTGACGCGCACCCGGCTGCCCGGTTCGAGGCGTTCGCTGCTGCGGACACGCCAGGTTTCGCCGCGCACGCGCGCCCAGCTCTCGCCGCCCGCGGCCTCGATCACCTCCCCGCCCGCGCCGACGAGCTCCTCGCGCCCGGTGACCACGGGCCGGGCACGCGCCTTCGCCGCCATCCCGCCGACGAGGATCATGAAGGCCGCGCTCGCCAGGGCAAGCCCGGCGATGAGCGGGATCGGGATCCCGTAGCCGGGCACCTCGGTGTCCATGAGGAAGATCGCCCCGACCACGAACGCAATCAGCCCGCCGATGCCGAGCGAGCCGAAGCTGGGGAAGAAGACCTCCGCGATCATGAACGCGAGCCCGAGCACGATCAGCGCGAGGCCGGCGTAGTTCACGGGGAGCATCTGGAACGCGAACAGCGCGAGCAGCAGGCAGATCGAACCGATCACGCCCGGGAAGACGAAGCCCGGGTTCGAGAACTCGAACCAGATCCCGTAGATGCCGAGCATCATCAGGATCAGCGCGAAGCTCGGGTTGGTGATCGTCGCGAGCAGCTTCGACCGCCAGTCGGGCAGGATGGTCTCGACGGACGCGCCGGCGACGGCGAGCTTGATCGCCTGCCCGCGGACCGTGACCTTGCGCCCCTCCGACTTGGCGAGCAGATCGTCGAGGTCGCGCGCAACGAAGTCGATCACGCGCTCGCGCTCGGCCTCGGCGGCGGAGAGGCTCACCGCCTCGCGCACCGCCCGCTCCGCCCACACCGCGTTGCGGCCGCGGGTCTGGGCAAGGCCGCGGATGTAGGCCGCCGCGTCGTTGATCTGCTTCTTCGTCATCGCGTCCGCCGGTTTCGGGTCGCGTTTGGAGTCGGCCTTGTCCTTCGACCGCGGCTCCTCGGCGCCGGGCGGCGCCGGCATGCCGATCGCGACCGGGGTCGCCGCGCCGAGGTTCGTCGCCGGCGCCATCGCGGCGACGTGCGCGGCGTAGAGGATGTAGGTGCCCGCGCTCGCCGCGCGCGCGCCGTTCGGCGCGACGTACACGGCCACCGGGACCTCCGAGCCGAGGATGTCCTTGATGATCTCGCGCATCGCGCTGTCGAGCCCGCCCGGCGTGTCCATGCGGAGGACTGCGAGCACTGCCTTGCGCTGAGCGGCCTTCTCGAGCCCGCGGCGGACGTAGTCGGCGGTGGCAGGGCCGATCGCCCCGTTCACCTCGAGGACCACGACCGGTCCGTCCGCGGCGATCGGCGCGATCGCGGCAAACCCGAGCATTGCGAGACCGGCGAGCCCGGCCAGCCAGCGCCAACGGGTCATGCGCATGCTGCCTCGTCGAGGATGCGAGCGATGCGGCCATCATACGCCCGGCGCCCACGGGAGCGCGGGCGTCGTTCTTGAGATCAGGCCGCGGGAAACGCCGACGGCGCGCCGTCGAGCCACGCCCGGCCGTGCGCGTACAGCTGGGCGATGACGTCTCCCTTGAGCTGCGGCAGGTCGAGCTTGATCGTGAACCCGAGCTTCGTCTGGAGGTAGGCGAGGTGGCGGTAGCCCTCGGGGAACCGCCCGAGGAGCGCTTCGTCGAGCTCGAGCTTCGCGCTCGGGCTCACCGGGTCCATCCGGTCCTTCTCGTAGACCGGCTGGCGCCGCACGATCGCCCAGCGGCCGTCGCGCTTCGCGAAGAAATCGTAGAAGCGGCCGGTGCATACGACGTCGACGACGACGCCGTCGACCGCACCGCGCTGGCTGATCGTCATCTTCGTCTGCGCGATCCCGCGCTCGCCCTTGACCTCCACGCTGGTGCCGCCGAGGAAGTGCAGGATGCTGACGCCCTTCTCGAAGCCGGCCCGGCTCACCTCGATGAACTTCTCGGCCGGGCCCTGGAACCAGGTGGCGGTCATCCAGCCGTCCGCGTGCCAGACGGTGCGGAAGCGGTCCCAGTCGCCGGCGTCGCGCCAGATCGCCCAGTTGTTGACGACTTCGGCGATCGCGAACTTGTCGTTCAGTCGCAGGTCCATGTCGTTCGCTCTCCCGGTCGCTACAGCAGCCGCTGCTGCTCGCCGCCGTCATACACCAATCCGCCGGGCACCGCACGCGCGGCCGGGTTGAGCCGCCCCGGCTCGCGGCTTTCCGGTGCAACAAGATGCACGACCCCGATCCCGCGCGCGAGCACGTAGTCGGTGATGAGCGAGCGGTGGCACTCGGCGGGGAGCTTCTCGGCGCACATGATCGCGGTCGGCGCATCAGCAGCCGCCGCGAGCAGGCCGTCGACCGCCGCGGCGAAGGCCGGGGTTGCCATGTGATCGGCGAAGCCCCGGAATGCGCCGTCGAGCGCGACATTCGGGGAGCCCGGGACCGGCTTCCTGAACCCGCCGAGCGCGTCGCCGCGCCAAGCGTACTCGATGCCCTCTGCCGCAACCGAACTCTTCAGCGCCGCGCCGTCGTACTGCGGCCAGCGGCGCGATCTTGGTATCGCCCGCACGTCTACGAGGCGCTTCACCCCTGCCTCGTGCAGCATCTCGATCAGCTCGGCGACCGGGCGGTTGCTGTGGCCGATCGTGAACAGCACGCTAGGCTGCCCAGGATACCGGCGTCCCGACGGCGAGCCCGAGCTCCGCCGCGGCGCTGCCGTGGTTGACCGCGATCTCGACCAACCCGCTCGAGTTCTCGTACCAGAAGGCGGTGCCCGGCTCGACCGCCGCGAACACGCGTGCATGCGGGAACTCGCGGCCCCCGGCGACAAGCCGGTTCGCCTCCGGCACGCCGCGGGCACGGATACCGGTGAAGCAGTTCCCGTAGTGATCGACGTAGATCACCTCGGCGAGGTCCTCGCCGCCGAGCTGCGTCGCGAGGTCCGCCGCCGGCGCCACGCTCTCGTTCGGGAAGTCGTCGGTGGCGACGGCAGCGGCCATCGGCGCGAAGATGTCACGGCCGTGGAATGACGGCGAGACGCCCGGCGGGTGCCCGGTGATGCGCCACACCGACTTCGAGGCGGCGCGCGCCGCGACGACCGAGAAGAGGCCATTGTCCGGCCCCACGTACCAGCGCCCGTCAGCCCTCAGAACCACGCCGCCGCGTTCCGAGCCGACGCCGGGATCCACGACGCCGACGAAGACGTGGCCGCGCGGCAACCCCTGAGCAAGCGCTGCGAGCAGATGCGCGCTGGCGCGGACGTTGAACGGGGGCGCCTCGTGCAGGAGATCGATGACGCGCACGCCCGGTGCATGACGGTCGAGCATCGCCTCGACCTGACCCACGTAGAGGTCGTCGGCGCCGAAGTCGGTGAAGAGGAGGATGGCCACGGAGCAAATTCTAGGCTCGGCATCGTTGCGAAAAGCAAACCCCGGGCCTGACCGATCAAGCCCTTGCCGCTCTAAGGTCGCAAATTGCGACCTTAGCGACCGGGCGGGACCCCTGGGCTCAGCCTGTGAGCCAGCAGGCGGCGCACACTGGTGCCGTAGCCGCTGACCGGCCGGTTCCGCTGAGTGAGAATCCGCGTCAACACGATCAGGACCACCCCCGTTCCCGTCGAGCGCATCGCGCAGGCGATCCTCGTCCTGCGTGGTCACAAGGCGATCCTCGATGCCGACCTTGCCGCACTCTACGGGGTCGAGACGCGGGTGCTCAACCAGGCGGTCAAGCGCAACATCGATCGATTTCCCGGGGACTTCCTCTTCCAACTCTCGCCAAATGAGCTGGAAACTTGGAGATCACAAGTTGTGATCTCCAATCCAGCGGCACGCATGGGGC
>CAVXND010000087.1:0-5992 GCA_963762785.1 uncultured beta proteobacterium
GACGCCGTCGCGCTCGGCCTGGACGCGCGAGAAGATCACGAGGTCGCCGTTGAGCTCGATGCCGACGCCGCGCGCGCCGTGGCGCTTCGACGCGGCGATCACGAAGCGCCCGTCGCCCGAGCCCAGGTCGTAGACCGTGTCGTCGGGCGGATCTCGACGAGCTTCAGCATCTCGTCGACGATCACCCACGGCGTCGGGACGAACGGGCCGCCGTCGTTCGAGGCGGCGCGGCTTGGGCTGCGCGCGCACGCGCGCCGCGGCGAGCGCGAGCGGTGCGGCGCCGATCGCGCCGATCAGGCGGCGACGCGTCGCGTCCGGGGCGCGCGCCACGCGAGGCCTACTTCAGCGGCTTGAACCGGATGCGCTTCGGCCGCGCGGCCTCCTCGCCGAGGCGCTTCACCTTGTCCGCCTCGTAGTCGTGGTAGTTGCCCGGGTAGAACACCACCTGCGAGTCGCCCTCGAAGGCGAGGATGTGCGTGGCGATGCGGTCGAGGAACCACCGGTCGTGCGAGATCACGAGCACGGTGCCGGCGAACTCGAGGAGCGCCTCCTCGAGCGCGCGCAGCGTCTCGACGTCGAGGTCGTTCGACGGCTCGTCGAGGAGCAGCACGTTGCCGCCGGCGATCAGCGTCTTCGCGAGGTGCAGCCGGCCGCGCTCGCCGCCGGAGAGCTGGCCGACGATCTTCTGCTGGTCCGGGCCCTTGAAGTTGAAGCGGCCGCACGTAGGCGCGCGAGGGCATCTGGAACTTGCCGACGGTGAGGATGTCCTGGCCGCCGGAGACGTCCTCCCACACCGACTTCCCGGCGGTGAGGTCGTCGCGCGACTGGTCGACGTAGGCGAGCTTCACCGTCGGCCCGACCTCGATCGCGCCCGAGTCGGGCTTCTCCTGGCCGGTGATCATGCGGAACAGCGTCGACTTGCCGGCGCCGTTCGCGCCGATGATGCCGACGATCGCGCCGGGCGGGACCGCGAACGACAGCTTGTCGATCAGCAGCCGGTCGCCGTAGCCCTTGCTCACGTCCTTGAACTCGATCACCTTGTCGCCGAGCCGGTCGGCGACCGGGATGAAGATCTCCTGCGTCTCGTTCCGCTGCTGGTGCTCGTACGAGGACAGCTCCTCGAAGCGCTGCAGCCGCGCCTTGCTCTTCGCCTGGCGCGCCTTCGGGTTCTGGCGCACCCACTCGAGCTCGGCCTTCATCGTCTTGATGCGCGCGTCCTCCTGCTTCGCCTCGGTCTCGAGGCGCTGCTCCTTCTGCTCGAGCCACGACGAGTAGTTGCCCTCCCACGGGATGCCGAAGCCGCGGTCGAGCTCGAGGATCCAGCCGGCGACGTTGTCGAGGAAGTAGCGGTCGTGGGTCACCGCGATCACGGTGCCGGGAAACTTCTGCAGGAACTGCTCGAGCCATTCGACGCTCTCGGCGTCGAGGTGGTTGGTCGGCTCGTCGAGGAGCAGCATGTCGGGCTTCGAGAGGAGGAGCCGGCAGAGCGCGACGCGGCGCTTCTCGCCGCCGGAGAGCTTCTCGACCTTGGCGTCCCACGGCGGCAGCCGCAGCGCGTCGGACGCGATCTCGAGCTGGTGCTCCTCGTCCGGCGCCGGAGGCGGCGATCACCGCCTCGAGCTTCGCCTGCTCCTCGGCGAGCTTGTCGAAGTCGGCGTCGGGCTCGGCGTAGGCGGCGTAGACCTCGTCGAGCCGCTTCTTGGCGGAGAGCACGTCGCCGAGACCTTCCTCGACCGACTCGCGCACGGTCTTCGACGGATCGAGCTGCGGCTCCTGCGGCAGGTGGCCGATGCGCAGGTTCGGCATCGGGATCGCCTCGCCCTCGAAGTTCTTGTCCTCCCCGGCCATGATCCCGAGCAGGGTCGACTTGCCCGAGCCGTTCAGGCCGAGCACGCCGATCTTCGCGCCGGGGAAGAAGCTGAGCGAGATGTTCTTGAGGATGACGCGCTTGGGCGGCACGACCTTGCCCACGCGCCGCATGGTGTAGACGTATTGCGCCATTCGTACGACCCGGGAATCGATGCTGAAGGAGGGCGCGATTATCCCCGGTTCGCGCGGGGCGTCGCCCCCGGCGGCTACACCGCCGCGAGCCGGTACGCCGTCCCGTACGGGCCGAATTCGTGGCTCGCCACGCCGTGCTGCAGCGACCCGGCGTACCTGGGCAGCGGCTGCTCGACGGTGATCTTCACGATCGCCGATTCGCCGGCCTTGACGAGGCCGGCGTGGACCGCCGCGACCGCGATCGCGGAATCGCCGGTGTAGACGTCGGTACCCCAGAGCGGCCCGGCGGCTTCGCCGGTGACCAGGAAGTAGTACGTGCGCCGACGGGCGATCGCGGAGTCGCCGGTGTAGACGTCGGTGCCCCAGAGCGGCCCGGCGGCTTCGCCGGTGACGCGGAAGTAGTACGTCGCGCCGACCGGATCGCAGAGATCGATCATGGTGAGCGGCGCATCCGCCGCCAGCAGCCCCTGGTCGAGGAGGTGCCGGATCTGCTTCTTCGTGAGCCGGCCGCGGCGGTCGAAATAGGCGACGAGTTCCTGCACGACTTTCATTGCTGGCTCCTTCAGACGGGCTGCATCGTGATCACGCGGCCGTACGGCGGCCCGAACGCCGCCGCCCCGCGCGCCGGCAGCACCCACAGCACGTCGTACGGCAGGGGCTCCGGCGGGTAGGCGATGTCGCCGTCGGTGATGACCACGACCGCGCGCACGTGCTGGTCGTCGGCGAGGTGACGCAGCGCGGGCGAGAGGTCGCTGCCGCCGTAGCCGGTGACCCGGCGCTCGGCGAGCGCCTCCGGCGGCACCAGCTCGTCGGCGGTCACCGCGGCGTCGCACTGCACGAGCCGCACCTGGTCGACGCCGACGGCGTCGCAGAACTCGCCGATCGCGCCGAGCGCGCGCGGGATCTCGTCGGTCATCGAGCCGCTCGTGTCGAGCACGACGTTGAGGATCCAGCCCTCGCGCCGGCGGCCGGGCAGGACGACGTCGGTGCGCTCCGCGCCGCGGCGCGACGGACGGGTGAACGTGCGCTCGCCGGGCGCGACCGACTCGAGCCAGCGCTGCAGCGCGAGCTCCCACGGCGTGCGATAGACGCCGCGCAGCGCCGCGACCGTCTGGCTCGCGGCGCCCGCATCGGTGCCGCGCAGCCCCTTGGCGAGGCCCATCGCGCGGGCGAGGCTCAGCGCCTTCGCCGCGAGCGCCTTCATCCGCTCCGCGTTCGCCTGCTGGTCGCCCGCCTCACCGGGGAAGAGCTCGCGCCTCGCGCGCGCCGTCGAGCACGTCGCCCGCTTCGTCGCCGGCGCCGGCCACGCGGCGCGCCGTGGTCGCCTCGCCTTCCCACACGCGGGTCTTCGTCTGCGCGGCGGCGTTGCGGCGCATCTCGAGCACGATCTCCTCGGCCGAGCGTTCGCGCGCGCCCGGCATGTCGAGCCCGCCGGCGGGGATCGCCTGCCCGAGCTCGGTGCGCAGGATGTCGTTGATGATGTAGTCGTGCGCGTAGTTGAACTCCACCCGGTCGGCGCCGCGGGCGCGGTCGTGGGTGCGCAGCGCGAGGTGGAGCAGCTCGTGCGCGAGCACGAAGACCAGCTCGTCGTCCTTCAGCCGCCGGACGAACGCCGGGTTGGCGACGAGCCGGCCCGACGCGAACACGCCCATCGTCGGCAGGCGCTCGTCGAGCGACACGCGCGTCGCGGCGGCGAGCCCCGCGAGGTGCGGGAACGGCACCGTCACCATCCGCAGGCCGCGCTCGATGCGCTCGAGCAGCGCCGCGCTCGGTCGCCGTCCGGGTTCACAGCTTCGCGACCTGCTTCAGGAGGTCGAGCATCGCGGCGTCCGCGCCGAGCGCGCCCCAGCGGTCGACGAGGTCGGTGAGGAGCGTGAGCTGGTGCTCGTGCGGGAGGCTCCGCAGGAAGCGGTTGACCGTGCGCGGCTTGAGCCCCGCGAGCTTGCCGTCGCGCACGTGCTGGCGGATGCAGTTCAGGACGAACCAGCGCGCGGTGTCGCCGCGCGGCAGCGCGCTCGGGGTGCTCGACGTAGTGCTCGAGCGGGTGCATCGCGCCGATCGCCTCCTCGGCGAGCGCGCAGAAGACCGCGGCGTCCTCGGCCGACAGCCGGCCGAAGGCGAGCGCGCGGCGCGTCTCGCGCGTCAGGATGCCGCCCGCCTCGGCCATGTCGAGCGCGCGCGAGAGCAGCGTCCAGCTGCGCGGCGTCGAGAACGGCACCGGCTCGTGCGGCACCGCGCGCATCAGCGCGTCGGGCATGTAGGAGATGAAGCTGCGGATCTCCGGCCGCACGCCGGTTCGCGCCGCGCCCAGGCCAGCCATTCGTCGACGTCGACGCGCAGGTGGAGGATCGTCACGCGGTTGACGAGCGCCGAGCTCATCGACCGCACGAGCGCGCGGTCCTGGATGCGGTTGCCGGCGGCGACCACCCAGGTGCCCGCGGGCAGGCGTGTGCTCGCCGAGCCGGCGCTCGAGCAGCAGCGAGTAGAACGCCTTCTGCACGTCGGGCGCGCAGGCCGGCAGCTCGTCGAGGAACAGGCAGAACGGCTCGGGCTGCTCGGGCAGCAGCAGGCGCGGCGGGCAGAACACCGAGCGCTCGCCGACGATGCGCGGCACGCCGCTCACGTCCTCCGGCGCGATCTGGGTGCCGAGCAGCGAGCGGCACGGCAGGCCGGCTTCGCGCGCCGCCTGGTACACCATCTCGGACTTGCCGACGCCGGGCGGCGCGAGCAGCAGGAAGCTCTGCTCGTGCGCCATGCACTGGATGAGCTTCTTCGCCTGCCGCAGCGTGATCGATTCTTCGAGCGGTCCGGCGAAGCCGGCAGGGAGGGGAGCGTTCAAGGGCGAGTCCTTCCGCGCGCGAAAAATGGCGCTCGGGCGGAAACGCCGGCGGTGCCCGCGGGGGTTGACACGCCCCCGCGAAACGGCGGTGCGCGCTACGGCAGCTGGATCTTCCCGCCGCCGCCGCCCAGACCGCCGGGCGGAAGCCCGCCCTGCGGAACGACGATCGACGAGGCCGCCTGGCGGCGGAGCTCCTGCAGCTCGCGCATCGTCTGCTCGACCGCGTCCTTCGCGAGCGGGCCGAACTTGGTCGCGGCGTCGGCGACCGAGGTGGCGTCGATTTCGAATACGATCGGTAGCGCGCCGACGTTGCTCATGACCTGGGTTTCGCCGACGTAGACGACCTTCCGGCTCGGGTCGGGTGCGCCGTTGCCGTCGACCGGCGTGAGGCGCCGGATCGTGCCGACCCGGCGGTCGGTGAACACTTCCTCGAGAAACAGCGCCGCCGGATCGAGCTTGATCTCGGCGCGTGGGTCGGGGCGGGTTGCCATGGGGCGCTCCTAGTCTGCTGATGCGAAAGGATAACCGATGCGCCGCCGGAGGCTGATGACGGCTGCATGCCTCGCCCTGGCGCCGCGCCTCGGGCGGGCGCAAGCCCCGGGCCGGGACGTCGAGCTGATCGTCGGCAGCGGCGCGCGGCGGCGGGAAGCGTCTGCTCGCGCAAGGCGCGAGCGTTCGCGCGCGGGACGCCGAGGGCCGCACGGCACTCCTGGCGGCCACCCAAGGCAATCACGTCGAGGCGGCGCGCCTGCTGATAGCCGCCGGCGCCGACGTCAATGCCCAGGACAACCTCCGCGACAGCGCATTCCTGCTTGCCGGGGCGCGCGGTTACCTGGAGATCCTGCGGCTCACGCTCGCTGCCGGTGCCGACCTCAAGAGCACGAACCGGTACGGTGGCACCGCGCTGATCCCCGCCTGCCACTACGGCCATGTGGAGACGGTGCTCGAGCTTCTCAAGACGAAGATCGACGTCGACCACGTGAACAACCTCGGCTGGACCGCGCTCCTCGAGGCGGTGATCCTCGGTGACGGCGGGCCGGCGCACACCGAGATCGTGCGGTTGCTCGTCGCCGCCGGCGCCAACGTGAACATCGCCGACCGGCAAGGCGTGACGCCGCTGCAGCACGCCCGGAACCGGAACTACGGCGCAAT
>CAVXND010000088.1:0-52304 GCA_963762785.1 uncultured beta proteobacterium
CTTCGCGGAGGTCGCCGCGGCGGCACGCGCGAAGGGCATCAAGGTGCGCGGCTACGTGTCCTGCGTCGCCGGCTGCCCCTACGAGGGCGAGGTGGCCCCGGCCGCCGTCGCGGCCGTCGCGAAGAAGCTGCACGCGATGGGCTGCTACGAGATCTCGCTCGGCGACACCATCGGCGTCGGCACGCCGGGCAAGGTGAAACGGATGATCGACGCGGTCGCGCGCGAGGTGCCGGTGCCGGCGCTCGCGGTGCATCTGCACGACACCTGGGGCCAGGCGCTCGCGAACCTCTACGCCGCGATGGAGCTGGGCGTCGCCACCGCCGACAGCTCGGTCGCCGGTCTCGGCGGCTGCCCGTACGCGAAGGGCGCGTCCGGCAACGTCGCCACCGAGGACGTGATCTACATGCTCGACGGCCTCGGCATCGAGACCGGCGTCGACCTCGGCAAGGTGTTCGAGGCGGGCCGCTTCATCTGCGACGCGCTCGGGCGCGAGCCGACGTCCAAGGTCGCCAAGGCGCTCGCCGCGAAGCGCGCGGCATGAGCAGCAAGCCGAAGCTCGAGCTGATCCCCGGCGGGCGGGTCGACGACGTCCCCTCGCCCTGCATCAACGTGTGCAAGATGAACTCGCAGACCGGCTGGTGCGAGGGCTGCTTCCGCACCATCGACGAGATCGCCTGCTGGTCGGGCGCGACGCGCGAGGAGAAGCTCGCGGTGCTCGCCAAGCTCGCTGCGCGCAAGAGCAGCATTGCTTCCTAAGCAGATCCAGGTCTTCGAGCGCGGCTGGCTCTCGTCGAACAACGTCCTCCTGCGCGGGACGGACGGCGCGGCGCTGATCGACTCCGGGCTATCTCGCGCACGCGCCGCAGACGCTCGCGCTCGTCGCGCACGCGCTCGGCGGCGAGCGGCTCGCACGGCTCGTCAACACCCACTGCCACTCCGACCACATGGGCGGCGAACCGCGCGCTGCAGGACGCGCACGGCTGCCGCATCACGATCCCGGCCGGCGAGGCGCCGCTCATCGACCGCTGGGACGAGCGCGAGCTCGTGCTCGGCTTCGCCGACCAGCGCGCCGAGCGCTTCCGCTACGACGACACGCTCGCCGCCGGCGACACGCTCCGGCTCGGCGACATCGACTGGCAGGCGATCGCGGCTCCCGGCCACGACCCGCACGCGCTGATGTTCTTCGCGCCCGAGCACGGGATCCTGATCTCGGGCGACGCGCTGTGGGAGGACGGGTTCGGCGTCGTCTTCCCGGCGCTCTTCGGCGACCTGCCGCGTTCGGCGAGGCGCGCGCGACGCTCGAATCGATCGCGAAGCTCGGCGTGCGCACCGTCATCCCCGGCCACGGGCGCGTGTTCACCGACGTCGCCCGCGCGCTCGAGCGCTCGTTCTACCGCCTCGACGGCTACGAGGAGGACGTCACGCGCCACGCGCGGCACTGCGTGAAGGTGCTGCTCGTCTTCGCCCTGCTCGAGAAGCGGCGGATGGCGGTCGCGGACCTGCCGCGCTACTGCGAGGAGGTCGGGCTGCTGCGCGAGCTCAACGCGCGCCACCTCCACATGAGCGCCGCAGCAGCTCGCCGAATGGCTCGTCGCCGAGCTCGAGCGCGCCCGCGCGATCGCCCGCGACGGCGGCGACATCGTGCCGCTGGTGCGGGCATGAGCGCCCCGGCGGGCAATGCGCTCGAGGTGCTTCGGCGCGTTCCTGCGCCTCGGGCTGACCTCGTTCGGCGGCCCGATCGCGCACCTCGGCTACTTCCGCGACGAGTTCGTCGCGCGGCGGAAGTGGCTCGACGAGCGGACCTACGCCGACCTCGTCGCGCTCTGCCAGTTCCTGCCCGGTCCGGCCTCGAGCCAGGTCGGGATGGCGATCGGGATCGCGCGCGGCGGGCATGCCCGGCGCGTTCGCGGCGTGGCTCGGCTTCACGCTGCCTTCGGCGCTGGCGCTGATCGCCTTCGCGTACGGCCTCGCCTACTTCGGCGGCGGCAGCGCCGGCTGGCTCCACGGGCTGAAGGTGGTCGCGGTCGCGGTCGTCGCGCAGGCGGTGTGGGGCATGGCGCGCTCGCTCACGCCGGACCGGCCGCGCGATCACGCTCGCGATCCTCGCGGCGCTCGTGATGCTCGCGTGGCCCACCGCGCTCGGCCAGGTCGCCGCGATCGTCGCCGGCGGCATCGCCGGCCGGCTGTGGCTCGCCGCGCCCGCCGGCGGCCGCGCCGACCACGGCCGCGTTCCCGGTCCGGCGCGGCTGGGCGATCGCCGCGTGGATCGCGTTCTTCGCGCTGCTCGGCGGCCTGCCGCTCGCCGCGAAGCTCACCGGCGATCCGACCGTCGCGGTGATCGACGGCTTCTACCGCGCCGGGTCGCTCGTGTTCGGCGGCGGGCACGTCGTGCTGCCGCTGCTGCAGGCCGAGGTCGTGCCGCCGGGATGGGTGTCGAACGACGCGTTTCTCGCCGGCTACGGCGCCGCGCAGGCGGTGCCCGGGCCGCTCTTCACCTTCGCCGCCTACCTCGGCACGGTGATGACCGCACCGCCCGGCGGCTGGCTCGGCGGCCTCGTGTGCCTCGTCGCCATCTTCGTCCCGGCGTTCCTGCTCGTCGTCGGCGCGCTGCCGTTCTGGGACCGGCTGCGGGCGAAGCGCCGCCGCGCAGTCGGCGCTCGCGGGCGTCAACGCGGCGGTCGTCGGCCTGCTGCTCGCCGCGCTCTACGACCCGGTGTGGACGAGCGCGATCCGCGGGCCGGGCGACTTCGGCCTCGCGCTCGCGGCGTTCGGGCTGCTCGCCTTCTGGCGCGTGCCGCCGTGGCTCGTCGTCGCGCTGACCGCGGCCGGCGGAGCGGCGCTCGCCGCGCTCTAGGCGCGTCACTTCGCCCGCCAGCCGCCGTCCACGACCATCGCGTGGCCGGTGATGTACCCGGCCTCGTCGCTCGCGAGGTAGCACGCCGCCGAGGCGACGTCCTCGACCGTGCCGCGCTTCCCGGCGGGCACGAGTGCGCGCACCTGCTCGTCGTTGACGGAGACGCCGCGGCCGCTCATGTCCGGGACGCCCGGGCCGAGGACGCCCTGCGAGTTCTTCCGCAGCCCGGTCGGGATCACGCCCGGACAGATGGCGTTCACGGTGATGCCGCGCGACGAGTAGGCGACGGCCATCTGGCGGGTGAGCCCGACGACGCCGTGCTTGGCGGCGATGTAGGCCGGGCCGCCGCCGGTGCCGTTCAGCCCGGCCACCGACGCCATGTTGATGATCCGGCCGCGGCCGCGCGGCAGCATCTCCTGCACCGCGCGCTTGCAGCCGAGGAACACGCCGGTGAGGTCGATGTCGATCACGCGCCGCCAGACGGCCTCGCTCATCTCGTCGACGTCGAAGTAGCCGTCGAGGATGCCGGCGTTGTTGACCATGATCTCGAGCGGGCCGAGCCGTTTCACCGCTTCGGTCACCGCGCGATCGACGTCGGCCGCGACGCTGGTGTCGGCCCGGAACGCGGCCGCGCGTCCGCCGGCGGATGCGATCATCTTCGCCGTCTCTTCGGCGGACGCCGCGTCGAGATCGACCGCCGCGACGCGCGCGCCGCGCGCCGCCAGGGCAACCGCGATCGCGCGGCCGAGGCCGGACCCTGCACCGGTGACGACTGCCGTACGGTCGGCAAGATTCATTGGCAAGCTCCTTATCGACTTGTGGATGCTCGATCCCTCACTGCAGGACGTTCTTGAAGATCCTGCCGTCCTTCATGATCACCACGAAGTTCTGCGCCGGATCCTCGATCAGCTTGAGGTTCGCCAGGGGGTCGCCGTTCACCAGCAGCAGATCCGCCAGCGCACCTTCTTCCACGACGCCCAGCCGGCCCGGGTACGGATCGCGCGGGCCCGACAGCTTGAGCAGCTCGGCGTTGGTGCCGGTGGCCATCACCAGGAGCTCCGGTGCGGTGTACCACTTGAGCATCTTGACGAGCTCCGCCCCCTGTCGGGTCGCCGCGGTCGCGGAGAACAGGATGTCGGTTCCGAACGCCATCTTGATCTTGTATTTCTTGGCGAGCGCGACGGTCCGTTCGGTGCCCGCGATCACCTGCTGCAGTCGAAGACGATTGGCCGGCGCCAGGAACGCGGCGGCCGCGTCATCCGTGAAGGGCTGGAAGCTCAGCCAGATGCGCTTCTGCGCCAGGAGCTTGGCGGTCGCGCTCGTCCATCAGGTGGCCGTGTTCGATGACCTTGACGCCCGCGGCGACCGCCCGCCGCATCGCTGCAGGGGTGTACGCATGCACGCCGACGTAGGTACCCCAGTTCTCGGCGGCCTGCACCGCGGCCCGCAGCTCGTCCTCGTTGAAGGTGGAGACGTCCAGCGGACTGTGCGGCGACGCGACGCCGCCGCCGGCCGTCAGCTTGATCTGCGAGGCCCCGAGGAGGAGCTGCTCGCGCGCGCGGACCCGCACCTCGTCCGGCGAATCGGCCACCATGCTGCCGCCCATGACCTCCATGCGCGCCAACGGCCCGCCCAGCCGCCGCGGGAGCTCGGATGGGCTGCGGAAGTCGCCATGTCCGCCGGTGATGGTGATGATCGCCCCGGACGGATAGATGCGCGGGCCGGCCACCAGGCCCTCGTCGATGGCGCGCTTCAGTCCGAACGACGGCCCGCCGAGATCCCGCACGGTCGTGAAGCCGCGCATCAGGGTGGCCTGGGCCTCCGCCCCGCCCAGCAGGTTCAGATAGCCGACGTCGCCATCGATGGCCTGCGCCGGCGAGGGCCGGACGAGCATGGTGTGCCAGTGGTTGTCGATCAGTCCGGGCATCAGCGTGCGTCCGCCGCCCCGGATCCGTTGCACGTCGACGCCGGCCGGATCCGCGATCGGCGCGCTCGAGATCGTCCTGATGACGTTGCCCACCACGAGAACGTTCGACGGTCCCGACAGGCGGCCGGTGGTCCCGTTGAAGATGCGGACGTTCTCGAACAGCACCCCGGACGGCCGGTCCTGCGCCAGGGCGACCGGCGCCGAGAGGGAGCCAAGAACGAGAACGGCGTTCAACAGCGTTTCACGCAAGCGATGCATCGGGAACGTACCTCGGTTGTTGCGACGGAATGACTAAAACGCCAGCGACTCGACCTCGCTCGCGCCGAAGAACTCGCCCGTGTACGCGCCTGCGGCCTGCGGCGTCGAAGCCCTTGCAGGTGTAGAGGACGATCGAGAAGAACTTCGCGCTCGACCAGACGTAGGCCGAGATGCCGGAATCGATCAGCGGCAGGAACGCGTCGAACCCCTGATTCTCCGCCTTGCCGAGACCGGCCGGGGAATAGATGGTCGGCTCGCCGTAGGCCTTGAGATCGAGATGCGCGGCGACGCCGAGCAGATAGGCGGTCAGCCGCTCGCGCGTCACGTCGCCCGTGTAGTAGCCCTCGATCAGCAGCCGCTGCCGGAAGACGTGCGGCGCGAGGTCCCTCATGCCGCCTCCGCGCGCGCCGGCTCGAGCACGCTCCAGTCGCCGACCCGCAGCGCCCCGAGGTCGCGGCTCACGTCGCGGCCGCTCTTCAGCGCCTCGGTGACGAGCGGGGTCTCCTTCGGGAAGCCGAGCAGGATCGCGCCGGCGATCTTCCCGCCGGCGATCACGAGCTTCGCGTAGCGGCGCGCGTCCGGGTCCTCGAACACGACGACCTGGTCCTCCGGCGTCGCGGCGATGCGTCCGATCGACGCGAGGTCGGCGCCGACCACCTTGAGGATCGTCGACGGGATCGTGCCGGCGTACTCCTTGTCGTCGCCCACCGCGTTCGCCGCCGCGATCGCGCCCTGCTCCACGCACGCCGGCCACAGGCCGTAGAGCTCGCCGCGGAACTCGGCCGCGTCGCCCACGCAGTACACGTTCGGCGCGCTCGTCCGCAGGTGGCTGTCGACGACGACGCCGCGGTTCACCGTGAGGCCCGCCTCCGCTGCAAGGGTGACGTTGGGCCGGATCCCGGCGCAGACCAGGAACACGTCGCACGGCAGCGCGCGCGCGTCCCGCAGCACCGCCTCCTTGACGAGGCCGTCCTCGACCGCGAGGCGCGCGACCTCCGACTCGACGAAGACCTGGATGCCGAGACCGGCCAGGTACTCGCGGAGGAACGCACCGCCGCGCTCGTCGACCTGCCGCTGCAACGGCCAGCGGCCGCGCTCGATCACCGTCACGCGCAGGCCGAGCTTCAGCAGCGCATACGCGGCCTCCAGCCCGAGCAGTCCGCCGCCCGCGACGACCGCAGTGCGCGCGTTCGTGTCCTGCGCGTAGGAGCGGATGTACATCGCGTCCTCCGCTTCGCGCAGCACGAACGTCCCGGCCGCGCCGAAGCCGGGGATGGACGGCACGTGGCTCGCGCTGCCGGTGGCGAGGATCAGGCGGTCGTACGGCAGGGCCTCGCCGGTGGCGAGCGCGACGGACTGCGCGCCGATGTCGATTTGCGCCGCGCGCGTGTTCAGCCAGCAGGAGATCGAGTTCTCCGAGTACCACGCGTCGGGCAGGAGGTACAGGCCCTGCATCGCCGAGCGGCCGTAGATCAGCCGCGTGATGCCCATGCGGTTGTAGAGCGGGAACTTCTCCTTGCCGACGACGGTGACCTCGCACTCGGGATTGAGCCGCCGGACGTGGTCGGCGGCGGTCACGCCGGCGATGCCGTGGCCGATGACGACCACGCGGCGGACGGCCGGATCGAAGCGCGCCGCGGGCGCGGCCGCGGAGCGCGCCGCGGTGCGGCGTTGCGGCGTGAGCGAGACGGTGACCGGGCCGTTCACGCGCGCGCAGCAGGCGAGCCGGGTGTTGTCGGCGAGACCGAGGCGCGCGAGCGTCGCGCGTTCGTCGTCGCCGAGCGCCGAGACGTTCCCCATGCCCTCCAGCACCGCGACCGGGTCGGCGCCGCAGATTCCCATCCGGCAGCCCGATTCGATCGCGAGCCCGCACTGCTCGGCGATCGCGAGCAGCGTCTGTCCGGGCTCGATGGCGACCCGCTTGTTCTCCGGCTTGAACGACACCTGCGCGCTCTCCCGCGTCGCCGCCTTCTCGAGCGCGACCGCTGCGCCCTCGCCGAGCCGCGCCGCGGGCGCGCTGGCGGTCGCGACCGAGAGCGCGACGAAGCGACGCTCGACGAGGAGCGTGCGCGCGAGCCAGACGGCGGTGACCGCGGCCACCGCGCCGCGGATGCCCCAGATCCAGAGCGGCGCTGCGTTCGCCTGCGCGAGCTCGCTGACCGCGTTGACGATCGTGCCGGAGGCGAACCAGTAATAGATGTTGAACGCCACGGCCGCGAACAGCGCGGTCAGCGTGTTGGCGCGGACCTTGGCGAACGTCTCGAGGGTCGTGAACGCCGCGAGGCTCACCGCCATGTACGCGGCGAACTCGAAGTACATCCGCGGACACGGTCACCGCCGGCGGATCGGGCACGAGGTAGAAGGCCGCCACGAAGCCGGGAAACACGGCGGCGAAAAAGCGGCGATAGCCGACGTAGCGCCGGTCGTCGTCGTACTGGTCGGCGAGATAGGCGACCTTGGGGTTGAAGTCGTAGCAATTCTTGGTGCAGCCGACGCAGGGCTTGCAGTGCGAGTTGGGGACGGTGACGAACGGCGTCTGCCCGTAGAGCCGCTGAACCGGCAGCATCGGGCACACGCTCGAGCACCAGCCGCTCTTGCCCTTGAAGACGACGCCGCCGAGGAACGCGAGGCCGAGGGCGCCGAAGATCAGGACGGCGGTCGCCGCGCCGTCGGCGTCGAACAGGAACTTGCGCGCCGACACGAGCGCGAAGAACGCGGCGATGCCGATGACGAAGCTGTACTCGCGGATGGCGGGCGTGTGCGCGAGCCCCTTCGTGAATCCGGCGAGGCGCGGGAGCTGGTTGAGCGCGGCGAGCGGGCAGGCGTTGCGCCACAGCCCGGGCGCGACGAGGAAGACCGCCGGCACGATCGGGATGACGAGCTGCCACAGCACGAAGAGCCCCTGCTCGGGCCGGACGACTAGCAGGACGGCGAGACCGGCGGCGACGGCGACGCTGAGCGCGCGGAGCGCGTGCCAGGCTACGAGCGGGACACGGGACGGAAGCTGGGTGTAGTTCGGAAAGACCGGCAGCGCCGCGCCGTTCATGGACCCTATCCCAACGCCCGGACGCGGCCGGTGGTCTGCCGCAGGCGGATCGAGAGGATCCGCGCGAGATCGAACAGCACCATGCGGGCGAGCGCCGGCTCCTTCGCCGCGAGCACCTCGAACGCGGGCAGCGTCAGCCTGCGGATCTCGCCGTCGGAGCGGGCGCGCACGTTCGCCGAGCGCGGCTTGCCGTCGAAGAACGACTGCTCGCCGAACACCGAGCCCGGCTCGATCGCCGCGATCTTGCGCAGCTCGCCCGCCTTGTCGCCCTCGACCAGCACCTCGAGGCTGCCGCGGGTGACGATGTAGAGCTCCTGCGCGGAGCTGCCCTCGCGGACCACGACGTCGCCGGCGACGAAGCGCCGCGCCTCGGTGTGATCGATGAGTTTCGCCCAGTCGTCGGGGGTGGCGCCCGCGAGGAAGACGAGCTCCTCCTCCGCCTGCGGCGGACGCGCGGTGCCCGAGTAGTCGAAGAGAGATGTGAAGTCCATCGCCCGGCCTCCTGCTCGCAAGGATAACGTGCCTTGGGCCGGTGGTCGTCAGGGCGCGAGGGACGCCCCGCTCCGCTCACTCGCTCCCCGGAGGCGCGCCGCCTACCGGCGGCGGCTTCCGGTCAGACGACGAGCTCCTCGATCGTCGCCCGGACGTCCGCCCCGTCGATCTCCAGCCGCGCTACGGCGATCGGCAGCCGGAACCGGCGCGGGCCGGCGCTGCCGGGGTTCACGTAGAGGACGCCGCCGCGTTCCTCGATGTGCGGGCGGTGCGAGTGACCGCAGACGACCACGCGGACGCCGTGCGCGACCGGGTCGATGTCCAGCTCGGCGAGATCGTGGACCACATGGACGCTCACTCCGCCGATCTGCACGGTCTCCGTCGCGCGTACGCCGCGTGCCCAGATCGCCCGATCGTTGTTCCCGCGGACCGCGGTGAGCGGCGCGAGCGCGCGCAACTCCGTGAGGATCTCCAGCGCCCCGATGTCGCCGGCGTGGACGATGTGCGCCGCGCCGCGCAGCCGCTCGACCGCCTCGGGCCGCAGGAGGCCGTGGGTGTCGGAGATGAGACCGACGCGCATCGGCCGGTCAGGCGAGGCTGACCCGGAGCTCCGGACCGCTACGCAGCGTCTGGTAAACGACGCAGTACCGCTCGGTCAGCTCGAGGAGCTTCGCGCGCTCGGCCGACGACGCGTCGCAATCGAGCTCGATCGCGAGGCGGATCTGCCGGAAGCCGACGGGCGCGTCCTTCGCTACGCCCAGCGCGCCGCGAACGTCGAGGTCGCCCTCCGCGCGCAGCCGCCCGCCGCGCAGCGTGAGGCCCATCGACGTCGCCACCGCCGAGAGCGTCACACCGGCGCACGCGACGAGCGCCTGCAGCAGCATGTCGCCGGAGCAGGCCTGCAGGCCGCTGCCACCCGCCGACGGATGCAGCCCGGCCTCGACGAGCGCGCGACCGGTCGCGACGCTGCACGAGACGCCCTCGCCGAGCCGGCCCTCGGCCTCGAGCGTGATGATCCCGGCGCCGGGATCGTCGCGGTAGCGCTGCTTCAGCGGCGCCTGGAGCGCCCGCAGCTCGTCACGGTTCATTCCCGAGTCTCCTCGTCCGGTCAACCGTGGAAGTTTGCGCCGGCAGGCCGGAAATGGGTATCCGATTGATTTGCGGCGCGCGGGGCCTCATGTACCCTCTCGGTTCGCCGCAATGCGCATCCCGCCCGTCACCTTCGCCCTGATCGTCGCGACGTCGCTCGCGTACATCGTCCAGCAGGGCGCGGGGCTGCAGTTCCTGCTGAACTTCGCGCTCTGGCCGCTCGGGGCGTCGCCCGATCTCGGTCCGGACGTCGCGGTCGGCGGCTTCCAGGCGTGGCAGCTCATCACCTACAGCTTCCTGCACGGCAGCTTCACGCACCTCTTCCTGAACATGCTCGCGCTGTACATGTTCGGGTCGGAGCTCGAGCGGCTGTTCGGGCCGCGGCGCTATCTCACCTACTGGTTCGTCGCGGTGCTCGCGGCCGGGGTGACGCAGATCGTCGTGTCGGCCTCGACCGGGTCCTACTACCCGACGGTCGGCGCTTCAGGCGGCGTGTTCGGTTTGCTGCTCGCCTATGGGATCAACTTCCCGCGGCGGGTGATCGTGCTGCTGATTCCGCCGATTCCGATGCCGGCGTGGTTGTTTGTGATCGTGTATGCGGGGATTGAGCTGTATCTCGGGGTGACGGGGACGCAGGCGGGGGTTGCGCACTTTGCGCATCTTGGAGGGATGCTTGGCGGGTGGTTGATGCTGCGGTATTGGCGGAGGCGGGCGGTGGTTGGGCGGTGAGACGGGCGAAGGCCCAACGTCTCACCGGGACGCACCCGATGTCGCCTTGCCAGCGGCTCCCCCGCGGCCCGCAATGGTACGATCCGCCGCCGCCCGTCCCGGCTGCCCTCACCCCTCGAATCATGCAGCCCTCCCTGCAGTCGCTCCGCGGCGACCTCCCCGGCGGACTCGTAACCGCAATCGCCAGCCTTGCGTTCGCGCTGACCTTCGGCATGGTCGCGCTTGCGCCGCTCGGTCCGGAGCGGGCCGAGCTCGGCATCCGTGCGGGCCTCATCGCGGCGATTGTCGGCAATCTCGTCGCCTCGGCGTTCACCGGAACGGCCTTGCCGATGAGTGGCCCGCGCGCTTCCATCACCCTCGTGCAAGGTGCGTTCGTCGCTGGCTTGGTCGCCGACCCCACCCTCGGCGTCCACGAGATCCTCACCTTCAGCGCACTGTGCGTCGCCTGCGCCGGCGTGTTCCAGATCATGTTCGGGGCGCTGCGAGTCGGTACCCTCATCAAGTTCGTCCCGTATCCCGTCGTCGCAGGCTTCATGTGCGGCGTCGCGGTGCTGATCGTGCTCGCCCAGGTGCCGCACGTACTGGGCGTCCCACCCAACGTGCTGCGCACGCCCGGACTCGGCTGGGTCGGCGCAGTGCAGCCCTGGACTGCAGTCGTGAGCCTTGCCACCGCGGGCATGGTGTTCGTCGCAGCTCCGCGTTCGCGCCGCGTTCCGGCGGCGCTGATCGGATTGCTCGGCGGCACCGCGCTCTACTACGTGTTGCGCGTCACGGTCGCCGGCGCTGCGCTTGGGCCGACGGTCGGCACTCTGCCGACCAGCCTCCCGCTGCCGACGGCACTCGACGGCACGCTCAGCCTGCTCGGGACGCCCGCGGCCGGAAAGCATCTGGTCGCGCTCGTGACCAGCGCCGCGGTGATCGCGCTCATCGGCACGATGGATTCGCTGCTCGGCGCCGCAGCGATCGACAGCGTCACGGAAACGCGCCACCAGGCGAACCGCGAGCTCGTCGCACAAGGCCTGGGCAACGTGGCCTCGGCGCTCTTCGGCGGCGTCGCGATCGCGCTTTCGCCGGCGCAGGCAATCGCCGGATGGCGAGCCGGCGGCCGGACCCGGGCGACGAGCTACGTCTCGTCGGCGGCGCTGCTCGCGCTGATGGTCGGCGGCGCGCGCGTCCTCTCGGAGCTGCCGATCGCGGTGCTCGCGGGAATCATGCTCGTGGTCGCCTGGAACCTGATCGACACCTGGACGCGGAGCCTGCTGCGACGTCTTGTCGCCAACGTCCGGGACCGGTTTGCCTGGTCGGGCACGGCGATCGTCGTCCTGGTCGCGGGGGCGATGGTCGCGATCAACTTCGTCGTCGCGGTGATCGCGGGTGTCTTCCTGTCGATGGCGCTGTTCATCGCGACCGTGAATCGCTCGCTGGTGCGAGCGGTGCTCGACGGCGCCGCGCGGCCGTCACGTCGGGTCTATGGCTCCGCGGAGGAGCAGCGGCTGGCTCCCAGCCGGACCCGCATCAAGCTCGTCGAGCTGCAGGGCGCGCTTTTCTTCGGCAGCACCGAGCGCCTGAGCACGGAAGTCGAAGCGCTCGCAAGGGCCGCCGACTACGTCATCCTGGATCTGCGGCGCGTGACCCACATCGACGCCACGGGCGCCCTCGTGCTCGAGCAGTTGGTGAAGCGCCAGCAAACGGCGGGCGTGCACGTGGCGCTCGCCGGGGTCACCCCGAAGGGCCGGCTCGGCACGGCGCTCATCGCCAGCGGGACCTTTCTCTCGCATGAAACGAGACGCTGGTTCGTCGATGCTGACCGGGCGATCGAGTGGGCCGAGCGGCGGTTGCTCCGTGAGGTCGAGCACGGCCCGCGCCGCGAGATCCCGCTGGAGGAGCTCGCCCTGATGGCCGGGCTCAGATGCGGAGGAGCTCGCAATCGTTACGGGAACAGCTCAGGCGGCGGGAGCTCGATCCGGACGAGGTCCTGTTCCGCGAGGGCGAGTCCGGCGATCGCCTCTACGTTCTGGCGCGCGGCGCCGTGTCGATCGTGGTCCACGGCAGCGACGGCGCCGACAGCCGCCTCGTGACTTTCGCGCCGGGTTCGCTGTTCGGCGAAGCCGCCCTGTTCGACGGCAATGAGCGCTCGGCGAGCGCAATCGCGGCCGAGGATGCGGTGGTCTACAGCCTGTCGCGCACGACGCTCGCCGCTTTGGCGGTCGCTCATCCCACGCTCGCGAACAAGCTGCTGTTCAACCTCGGCCGTCACCTTTCGGGCCGCCTCCGCCAGACGACCGTCTCACTGCGCGAGCTGGGCGAGCCCTCGGGCTGACTTGCCGCCTGCGGAGTCACGCTCTCGCGGATTCGCCTCGTGCCGGGGTCGACACGGAGCGGTATCGAGACGCTCGTCCCTCTCGCCTTGCAGCATCGCGGCTGCCGGGTTATCGCTCTCATCTTCGCGATATCGACTTTATTTGCCGACTCGACGGCCGGCTCAACGCACCCTGACTAGCATCATGGACCGCCGTCAGCCGTTTTTGCGCGCCGGAACACTGGCATCCGCAGAACGCGGCGGTCTGTATGACCGGGAACCGAGGATTTCGCCGCATCAACGGAGACATTAAAAATGAGACATCGGCTTGTTGAGAAAGCACTCGTCGCGGCACTTGCCGCCGCGGGAATCGGCGGTGCATCCGCCAACGGCAAACATCACCACCACGCGGACCAGGCTTTGATCGACGCAAGAACGAAGATCTTCGGCATCGAGAACGTCGATCAAAGAACCGGCGCGCTGCCGAAGGATAAAGTGGTCTTCTCGTGGCTGGGCCACAACACCGGCGCGGTCGCTCTGCGGGGCCGCGTCATCATGCTCGACACCTACCTCGCCCGTCTCGAAGTGACGGCGGGCAGAACGCCCATCGTCATCAAGGATCTCGTCGACCTGAAGCCGGAGGCACTCTTCATCGGGCACGGTCACGGCGATCACGCCGACAACGCGGCATTCATCGCGGCGAAAACCGGCGCAACCATCTACATGTCGCCGGAGGCCTGCGGAACGGCGCAGAACGCGCTGACTCGCATGAAGAACGATCCCTTCATGAACGCCGACCCGTTCTTCGCCATCCCGCCGAACGCCATCATCCGGTGCGCGCCGGTGACGACTCCGGGCTCCATCCCGGGGACACAAGTCATCCGCATCAGGCAGCTCGAGCCGCTGGTCTGCATCAACGCCTATCGGGCCTTGCATTCGGTCGCGGTTCCCGTCGATCCCGATTGGGGTCCGATCGTCGTCGTCGACACGCCGGATCCGCGCGATCCCCAGCTGTTTCCCCCGGGCGTGCCGCTCACACCCAGCAATCCGCGCCGGCCGGGGCAGCAGGACCTTCGTCAGGGCGCCGGTCCCGGCGGGCCGGATCAGATCAACTATCAATTCGTTGTGCGCGAGGGCACCAACTTCGCGCTCTCCTTCAACGCCTCGGTGGGCGCAATGAAGGAAGGCAGGGGGAGCAACTGGCTCCAGGGAACACCCGCGGACGGGCAGCGCCTCCTGGACCTGCTCCGCAGGCTTCCTCCGACCGACCTCGCCTTCTCGACGGTTTCATCGGGCAACACCGATGAGAACGGCTGGCGCGATCACGTCTACTGGGCGCAGGCGCTGCAGGCCAAGATCATGACCACCGGACATGCGCCGGTCGGGGCGGCGTTGCAGTACTACTCGGGTTTCATGAGCCAACTGAAGTTGATGAAGGACCCGCGTGGCTCATGGCCCGGTTTCCCGAAAGACCAGTGGCCGATCGTTCGCAATCACACCGATCCGACCGACATCCTGAAACCGCAGGTGTACGAAATCGACAATCCGGCGTGGGCCGACCCGAAGAAGGAGAACAAGCGCGCGATGCGGGAGTTCTGCAACTGACAGGTTTCGCCGTGCCCGGCCAGCCAGGCCGGGCACGCGACCCTGCCGGCAAGCGTCACCTCCGACGTCTCGCCCGCCAGACGGTCACTCCGCGCGTAGCGCCCGCCACGGGATGGGTCGTCCCGTCCGGCGTCGTCACCTTCCCGACAATCCGATCCTTCGTCGCCCGCCCCTCGAACCGCACGGCGCCCGCCGTCGTAGGGAAAGCGGAAGAACACGAACTGCCCCCGCACGTACGCCCGCTCGAGCGGAATGCTCTTCCCGCGCACGCTCGCCGCGCCCGACAGCGACTGGAAACTCTGCGCGAGGTCGAGCGTGACCTCGCGCGTTCCGCCCGCGAGCGGCACCCGCGTCTTCCACTCGCCCATCACCATCGCCGGCACGACCCAGAGGTAGATCGTGCTCTTCTTCTCGACGCCGACCGTCTTCCCCGGCGCGTCCACGACGATCTTCGCGTCCGGCGGCCAGTCGCCCATGTCGCCGTCGTGCGAGACGAGCCGCGTGCCGGGCTTGAGCTCCTCGAGGAGCTTCGGCCGCAGCTCGAGGTTGAAGTCGGGCAGCAGGTAGAACGCGACCACCGTCGCCGCGGAAACGTCGGTCTTGAAGATGTCGCGCTCCTCGAACCGCACGCGGTCGGCGACGCCGGCCTTGGCCGCGTTGTCGTTCGCGAGCTTGACGAGGGTCCCGACGTAGTCCACGCCGTAGCCGCGCGTCCCGAAGCGCTTCGCCGCGGTGATCGGGATGCGGCCGTCGCCCGAGCCGAGGTCGATGAGGAAATCGCGGCCGTTCACGCCCGCGAGCTTCAGCATCGCGTCGACGACCGGCTGCGGGGTCTGGACGTAGGGGACTTCCTCGGCCGCGAACGCGGGCGCGAGCAGGAACGCCGCGACCGCGGCCAGCGACCGGACGTACTTCATAGCCGCCGCGCGGTGAATCGCCCGGCGACGGCGCCGTTCGCGCACGATCTCGCCGCTCAGCGCGTCGCCCTCGGCCGTGCCCTCGTACGCGCCCGACCACGGCGACGCGCCGGGCACGCTGAACTGCACCGCCGTTCCGCGCGCCCGCCCGCCGGCGACCTCGGCCCGCGCGCCCTGATCTTCGAGCGCGCCTTCGAACCGCTGGAACGTCTGCGCGAGCGTCACCGTCGCGGCACGCCCCGGCGCCAGCGTCGTCTCCAGCCGCCACCGCCCCTCCATCCGCGCCGGGATGTACCAGAGGAAGATCTTGCTGTTGCGGTCGAGCCCGACCGGCTTGTCCGGCGCGGGGCTGACCACGGACACGTCCGGCTCCCACTCGCCCATGTCCCAGTCGTGCGTGACGACGCGCGACCCCGGCTTCATCTGCTCGAGGATGCGCGGCCGCAGCTGGATGTTCAGCTCGCGGAAGAGGTACAGCGTCAGCACCGTCGCCGGACGCAGATCGGTCGTGAAGAGATCCTCGATCTTGAACGTGACCCGGTCGGCGACGCCGGCCCAGCGCGCGTCGAAGCGGCTCTTCTCGATCAGGTCGGCCTCGATCTCGATGCCGACGGCGCGCGCGCCGAATCGCTTCGCGGCGGTGATCGGGATGCGGCCGTCGCCCGAGCCGAGGTCGATGACGAAGTCGTTCGGCCCGACCTTCGCCAGCTCGAGCATCTTGTCGACGGTCGACTGCGGCGTCGGGACGTACGGCGCGTTCGAGAGGAAGCCCTGGGTGTCGCCGACCCCGGGGAGCGCGAGACCGGCAATGAAGGCGAGCGCGCGGATCACTCTGGCTCCCCGGTCGCGCGAACGGGGGCGGTCGGCTGCTGCTGCATCGAGGGGGCTATTGCGTACGCGGCGGTCACTGGCGGGGACCGCATCGTACACGACGCGGCGGCGCTCGCGGCGATCCGTACTGCATCTTGCTCCGGCGCGCGCGAGGATCCGCTGCGCCGCCTTCACGACCGGTTCGTCGATCATCTTCCCCTGGTACTCGACCACGTTCCCGCCCGCCGCCTCGCAGGCCGCCACGATGCCGCGCGCCCGCTCGAGCTCGGCCGGCGTGGGCGTGAAGACCTCGAGGATCGGCGGCACCTGCTTCGGATGGATGGCGAGCTTCGCCGTGTAGCCCATCGCCTTCGCGCGCGCGGCGTCGTTCCGCAGCCCGGCCTCGTCGTCGATGACGACGTGCGGCACGTCGATCGCGGCGATCCCTGCGGTCGCCGCCGCCTGCACCAGCCGCCCGCGCCCCCACAGGAGCGGCTCCCAGGCGAGCTCGGCGCGCAGGTCCGCGGCGAGGTCCACGCCGCCGAACGCGAGCGCGCGCACGCGCGGGTCGGCATTCGCGATCTCGGTCGCCGCCTCCAGCCCGCGCGCCGACTCGATCGTGCAGACGAGCGGGATCGCCGGGAGATGCCGCGCGTAGAGGCGCACCTCGACCGCCGACTCGACCTTCGGCAGCAGGATGAAGTCGGGCGCGACGCCGGCGGTGACGAGCGCGTCGAGGTCGCGCACCCCGGCGGCGGTGTGGATGTTGTTCACGCGCAGCCCGCAGACCTGCCCCGCCGCGAGGCCGCGACGGTGCCCGGCGCGGAAGTGCTCGACGAGAATCGTGCGGGCCTCGTCCTTGCCGGCGAGCGACACGGCGTCCTCGAGGTCGAGGATCAATCCGTCGGCGCCCGTCGCGGCCGCCTTGGCGAAGCGATCGGGCCGATTGCCCGGCGTGAAGAGGAGGACGCGGCAGAGGGCGACGTCGGGGGCCGGGGCGCTCATGCGTAGCCTGCCTTCGGGTAAGGCGTATCGGCGGCGATGCGCTTGTACACGAGCAGGTTCCGCCGGTACGAGAGCACCAGCTCGCGGCGCTGATTGTAGGCGCGCGTGTCGACCGTGAGGATGCCCTCGTTCGGCCGCGACTTCGACTCGCGCTTGTCGACGATCGTCGACTCGGACTCGGTCGTGTCGCCGGCGTAGACGGGCGTCGGGAGCTTGATGTCGGTCCAGCCGAGGTTCGCGACCACGCGGCCGAAGGTGCGCGTGGTCGCCGCGGTCGCGGCGGTGATGAGCCAGGTCTCCTGGATGCGGTGGCGGCCGTCCTGGTGGCGCTCGACCCACGACTGGTCGTGGAACTGCGGGTTCACCTCGAGCGAGCGGAACGAGTGCTCGATCGCCTCGTCGCGGTAGAACGTCCGGCGCGGGTAGTGGACGAAGGTCTCGCCGGCGCGGGCGTCCTCGAAGAAGATGCCGTAGCGCTCGACGAGGGCGCCGTCGGGGAGCCTGGCGTAGAGCATGAAGCGCTCCTCCTCGACCGGCGGCGCGGGCGCCCGGCCGGCCTCGTCCGGATGCTTCCCGCGCTTGTAGACCGCGAGGTCGTAGGTGATCTTCGCGACCTCCTTGCCTTCGGGCGTCACGCCGCGCGAGACGACGGTGACGACGCCGTGATCGTCGCCGCCGTCGCGCACGCCGGTGATCTCGGATTCCGAGTAGAGCGTGTCGCCGCCGAACACCGGCCCGGTCAGCGCGATCTCGGCGAAGCCGACGATCGACTTCTTGCGGCCGAACGTGTGCGAGGCCATGCCGATCACCCGCTGCAGCGTCACCGTCGACACCATCAGCGGCTTCTTCCACGTCGTCTGCGCCGCGTAGTGCGCGTCGTAGTGGAGCATCGCGGCGTTCAGCGTGTCGAGCGCCTCGTCCAGGTTGTCCTGCTGCGTGAGCGTGACCCCCGGCCGGTGCTTGAATCGCTGGCCGACCTCGAACTCCTCGAAGTCGAGGCCGAAGCGCTCCTGGTAGCGGGCCTCGCCCGCTTTGGAGTAGGCGTAGAAGCTCATGGCTTTCCTTTCTGGACTCGCGCGTCGCTTCCGGAGGACATTCGCTAGATCACGCCGTCGGCGCGAAGCCGCGCGATCTCCTCGCGCGCGAAGCCGGCGTCGGCGAGGACCGCATCGGTGTCCGCCCCGAGTGCAGGCGCGGGACGGCCGGCGAGCGGCAATCCCTCGCCGCGCATCGGGTTGGTGAGGAGCGTGATCGGGGCCGCGCCTGCCACCGGGATCGATTCGATCCGCGCGCTGCCCTTCACCCACGGGTTCTCGAGCGCCTGGGTGACGTCGTAGATCGGCGCCGCCGGGACGCTGCCCGCGAACTCGGCGAGCCATTCGTCGGTCGTGCGCGCCTGGAGCGCTTCATCGATCAGCTCGGTGAGCAGCGCGCGGTGCTTGAGGCGATCCGGAAACTTCCGGAAGCGCGCATCGTCGATCCACTCCGGCCGCCCGATCTTGTTGCAGAGCACGCCCCAGAACTTCTCCTTGTTGCACATCAGGTAGATCCAGCCGCCGCGCGTGCGGTAGCTCTGGCAGGGCGTGATCGACGCGTGCGCGGACCGTGCGATGCGGCCGGTGGCGGCGCCGGCGTTGAGATACCAGTGGCCGATGTAGTTCAGGTTCGCGAGCGCGAGGTCGAAGAGGCTCACGTCGACGTCGCGCCCGCGCCCGTCGCGGTTCGCGGCGTGCAGCGCGGCGAGCAGCCCGGCCGCCAGCGCGACGCCGGTCATGAGGTCGACGAGCGAGAGCCCGAACCGCGCCGGCGACGAATCCGGGTCGCCGGTGAGATGGAAGTAGCCGGCCTCGGCCTGCATCATGTAGTCGTAGCCGGGCCACGCCGCACGCTCGCCCTCGCGGCCGTAGCCGGTGAGATGCGCGCAGACGATCTTCGGGTTCGCCTGCGCGAGCTGCGCGTAGGTGATCCCGAGCTTCGCCGGCACGTCGCCGCGCAGGTTGCTCGCCACGGCGTCGGCGTGCGCGACGAGGCGGTGGAACACCGCCTTGCCCTCGGCCTTGGAGAGGTCGAGCGTGATGCTCTTCTTGCTGCGGTTGAGGCCCTGGTAGAAGACGCTCCGCGCGGTCTCGGGCAGGCCGGAATGGAAGTGCGGCCCGACGACGCGCGAGACGTCGCCGCCGTCGGCCTTGTTCTCGATCTTGATCACTTCGGCGCCGAGGTCGGCGAGGAACAGCGTCCCGAACGGCCCCGCGCCGTACTGCTCCACGGCCAGGATCCGCACCCCTTCCAGCATCGGTTTCAACGTCATCGCCTGCTCCATCGATGGTTCCATGTTCACTTCGTCATAATGTTATCCGTACGGACGGCAACCCCGAAGCTTGCGAAGGAGGAGCAATGACGAGAGGCACATGGCTGGTCGCGGCGCTGGCAGCCGCTGCGTTTGCCACCGCCGCGCAGGGGCAAGGCTACCCTGACCGGCCGATCCGGGTGGTGGTGCCGTTCCCGCCCGGCAATGCGTCCGATCTCGCGACGCGCACGATCGCCGAGCCGCTCTCGAAGCGCCTCGGCCAGCCGGTGGTGGTCGACAACCGGCCGGGTGCGGCCGGGACGATCGGCGCGGACCAGGTCGCGAAGGCGAAGCCCGACGGCTACACCCTGCTCGGCACGTCCTCGGCGTTCAGCGTCACGCCGTCGGTCTACCGGAAGCTCCCCTACGACGCCGAGCGCGACCTCCTGCCGGTCGCGCCGATCGGCTGGACGGTGATGATGCTGGTGGCGACGACGAGCTTCCCGGCGAACAACGTGCAGGAGCTGGTCGCCTCGTCAAGACCGATCCGGGGAAGTACAGCTACGCGCACCTCGGCGCGGGCGCGCTCAGCCAGATGGTCATGGAGCTCCTCAAGCAGATGGCCGGCGTCGACGTGGTCGGCGTGCCCTACAAGGGCAGCGGTCAGGCGCTCACCGATCTCATGGGCGGCCAGCTGCCGCTGATGTTCGACGGCGCTCACCTCGGCGAATCCGCAGGTCAAGGCCGGGCGCATCAAGGCGCTCGCGGTCAGCTCGAAGCAGCGCGATGCGCTTCGCGCCGGACGTCCCCGCGCTCGCGGAGTCGGGCGTTCCGGCGCTGAAGGACTACGACGTGCAGGCCTGGACGGGCGTGTTCGCGCCCGCGGGCACGCCGAAGGCGCATCGTCGACCGCCTCAACGCCGAGATCACGCAGGTCGTCCAGAGCCCGCGAGTGAAGGAGACGCTCGCCGCGCAGAACCTGGAGGCCTTCGCGCCGATGTCCCAGAGCGAGTTCGCCGCGTACATGAAGGCGGAGTTCGACAAGTGGCGGAAGGTCGCGCGCGAGGGGAAGATCGAAGCGAGCCAGTAGCGGCGGCGCGAACACCCCGCCGGCTCACGGCTCCGGCGGAAAGACACGGTCGGCGAACTCGCGCCCGTAGAAGCGCTCGGTGATCATACGTTTGCGCTCGCGGTCGCTCAGACCCGGGGGCAGACTGGACTCGACCAGGATGCGCGCAGTCTCGAACATCTCGGTGCAGAGTCGTATCCGCTCGGCGGGCGTCAGGCGACGATACTGCTCTGCGACGAATCGCTCGTACTCAGGCGTCGTATCCCGCATGCGCGATCCGGCCGCCCTCACTTCTGCAGCAGCTCGTACCCCGTCGGGTTGTCGGGGCAAGGCCCGAAGCCGCACTCGAGCAGCGTGGACACGGCGTTGCCGAGCACGATCAGCACGAACAGCCACCCGAGCACCTGCGCCGTCGCCGTGGGCCGCCAGTCGCTCACGCCTTCGGCGAACTGCGCCTCGATGAAGAGCAGCGCAGCGGCGAAGAGCGCGATCAGGAAGAACGCGATGAGCGCCCACGTATAGAAGTGCATGCCCAGGAGCGCCGAGCCGTACGAGCCGGTGCCGGGCACGATGTGGAGCAGCACCTGCCGCGCCGCGACCGCGCCGCCGACGAGCGCGCTGACGATCGCGACGCCGTAGTGCGCCTCCGACGAGCCGAAGCGGACGTTGAGCATGAAGCCGAGCCCGCAGCCGAGGAGCGCCGCGCGCTGCAGCAGGCAGAGCGGGCACGGCAGCTCGCCGCGCGCGAGCTGCCAGTAGAACGCCACCAGCAGCACGCCGCAGATCCCGAGCAGGGCGAGAGCGTTGAAGGCACGCGAGAGAGCGAGCATGGCGCGGCCCTCAGAGAGCGATCTTGAGCGGGTCGGTGATGTGGCTCTGGAGCACGTACACCGTCACCGCCAGGGCGAAGAACCAGATCCACACCGCGGTCTTCCGCAAGCCCACCATCGCGACGATCGCCGCGAGCACGAGCACGACGAACGGCACCGCCATCGGCAGCGCGACCATTGGAGACCCCCTTGCGGCACGGGGCGCGCCGGTCGCGCGCGCCGCCTGTTATTCGTACTTCCGGGCGTCTTCGACGACCTTGCCGTCGTTCGGCAGCTCGCCCGGCTTGCGAAGCGTAACCTCGCCGCGCAGTTTGGTCACGTCGCGGATCGTGGCGACCACCGCATCGAGCAGGCCCGCGGGCGCGGACTCGACCTCGCAGTGCAGCGTCATCCGGTCCTGCCCGTCCGCCTGGTCGACCACCAGTCGGGCCCGCCTGATCTCGGGATGGCGCTTCAGCACCTCCGCGACCTGCGCGGGCTGCACGAACAGGCCCTTCACCTTGGTCGCCTGGTCGGCGCGACCCATCCAGCCCTTGATGCGCACGTTGGTGCGGCCGCACGGGCTCGGGCCGGCGAGCACCGCCGAGAGATCGCCGGTCGCGAACCGGATCAGCGGGTAATCGGGGTTGAAGCTCGTCACGACCACCTCGCCGACTTCACCCGCCGCGGACACCGGATCGCCGGTGCCGGGCCGCACGATCTCGAGGAGGACACCCTCGTCGACGACCATGCCTTCGCACACCTTGCCGTCCGGACCGCGCGTCTCGTAGGCGATCGATCCCAGATCGGCGGTTGCGTAGGACTGCATCACGCTCAGGCCCGCGCTCGGCCATCGCGTTGCGCAGCGCCGGCGGCAGGTACTCGGCGCCGACCATCGCCTTCTTCAGGCACGAGATGTCGGCCTTCAGCTCGGCGGCCTTCTCGACGATCAGCTTCAGGAACGACGGCGTGCCGATGTAACCGTTGACGCCGAGGTCGGCGATCGTCGATACCTGCATCTCGGTCTGCCCGACCCCCGTCGGCACCACCGTGCACCCGCACGCGAGCGCGCCGTTCTCGAGCATCGAGCCGGCCGGGGTGAAGTGATAGGCGAAGGCGTTGGCGACGAGGTCGCCCGCGCGGAAGCCGGCCGCGTGCAGCGCGCGCGCCGTACGCCACCAGTCGCGCCCGTGGCCCTCCGGCTCGTAGATCTGGCCGGGCGACACGAAGATCTTCGCCAGCTTCCCGACCGGCGTGGCGTTGAGTCCGCCGAGCGGGACGGAACTCGGCCTGCAGCGCCTTGAGGTCGGACTTGCGGGTGACCGGCAGCCGCGCGAGCGCCGCGCGCGAAGTCACCGCGCGCGGATCGACGTCCTTCAGGATGCGGGCGAACCCCGGCGCATTCGTTTTCGCGTGCGCGACCTGCGTCAGGAGCCGGCCCAGGAGATCGCGCTCGCGGACCTCCGGATCGCGGGTCTCCAGCGCGTCGAAATGGTCGGGCATCGCTCGGTCTACCTACGACAGCCAGCGCTTGCGCCGGCGGTAGAACTTGGTGTCGCGGAAGCTCTTCCGGCCGGCGGTCGACAGCCCGAGGTAGAACTCCTTGACGTCGTCGTTCTCGCGCAGCCGCTTCGCCTCGCCGTCCATCACCACCCGGCCGTTCTCGAGGATGTAGCCGTAGTCGGCGTAGCGCAGCGCGATGTTGGTGTTCTGCTCGGCGAGCAGGAACGACACGCCCTCTTTCTGGTTGAGGTCGCGGACGATCTCGAAGATCTCCTCGACGAGCTGCGGTGCGAGCCCCATCGACGGCTCGTCGAGCAGGATCATCTTCGGCTTTGCCATCAGCGCGCGGCCGATCGCGGTCATCTGCTGCTCGCCGCCGGAGGTGTAGCCCGCGAGCGAGCCGCGCCGCTCGCGCAGCCGCGGGAAGTACTGGTAGACGAGGTCGAGGTCGCGGGCGAGCTCGGCCCGCCCGATCGGGCGGGTGAACGCGCCGGTGAGCAGGTTCTCCTCGACCGTGAGGTGCTGGAAGCAGTGCCGGCCTTCCATCACCTGGCACACGCCCATGCGCACCAGGTCGTTCGGCGTCAGCCGGTCGATGCGCTTGCCGTCGAACTCGATCGACCCTTTGGTCACGTCCCCGCGCTCGGCGCGGAGCAGGTTCGAGATCGCTTTCAGGGTGGTCGTCTTGCCCGCGCCGTTGGCGCCGAGCAGCGCCACGATGCGCCCCTTCTGCACCTGCAGGGACACGCCCTTCAGGACGAGGATCACGTGGTCGTAGATGACCTCGATGTTGCTGACCGAGAGGTAGGCGGCGACCTGCGCTTCGGGCTTGGGGATGGCGGACATCGCGGGCCGGGAAAGGACGATGGCGGAAGGGTAGCCGAGGAACCTGGAATGAAAAAGGGGAAGGTGTTATCCCTTCCCCTTCTCCGTTTGCAGTGTCCCTGCCAGAGGTCCGTCAGCCGCCCGTCTTGCAGTCGCGCAGCGCGATGCCCTTCTCCTTGGCGTACTGCGCCGCCGAGGCCTCGATCATCGGCCGCACGATCGACTGGTCGGAGGTGATCCAGTCGGTGATCACTTTCCACGCCTTGCCGTCCCACTGCAGGAACTTCACCGACCCGCCGCCTTCGTGGTCGAGGCAGGAGACCTTGAGCGACTGCATCAGGCCGGACGCGCCGAGCTCCTTGAGGCGGGCATCGCTGATCTGGAGGTTCTCGAGCGCCCAGCGCATCTGCTCGCCGGTGATCGACTTGCCCTTGCCGTACTTCTCCTGCGCGTTGCGGATCGCCTCGGTGGTGATGATGCCGGCGACGATGCCACGCGTGTGGTAGATCGAACCGATGCGCGACTTGTCGTCGAGGTCGCCGTTGCCCTTGTTGTAGACGAACTTGATGACGTCCTGCATCACCGGGAAGCTGGTGCCGGGCAGGTTGAAGCCCGCGGCGATGTAGCCCTTCGCCGCGTCGCCCGCCGGAATCACGTCCTCCTCGGCGCCCGACCACCACACGCCCACGATCTTGTCGCGCGGGAAGCCCACCTTCGCCGCCGCCTTCAGCGCCGTCGGGTTCATCACCCCCCAGCCCCGCAGGATCACCCAGTCGGGCCGGATCTGGCGCACCTGCAGCCACTGCGCCTGCTGCTCGTTGCCCGGGTGCGGCACGGCGATATGGGTCACCTCGAAGCCGTATTTCTTCGCCTGCACGTCGAGGACCGCGATCGTCTCCTTGCCGTAGGCCGAGTCGTGATAGATGTTCACGATCTTCTTGCCCTTCAGCTTGTCCATCCCGCCTTCCTTCATGCCGATGAACTTGATCTTGGCGGTGTTCTGCGACCAGTAGTTCGTGATCAGCGGGAAGACGTAGGGGAAGACGCGGCCGTCGGTCGCGTCGGTGCGGCCGTAGCCCATCGAGATGATCGGAATCTTGTCGGCGGTGGCCTTCTCGATCAGCGAGTAGGTGATGCCGGTCGAGAGCGGGTGGATGACCGTCGCGCCGGTCGGGCCCTTCTTCTTCAGGCGCTCGTAGCACTCGACGCCGCGGGCGTTGTTGTACTCGGTCTCGCACTTCTCCCACGTCAGCTTCACGCCGTTGATGCCGCCGTCGCGGGCGTTCAGCATCGCGAAGTAGTCGATCATGCCGCCGCCGAAGCCGGAGCCGCCGGGGGCATAGGGTCCGACCCAGTAGAAGTTGGCCGGGATGAACTGTTCCTGCTGCGCCTGCGCGCCGGTCGCCGCGATCGCGAGCCCGGCCGCGGCAACGACCGCCGCGACAGGCCGGACGGCTCGCTTTCCCGAGGTCCTTCAACATCGATGCTCTCCTCAAAGTGGTGAACTTCCCCTAACGCTTTGGCCGGATCGTCGGTGCCCAGCTTCGGGGCGCCAACTATACGCCAAAGCCCAGGCCTGATCAAAGCCTAAGCGCCGGACGGCGCCCCGGGGGCTAGTGCGGGAACGGCCAGAGCCGGAGCTTCTCCTTGCCGATCTGCCACAGCCGGGCGAGGCCGTGCGGCTCGACGATCAGGAAGAAGATGATCAGCGCGCCGAAGATGATCAGCTCCAGGTTCGACACGACGGCGTGCGAGATCTCCATCCCGGTCGCGTGCGAGATCCCCTGCGACAGCACGCTCAGGAAGATCGGCAGGAGCGTGATGAACGCCGCGCCCAGGAACGACCCCATGATGCTCCCCACCCCGCCGATGATGACCATGAACAGGATCCGGAACGAGAGGTCGAGGTTGAACGCCTCGGGCTCCACCGTGCCGAGGTAGCAGTACGCGTAGAGCGCGCCGGCCACGCCGCAGTAGAACGAGCTGATCGCGAACGCGAGCAGCTTGGTGTGCATCAGCCGGATGCCGATCACGCCCGCCGCGACGTCCATGTCGCGGACCGCCATGAAGGCGCGCCCGGTCTCGCTCCGCACCAGGTTCTTCGCGAGGAGCGCGAGGACGGTGACGACCGCGAGCGTGAGCAGGTACTTCGCGACCGGCGACTCGAACGCGTAGCCGAGGATCTCGATCTTCTGCGCGGTGATGACGCCGGAGGAGCTGTTGTTCGAGAACCAGCCGACGCGCTGCAGCGCCCACAGCACGAAGAACTGGCAGGCGAGGGTCGCGACCGCGAGGTAGAAGCCCTTGATGCGCAGGCTGGGCAGGCCGAACACCACCCCCACCAGCGCGGCGCACAGGCCGGCGAGGATGAACGAGCCGAGGATCGGCATGCCCGGAATGCGCAGCTCGAAGTTGTACGCCATGAACGCGCCGACGGCCATGAACGCGGCCGTCCCGAGCGAGAGCTGCCCGGCGTAGCCGGTCAGGATGTTGAGGCCGAGCGCGGCCAGCCCGAAGACGAGGAACGGCGTGAGCAGCGCGGAGAGCCAGTACTGGTCGGCGACCAGCGGCACGACGACGAACGCGACCACGAGCAGCACGCCGATCCCGATCCGGTCCTGCAGGATCGGGAAGATCTGCTGGTCGGCGGCGTAGCTCGTCTTGAACTGCCCTGCTTCGCGATAAAACATCTAGACCCTCTCGATGATCTTCTCGCCGAACAGCCCCTGCGGCCGCACGAGCAGGAAGAGAAGCGCGATCACGTACGCGAACCACGACTCGATTCCGCCGCCGACGAACGGCCCGAGGTAGACCTCGGCGAGCTTCTCGGTGGCGCCGATGATCAGCCCGCCGACGATCGCGCCGGCGATCGACTCGAAGCCGCCGAGGATCAGCACCGGCAGCGCCTTGAGCGCGACGAACGTGAGGGCGTACTGGACGCCGTTCCGCACGCCCCACATGAGTCCGGCAACGAGCGCGACGAACCCGGCGACCGCCCAGACGATCCCCCAGATCTGCTTGAGCGGGATGCCGACCGCGAGCGCGGCCTGGTGGTCGTCGGCCACCGCGCGCAGCGCCCGCCCGATCCGCGTCTTCTGGAAGAAGACCGCCAGCACCGCCACCAGGATCCCGGCGACGCCCGCCGCGAAGAGGTCGAACTGGCTGATGTTGATGTTCGTCTTCTGCGACAGCCACTCCATCGGCACGTCGGGGATGCCGAGCTCGAGCCCGTGCGGCTGCGAGCCCCACACGAGCTGCGAGAGCCCTTCGAGGACGAACGTCAGGCCGATGGTCGCCATGAAGAGCGTGATCGGCGGCTGGTTCACGAGCGGCCGCAGCACCACTTTCTCGATGACCAGGCCGAGCACCACCATCACCGCGAGGGTGATGACGAGCGCGAGCCAGACGTTGACGCCGCGCTCGAGCAGGCTGACGAACGTGAGCGCGGCGAAGAACACCATCGCGCCCTGGGCGAAGTTGAACACGCCCGAGGCCTTGTAGATGAGGACGAAGCCGAGCGCGACGAGCGAGTACATCACCCCCGCGAGCAGACCGCCGGCGAGCACCTCGATGAAGAATGCGAAGTCCATCTGACGCCTCCCGCCCCTAGTGTGCGACGCCCAGATAGGCGTCGATCACGCGCTGGTCGCCCCGCACCACGTCGGGCGTGCCGTCGGCGATCTTGCGGCCGTAGTCGAGCACCACCACCCGGTCCGAGATGTCCATCACCACGCCCATGTCGTGCTCGATCAGCACGATGGTGGTGCCGTACTGGTCGTTCACGTCGAGGACGAAGCGGCACATGTCCTGCTTCTCCTCCATGTTCATGCCGGCCATCGGCTCGTCGAGCAGCAGGAGATCGGGCTCGGCGGCGAGCGCCCGCGCGAGCTCGACGCGCTTCTGCAGGCCGTAGGGCAGCCGCCCGACGGGCGTCTTGCGGATGTGCTGGATCTCGAGGAAGTCGATCACCTCCTCGACCTTCCGCCGGTGCTCCATCTCCTCGCGCTTCGCCGGGCCGAACCAGACCGCCTGCTGCAGGAAGTTGGTGCGCATCTTCAGGTTGCGCCCGGTCATGATGTTGTCGAGCACGCTCATGCCCTTGAAGAGGGCGATGTTCTGGAACGTGCGGGCGATGCCCATCTTCGCCGCCTCGTGACTGTCCATGTCGGGGCGGGTCTGACCCTTGTACGTGATCCGGCCCTGCTGCGGATGGTAGACGCCGTTGATGACGTTCAGCATCGAGCTCTTGCCGGCGCCGTTCGGGCCGATGATCGCGCGGATCTCGTGCTCGCGGACGTCGAACGAGACGTCCTGCAGCGCCTTCACGCCGCCGAACGAGAGGGCGATGCCCTCGACCGCCAGCACCGGCCCGCCGATTTCGCGTCGCTGCTGCATCGGCTTGCGGGCCCGTGCCTCAGGCGGCCTTCTTCGCCGCGGCGGCCGGGAACGTCTTCGCGTCGGCGATCTTCAGATTGGCGCTGATCTTGCCGACGCGGCCGTCCTCGAATTTCACCTGCGTCTCGATGTAGCACTCTTTCTTGCCGCTGTAGAGCGCGTCGATCAGCACGCCGTACTTGTCGGCGATGAACCCACGGCGCACCTTGCGCGAGCGGGTGATCTCGCCGTCGTCGGGGTCGAGCTCCTTGTGCAGGACGAGGAAGCGGTGGATCTGCGAGCCGGCGAGCTTCGGATCGGCGGCGAGGTCGGCGTTCACCTTCTCGACGCAGTCGCGCACGAGATCGAACACCGCCGCGTGGCTGGCGAGGTCGGAGTAGCCCGAGAACGCGAGGTTCCGCCGCTCCGCCCAGTTGGCGACCGCGTCGAAGTCGATGTTGATGAACGCGCACGCCATGTCGCGCGCGTGGCCGAACGCCACCGCCTCCTTGATGTAGGGGAAGAACTTCAGCTTGTTCTCGAGGTACTTCGGCGCGAAGAGCGTGCCGTCCGCGAGCTTCCCGACGTCCTTGGCGCGGTCGATGATCTTGAGGTGGCCGTCCTGGTCGAAGTAGCCGGCGTCCCCGGTCTGGAACCAGCCGTCGTTCGTCTTCGCCTCGGCGGTGGCCTCGGGGTTCTTGTAATAGCTCTGGAAGAGCCCGGGCGAGCGGATGAGGATCTCGCCCGCGTCGGTCACCTTGATCTCGACGCCCTTCACCGGCGGGCCGACGGTGTCGGCCTTCACCTGGCCGTTCGGCTGCACGCACACGAACACCGAGGTCTCGGTCGAGCCGTAGAGCTGCTTGAGGTTGATGCCGATCGAGCGGTAGAAGACGAAGAGGTCGGGCCCGATCGCTTCGCCCGCGGTGTAGGCGAGCCGCACCCGGCTCATGCCGAGCACGTTCCGCAGCGGTCCGTAGACGAGGAAGTCGCCGATCCGGTACAGCAGCCGGTCGACGAGGCCCACCGGCTCCTTCGCGTCGAGGATCTTCGCGCCGACGCGCCGCGCGAGCCCCATGAAGTAGCGGTACATCCCGCGCTTGAGCGCGCTCGCGTCCTCCATCCGGATCGTCACCTGCGTGAGCAGCGCCTCCAGCACGCGCGGCACCGCGAAGTAGTACGTCGGCCCGATCTCGCGCATGTCGGCCATCACCGTCTCGACGGACTCCGGGCAGGAGACGCAGAAGCCGACGACGTAGGGCTGCGCGTACGAGAAGATGTTCTGCCCGATCCATGCGGGCGGCATGTAGGCGAGCACCTCCTCGTCGGGCGTGAGCCCTTCCATCTCGGCGCCCATGCGCGCGGCGGTGATGATGTTGGCGTGGGTGAGGACCACGCCTTTCGGCTGGCCGGTGGTGCCCGAGGTGAAGAACATCGCCGCGGTGTCGGACGCCTGGCCCTTCTCGACTTCGGCGCGGAAGAAGTCGGGGTTGCGCGCGTCGAACTCGCGCCCGGCCGCCTGGAGGCTCTCGAAGCTGGCGAGCCCGGGCTGCGCGTAGTTCCGCAGACCGCGCGCGTCGTCGAAGTAGATGTGCGCGAGCTTCGGGCACTGCGCCTGGACCTCGAGCAGCTTGTCGACCTGCTCCTGGTCCTCGGCGATCGCGAACGCGATCTCGGCGTTCTGGAAGACGAACACCATCTCCTGCGCGGCGGCGTCGGAGTAGAGCGGAATCGGAATGCCGCCGAGGCTCTGGACGGCGGCGATCGCCCAGTAGAGACGCGGGCGGTTCTCGCCGACGATCGCCAGGCTCATGCCCCGCTTGAACCCCTGCGCCGCGAGGCCGCACGCGAGCGCGCACACCTCGCCGGCGACCTCCGACCAGGTCCAGGCCTGCCAGATGCCAAGGTCCTTCTCGCGGATCGCGGGGCGATCGCCGCGAACCTTAGCGTGATGAAGCAGCAGGCGCGGAAAAGTGTCGAGCCGCTCCGCCATGTCACCCTCCTCGAGGCTCAAACCCGGGCAAGAAGAGCGCGCCGCGGTTGTCCTCCCCCCGGTCGCGCGAGCGGCGGATTGTAACCGACGCCCCGCCGCGTCGGGCGGGGCTCGCCGGCCCGAAGGGGGCTAGCCGTAGGTGAAGAACCCGCGCCCGGTCTTGCGGCCCAGATACCCCGCCTCGACCATCTCGACGAGGAGCGGCGCCGGGCGGTACTTCGGGTCCTTGAACCCCTCGAACAGCACGTTCAACACCGCCAGCTCCACGTCGAGCCCGATCAGGTCGCAGAGCGCGAGCGGACCGATCGGATGGTTGCAGCCGAGCTTCATCGCCTCGTCGATCTCGGCGGCGGTGGCGAGCCCCTCGCCGAGCGCGAAGATCGCCTCGTTGATCATCGGGCAGAGCAGGCGGTTGACCACGAACCCGGGCGAGTTCCGGACCTTGACCGGGGCCTTCCCGATCTTCTTCGTGATCGCCTCGACCGCGGCGTAGGTGTCATCCGACGTGGCGAGCCCGCGGATCAGCTCGACGAGCTGCATCACCGGCACCGGGTTGAAGAAATGCATCCCGATCACCTTGTCGGGGCGCTTCGTCGCCGCGGCGATCCGCGTCAGCGAGATCGACGAGGTGTTCGACGCGAGGATCGCGTCCGGCTTCGCCAGCGCGTCGAGCTGGGCGAAGATCTTGAGCTTCAGCTCGAGGTTCTCGGTCGCCGCCTCGATGAGGAGATCGCAACCCTTGAGCGCAGCGACGTCGGTCGAGGTCTTGATGCGCCCGAGCGCGGCGGCCTTGTCGCCCGCGCTCATCTTCTCCTTCTTGACCAGCCGCTCGAGGCTGCCGTCGATCGCCTTCACGCCGCGGTCGACCTGCGCCTGGGCGATGTCGGTCATCGTCACCGCGTGCCCCGCGACGGCGAACGCCTGCGCGATGCCGTTGCCCATGGTGCCGGCGCCGACGACGCCGATGGTGTCAATTGCCATTCCGGTGTGCTCCTTCGATTGCGGATTCCAGGGGTGCCGGCGCCCGGCTCACGGCATCACGATCTCGCGGGCGACCCCGCGGACGTCCATCTCGTAGTCGAGGCCCTGCACCGGCGGCCGCGCGTAGTGCCACGTCAGCCCGGAGTGCATCGCGCCGCGCGCGACGATCTCCGCGGCGAGGAACGAGTGGATGTCGTGGACCGTGTAGACCTGCGTCGCGGTGGCGGCCGCCCAGCCGGCGCCGAGCGCTTCCATCCGCCGCTCCTGCTCGGCGAGCACCCAGCGCGCCTTTTCGCGCATGCCCGCCGGCGAGGTGTCGCCGTAGCGGACGATGCGTTCGCGATAGCTGCCGGGGCCTTCGGCCGCTTCGCCGCTGCCCGCGGTAACGAAGCTCGGCGGCGCGCCCGCGCTCGCCGGCACCGTGTACGAGAACGCGTGGAAGCCGGGCGCCGGCGGCTTGCCGATCTCCGGGCAGACGTTCGAGCGCGCAACCGGATTCACCTCGTTCTTGAAGAGCCCCCAGCGCTCCAGCGTGCCGACGTAGACGCGGTTGAACGCCTTGAAGCCTTCCTCGGTGAACGGCTCGGGCGAGCGGAGCTCGCAGGCGCAGAACGACGTCGGCGCCAGGCCGCGCGCTTTCAGGTAGGCCTCGATCGCGCGAAACCCTTCCTCGACCGGCACCGGCCGGCGGAAGCGCGCGCGCTCGATCTCGAAGCCCGGCTCGGCGACGACGCCGGCGGAATACTGGAACGGCCCCTTGATGAAGCTGTAGCCACCGGCGGGGAAAGGGAGGACTTCGGCCATGGATGCTCCGTTACGGTGCGACTAGCGGGAAGCCGTGAATTGTAGCGCCGCCAACGTCTCTGCCAGCGCAGGCAGGGGCCGCTGCTCGAACGGCAGGTCCCAGGCATCGCAGTTGCCCCGATCGACGATCTCCGCCGGAAGCTGGAGGTCGGCCGGCACCGGCTCGCCGCGAAGGTGGCGCACGGCGCACTCGGTCGCGAGGTACGCCATGCGCATGGCGCTGAAATCGACCGTCGCCAGCATGTCGCCGCCCTTGATCGCCGCGATCGCTTCGGGGATCGCGTTCACCCCCGCCACCGCCGCCCTGCGCCCCGCTGCGCACAGCGCGTCGACCACCCCGAGCGCCATGACGTCGTTGGCCGCGAGGCAGGCGTCGAAGCCGTCGTTGGCCGCCAGCCATCGCGCGACGGCGTCGCGCGCTTTCTCGCGAACGTAGTCCCCCAGGCAGGTGCCAACGATCGCGATCGCGGGAAGCGGCGCGACGGCGTCGCGGAAGGCGCGCACGCGGGCAATGCTGCTCACCGACTCGGCCGGACCCGACACGACGAGTACCCGTCCGCGCCCGTCGAGGTGCGCGAAGAGGTACTGCGCGATCCCGAGCCCGAGCGCGTAGTCGTCCGCACCCACCGACGACACGCAGCGACCCGCCGGGATCGGGTTGACGAACGCGAAGAGCGGCGTGCCCGCGGCGTTGATCCGCGCAATCGCCGCATTCACCCGCGTCGGGTGCACCGGCGCGAGCACGATCGCGTCCACCCGCATGGCGAGCGCCCCGTCGATCAGCTCGCTCTGCCCGTCCGGGTCGTCGCCTTTCGCCGGCACGAAGTGCACCGTCTCTGCGCCCAGCTGCTCGGCCGCGCGGTCGGCGCCCAGCCGGGCGGCGGCGTACGCGGGGTTCGTCTTGTTCTTGGTGAAGACTGCGATCCTCATTCCGGCGTCGCTCCTCAGCGGCTGAGCACGGGCGGGCCCAGCCGCCGAAGGAGGCCGACGGCCTCCTCCGCCATCCGCGTGAGCGGGCGCTGGGAGGAAGTGGCGACGGCCATCACGCTCCGCAGCGCCGGCCGCACGATCGGGCGTGCGACGAGCTTCGCCCCGTCGCCCGCTTCGACCAGCGCGGTCCGCGCCAGCACCGCGAACCCGTGTCCGCGTTGGACGAGGTCCAGGATCGCGCCGACGCCGTCGACCTCGAGCGCGATCTGCGGCTTGAGCCCGAGCGCGGCGAGGCGGGAGTCGACGAGCATGCGCACGGTGTGCGGGCGGCTCGGAATGATGAGCGGGAACTCGGGCAGGCTCTTCAGCGTCACGGTCGTGCCGCCGCCGGCGCCTCGACCCGAGGGTGCTGGGCCGATCAGGCAGAGCGGCTGCTCGGCGAGGGGCACGAGCTCGACGTTCGGGGACGACGGCGGGTTATAGACGACCCCGACGTCGACGCGCCCGTGCGCGAGCCACTCCAGAATGTGCACCGTGAGCCCCTCGACGATGCTGATGTCGGCGCGCGGGAAGCGGCTGCGGAACTCGGCGACGAGGGGGCCGGAGAGCAGGCGCCCGACCGTCGGCGGCAACCCCACCGCAACTCGCCCGACCGGCGCCGTGCGCGACTCGTCGATGTCGACCCTGGCGCTCTGCACCTGCTGGAGGATGCCGCGCGCGTGCGCGAGGAGGCGGCCGCCGGGGGGCGTGAGCGTGACGCCGCGCCCGTTGCGCAGGAACAGCGTCTGCCGCAACTCCACCTCCAGGTGGCGGATCTGCCGCGACAGGGCGGGTTGCGCGACCGCCAGTAGCTGCGCGGCCTTGGAGAAGCTGCCTGCGTCGGCGACGTGCACGAAGTACTCGAGCTGTCTCAGATCCATGCGGCCATCCATGCCATATCGCTATAGCAGCTAGTCTAGCAATGCCGTTCCATTCTGGCGAGGCCGGCGGCAGAATGGTCGCTGCTCTGGGACAAAGGAGGCTGCTGCCATGGCGAGGATTATCGGCGCGATCGCGAGCTCGCATACGCCCACGATCGGTTTCGCGCTCGACCGCAACAAGCAGGACGACCCGGCCTGGGCGCCGATCTTCGAGGCCTACGAGCCGATCCGGCGCTGGCTCGCCGCGGCGGCGGCGATGGAAGCGGACGTGCGCCGGTACGCGGACACGATCAAGCGTCTCAACCTGCGGCTCGACTAGCGGCCATGAACGGAATCGTCGTCCGCAACATCGAGCGCGCCGATGCCGGCGCGGTGGAGCGCCTCGCACGTTTCGGCGTCGCCACCCTGCACGAGGCGCAGGGCAGGGTCGGACTGATGCGGCCGTTCATGCGGCCGGTCTATCCGGGGGCGAAGGCGTGCGGCACCGCCGTAACGGTGCTCGCACATCCCGGCGACAACTGGATGCTCCACGTCGCCGCGGAGATGATCCGCCCCGGCGACGTCGTGATCGTCGCGCTGTCGGCGGAGAACACCGACGGGTTGTTCGGCGAACTCCTCGCCACGTCGTACCGCGCCCGGAGCGCGACGGGGCTCGTCATCGAAGCCGGCTGCCGCGACGTCGCCGAGCTGCAGGCGATGAGCTTCCCGGTGTGGTCGCGCGCCATTTCGGCTAAGGGCACGGTGAAGGCGACCGTCGGCTCGGTGAACATCCCCGTCGTGTGCGGGGGTACGCTGATCCATCCGGGCGACGTTGTTGCGGCCGACGACGACGGCATCGTCGTCATTCCGGGCGCCGCTGCGTCGAAGGTGGCCGATGCAGCCGCCGCCCGCGAGCAGAAGGAACATGCGAACCGCAAACGGCTCGCCGCCGGGGAGCTCGGCCTCGACATCTACGGCATGCGCGACGCGCTTGTCAAAGCCGGGCTGCGCTACGTCGACCACATTGACCAGATCTGAGGAGAAGACATGAATCGTGCCTACCACGCCGTCACAGGTTTCGTGATCGCAGTTGCGGGTCTCGCCGGAGCCGCTGCCGCCGTCGCCCAGGACTATCCGAGCAAGCCCGCGAAGATCGTCGTCGGCTTCGCTCCCGGGGGCGTGGCGGACATCACCGTGCGCATCGTCGCCCAGAAGCTCAGCGAGCGGCTCAAGCAGCAGTTCCTGGTGGAGAACCGCCCCAGCGCAGGCGGCATCATCGCCGCGGAGGCGGTCGCCAAGGCGCCGCCGGACGGCTACACCCTCCTGCTGATCAGCAACGGGAATGCAGTCAGTGCGTCCCTGTTCAAGAAGCTGAGCTACGACCCGGTCAAGGATTTCGCGACGGTCTCGCAGATCGGGTACTTCGGGCTCGCCATCGTGACGGGCAACGAGTCCAAGCTGAAGACGGTGAAGGACGTCATTGCCGCGGCAAAAGCGGACCCGGGAAAGCTCACGGTCGGAACGATCGGGATCGGGAGCACGCAGCACCTGTCCGCGGAGCTGTTCAAATCGCTCGCGGGGATCGACATCACGGTCGTGCCGTTCAAGGGATCGTCCGAAGTCCTGACCGCGCTCAAGGGCGGTGATATCCAGCTCGGCTTCGAGATCCTCGCGCCCGTCATGGCGCAGGTGAAGGGCGGCGGGCTGCGCGCGCTCGCGGTCACGACGCAAGGCCGCTTCCCGGGTCTTCCCGGTGTGCCGACCGTGATCGAGAGCGGCGTGCCCGGTTACGAGGTCGCCTCCTGGAACGGTATCGCCGCGCCGGCGAAGACGCCGCGGCCGGTGATCCTTCTTCTCAACAAGGAGATCAACGCGGTGCTCGCGCTTCCCGACGTGAAGCAGCGCTTCGAGGAGCTCGGCGTGGTTCCCCAGGGCGGTACGCCCGAGGAGCTTGGCGCGCTGCTCACGAAGGAGATCGCCAAGTGGAAGGACGTCGTCGCGAAAGCCAGGATCGAAAAGCAGTGAGCGCCGCCGATTCCTCGAGGATCACGGGCATCTCGTCGATGGCGACCCGCGAGGTGCTCGCGGAGCTGGTGCCTGCGTTCGAGCGGCAGTCCGGCCGCGTGGTCGCTTTCGAGTCGGTCGGCGGGGTGGATGCCGCCAGGCGCATCGGCTCGGGCGAGCCGTTCGACGCGGTCGTGCTCGCGTCGGAGGCGATCGACAAGCTGATCGGCGCCGGCCGCATCGTCGCGGGAAGCAAGGTCGATCTCGCACGTTCGGGCATCGCCGTAGCGGTCCGATCGGGCGCACCGCGCCCGGAGATCGGCTCGGAAGAGGCGGTCCGGCGGGCGGTGCAGTCCGCGCGCAGCGTCGGCTGCTCCACCGGACCAAGTGGCGTCGCTCTGGCTGCGCTCTTCGAGCGCTGGGGCATCGCCGCCGCGATCAAAGACCGGATCGTCCAGGCGCCGCCCGGCGAGCCCGTTGGCGCACTCGTCGCCCGGGGCGAGGTGGAGCTCGGCTTCCAGCAGCTGAGCGAGCTGATGCACTTGAGCGGCGTCGACGTGATCGGACCGCTGCCGCCGGCAATCCAGATCGTCACCACGTTCTCGGCCGGCATCTGCACCTGCTCGACGCAAGGCAATGCGGTGCGCAGCCTGCTCGACTTCATGACATCGCCGCTGTCCGCCGATGCGAAGCGGCGCCACGGCATGGACCCGGCCTGACTCTCCGGGCGCGGCTGCAAACACGAGGAACCAACCGATGATCATCGATTGCCACGGCCACTACACCACAGCGCCCAAGGCACTGGAGAACTGGCGCAACCGGCAGATCGCCGGCATCAAGGACCCGGCGCTGATGCCTAAGACCGGCGACCTGACGATCAGCGACGACGAGCTGCGCGAGTCGATCGAGTCCAACCAGCTCAAGCTCATGCGCCAGCGCGGCTCGGACCTGACGATCTTCAGCCCGCGCGCCAGCTTCATGGCGCACCACATCGGCGACTTCGGCGTGTCGTCGAGCTGGGCGGCGATCTGCAACGAGCTGTGCTTCCGCGTCGCGCAGCTCTTCCCGGACAGCTTCGTCGGTGCCGCGATGCTGCCGCAGTCGCCCGGTGCCGATCCGAAGACCTGCATTCCGGAGCTGGAGAAATGCGTCAGGCAGTACGGCTTCGTCGGCATCAACCTGAACCCGGATCCGTCGGGCGGCCACTGGAAAGAGCCGCCGCTGTCGGACCGGCACTGGTATCCGATCTACGAGAAGATGGTCGAGCACGACATCCCGGCGATGATCCATGTGAGCACGAGCTGCAACGCGTGTTTCCACACCACCGGCGCGCACTACCTGAACGCCGACACGACGGCCTTCATGCAGTGCCTGACCTCGGATCTGTTCAAGGACTTCCCGACGCTGCGCCTCATCATTCCCCACGGCGGCGGCGCCGTCCCCTACCACTGGGGCCGCTTCCGCGGCCTCGCGCAGGAGCTCAAGAAACCCCTGCTGAAGGACCACCTGCTTCGCAACGTCTTCTTCGACACCTGCGTCTACCACCAGCCGGGCATCGACCTCCTGACCCGCGTGATCCCGGTCGACAACGTCCTGTTCGCGAGCGAGATGATCGGTGCCGTGCGCGGGATCGACCCGGAGACCGGCAACTACTACGATGACACCAAGCGCTACATCGAGGCCTCGACGATCCTGAGCGCGGCCGACAGGCGCAAGGTGTACGAAGGCAACGCGCGGCGGGTGTTCCCGCGCCTGGACGCGGCGCTGAAGGCCAAGGGACGCTGACATGGACGAGAGACAGATGGAATTCCAGAAGACTCCCGGCTGGCTGGACTGGTACGCCGGCCCGTCGAAGCCCGGATTCAAGGTGCCCGCCGGCAGCGTCGACGCGCATTGCCACGTGTTCGGACCGGGCGCGCAGTTCCCCTACGCGGCGGAGCGCAAGTACACGCCCTGCGACGCCTCGAAGCAGCAACTCTATGCGCTCCGCGACCACCTCGGCTTCGCGCGCAACGTCGTCGTGCAGGCGACATGCCACGGCGCCGACAACCGCGCGATGGTCGATGCGCTCGCGCATTCGGGCGGCAGGGCGCGCGGCGTGGCGACCGTCAGACGGTCGGTCACCGACCGGGAACTGCAGGAGCTGCATGCTTCCGGCGTGCGCGGCGTGCGCTTCAACTTCGTCAAGCGGCTGGTGGATTTCACGCCGAAGGACGAGCTGATGGAGATCGCCGGCCGCATCGCGCCGCTCGGCTGGCACGTGGTGATCTACTTCGAGGCGGTCGACTTGCCCGAGTTGTGGGACTTCTTCACCGCGCTGCCGACCACGGTGGTCGTCGATCACATGGGTCGCCCCGACGTGACCAAGCCGGTCGACGGCGCCGAGTTCGAACTGTTCGTGCGCTTATTGCGCGAGTACCCGAACGTGTGGTCGAAGGTGACCTGCCCCGAGCGGCTCTCGCTCACCGGGCCGAAGGCGTTGAACGGCGAGCGCGCCGCTTACCGCGACGTCGTGCCCTTCGCGAAGCGCATCGTCGAGACGTTTCCCGACCGCGTGCTGTGGGGCACGGACTGGCCACACCCGAACCTGAAGGATCACATGCCCGACGACGGACTGCTGGTCGACTTCATCTCGCACATCGCGCCGGCCGCCGAGTTGCAGCGCAAGCTCTTGGTCGACAACCCGATGCGGCTCTACTGGCCCGAAGAAGCGCGGTGACGCCACAGCACGCGTGAGCCGCGTCACTCCCGAAAGGCGAGGAACAGCGTCGTCAGCCGCACCTCGTCGCTCATGCTCGGAATGCCGTACTTCATGCCGAAGTCGGACCGCTTGAACACCGCGCTCGCGTTGCCGCCGCAGCTCGGTTTCTTGTACACCGGGTGATCCTTGCAGACCCAGCGATCGATCCTGAAGGTCAGCGGCTTGGTCGTGCCGAGCAGCGTGAGCTGTCCCTCCACCTCCGCCGGGCCGTCGCCGCTGAACTTGACGTTCGTGGACTTGAACGTGATGCGCGGGAACTCGACGACGTTGAAGAAATCGGGGCTGCGCAAGTGCTCGTCGCGCGAGCGCGGGCGCGGGCCCTTCTCGCCGTCGCCGGTGTTCACCGATGCGGCCTCGATGGCGAACTCGAGGCCGCCCTTCTTGGCCGTCCGGTCGATGGTGAACTTCCCCGACGCCTTGTCGAAGCGTCCGGCCAGCGTGCCGTAGCCGTGGTACTCGAGCGAGAAATGCGGGATCGTGTGGTACGGGTCGAGCGCATAGGTTTCGGCTTGCGCCGCCGCTACGAGCGGCAGCGCGGACAGGGCTGCGGCAAGGATGATCCGTTTCATGCTCTCTCCTCCTGGTTTGGCGTTCCGGGTTCTGGCCGGCATGATACCGGCACGGTGGCGCCGCGGACCACGCGCTACAGCCACAGGATCCGCTTGCGGTATTCGAGGTCGGTCAGCAGCGGGGCCGCCGCTCCGGCGTGGAACACCGCGCCCCGCTCGAGGGCGAACACGCGATCGGCAAGCGCCAGCACGAGGTCGAGGTTGTGCTCGACGATCACGATGGAGGTCCGGCTGCGCAACCGGTCGAAGACCGCGAAGAGCTCCTGGACGATCGTCGGCGCGAGGCCCTCGAACGGCTCGTCGAGCAGTAGGAGCTTGACGTTCCCCGACAGCGCCCTCGCCACCGCGACCATCTGCTGCTCGCCGCCGGAAAGATAGTCGGCGGCGACGTTCATCCGCGCCCGCAGGCGCGGGAAGTGGTCGAGGATCTCCTGTTCGCTCCAGCAGACGCCGTGCCTGCCGTCGGTGGCGCGGGCGAGCCGCCCGAGCGCGAGGTTGTCGGCCACCGTCATGCCGGCGAAGAGACCCCGCCCCTGCGGCACGTAGCCGATGCCCAGGCGCGCGATGTCCGGCGCCGGCATGCCGGCGATGGGGCGCCCCTCGTATTCGATGGTGCCGGAGGCCGGCGGCACGAGTCCGGCCAGGGTCTTCAGCAACGTGGACTTCCCCGCGCCGTTGCGGCCGAGCAGCGCGACGATCTCGCCGTCGCGGACGTCGAGCGTCGCATCGTTGAGGACGTGGCTCTTGCCGTAGAAGGCGTTGACGCCCGCGAAGCGCAGCAGCTGCGCGCGATCGCGGGTCTCGCCCGCAATGCGCCCTGTGACGGGCGGTGTGCCGGTGCCCGTGTAGACCTCCTGCACGCGCCGGTCGGCCCGCACCTCGTCGGGGGTGCCCGCCATCAGGACTTCCCCCTGGTTCATCACCGTGACGCGATGCGAGAAACCGAGCACGCGGTCGATGTCGTGTTCGACGATGAGCACCGGGATGCTGGCGGCAACGGTCTTCACCAGGTTCGACACGCGCTCGCGCTCGGCCGCCGCAAGCCCCGCGAGCGGCTCGTCCAGGAGCAGCACCTCCGGCTTGGAGGCGAGCGCGATGCCAACGTCCAGCAGGCGCTGCCCGCCGTAGGAGAGCTCGCCGCCCTCGATCTCCTCGATGCCGTCGAGGCCGAGGAACGCGATCAGCGCGGCGGTCTCCGTCTGGACCTCCGCGTAGTCGCCGGCGTCACGCCAGGCGTTGAAGCGGCCGGGATGCCGCGCCTGGAGCGACAGGCGCAGGTTCTCGCGGATCGACAGGCCGCGGAACAGGTTGGTGATCTGGAACGAACGCGCGAGGCCCCGCTCGCAGATGCGGTGGGGTGGCAGGTCGCGAATCTCCTCGCCGTGCAGGCGCACCGTGCCCGCATCCGGGGTGAACATGCCCGACACGAGGTGGAACAGTGTCGTCTTCCCCGCGCCGTTCGGGCCGATCAGCGCGTGGACCTCGCCGGTGTTGATGACGAGACTCGCATCGACGACCGCGCGGATGCCGCCGAATTGCTTCGCGACCGCATCGACCTCGAGCACGGTTCCCTGACGCGCGGCGGGACGCAGGAACGCCGGCAGCGGCAGGCCCTCGTGGATGCGCCGCGCACTCATGGCTGCGGCTTCCTCGGGCGGCGGCCGCCAGCGCCGCTGCAGCTTGGCCCAGATGCCGACGAGCCCGCCCGGCGAGTACAGCACGAAGCCGACGAACACCAGCCCGAACCAGAGGAGCCAGTTGGCCGTCCACATCGAGAACAGCTCGCGGAACAGGGTGTAGAAGAGCGCTCCCAGCGCCGGGCCGAGGACGTGGTGCATGCCGCCGATCACCACCATCGCCAGCAGCTCGCCGGAGAAAGGCACCGAGACCGCCTCCGCCGAAACGAGGTAGTGCTGGAAGCCGAGCAGCGCACCGGCGAGCCCGGTCACCACCGCCGAGAGGACGAATGCCGCCAGCTTGTACCGCTCGACGGGGTAGCCCTGGAACGAGGCGCGCTGCTGGTTCTCGCGGATCGCCACGAGCACGTGTCCGAACGGCGAGCGCACCACCCGCAGGAGCCCGTACAGCACGGCGAGTCCGATCAGGGCAACCACGGCGTAGTACGCACCCGAATCGTCGAGCGAGACGGGGCCGATCGCGCCGCGCTGCAGGCCGCCGAGCCCGTCCTCGCCGCCGGTGACCTCGGTCCAGCGGAAGGCGACGGCATAGGTGAGCGCCGCAAGCGCCAGCGTCAGCAGCGAGAAGTACACGCCGCGCCGGCGCAGGATGAGGATCCCCACGACGGTGGAGAGCGCGGCGACGAGCACCATCGAGAGCAGGATGGGGACCGCGATCTGGCCGGCGAACCAGTGCTTCTGGGCAAGCGCGGCGGCGTAGGCGCCGATGCCGAACCAGGCGCTGTGGCCGAAGGACGTGAGGCCCGTGAACCCCACGAGCAGGTTGAGGCCCATCGTCGCGATGGCCAGGATGACCACGACGGAGGCGGTATTCACCGTCAGGCCGACTGCGTGCATGGCGAACGGCAGGGCGACGAGCGCGATGGCCCCGATCGCGAGCGGCCTGTATTTCGCGTCCGGGTTCGCGCGCCGCCGGGCGTCCGTCATTCGAACTTCTCGATGCGCTCGCCGAGAAGCCCGCGCGGCCGGAACAGCAGCACGAGGAACATCAGCACGTACATCGACGCTTCGCCCGCCGCCGGGACGAAATGGATGGTGACGCCGCGGACCACGCCGACCAGGAGTGCGGCGAGCACCACGCCCCAGAAGCTGCCCAGTCCGCCGATCACGACCACGACGAAAGCGACGGTGATGATCTCCGCCCCCATGGCCGGATGCACCACCGTGATCGGCGCGAACAGCGCGCCGCCTAGCGCGGCCATGCCGACGCCGAGCATCACGATCGTCGCCATGTAGGGCTGCAGGCGGATCCCGAGCGCCGCCACCATGTCGGGCCGCTGAATGCCGGCGCGCACGACGCGGCCGAAGGACGTCCGGTGCAGCAGCAGCCAGATTCCGGCCAGCACGACGGCCACCACGGCGAGCAGCAGCAGGCGATAGCGGGAGAACATGAAGTCACCCAGCATGACCTGCCCCTTCAGCTCGGCGGGCATCGACGCCGGCAGCGGCGCGGCGCCCCACACGATCCGAATCGCCTGCTCGGCCACCATGGCGAGCGCGAAGGTCAGGAGCAGGCTCAGGATCGGATCGGCCGTGTAGAAGCGGCGCAGCAGGAACCGCTCGAACGGGATGCCGAGCAGGCCCACGGCGACCGGCGAGAGGACGACGCCCGCGCCGAAGCCCAGGTGCTTGGCGATCTCGAGCGACGCGTAGGCGCCGAACGCGTAGAACGCGCCGTGCGCGAGATTCACCACGCCGCCGACGCTGAAGATCAGCGACAGGCCGAGCGCGATCAGGAGGTAGTAGCCCCCGAGCACGAGGCCGTTCAGCACCTGTTCGAGCAGGAACAGGAGTTCCATCGTCAATCCGGGGGTGCGGCGGACGGCGGCGGCGCCGTGGGCGCCGCCGCCAGCGGCCCGCCTACATGACGCAGGTGTTCTGGTCTTTCGACGGCGCGAGCAGCTCGAGCGGCTGGCTCGGCCCCGGGACCGCCGCGCCCAGCACGAGGAAGTCCCACTTGTCCTTTGCCTTGCCCTTGGGCTTGACGGTGAAGGGATAGGCCTCCTGCATCAGCTGGTGGTCCCAGGAGCGGAAGTACGCCTTGCGCGCCTTCAGGACGTCGAACTCCGGCTGCTTCTCGAAATAGGCGATCAGCCGCTCGCTGTCGGTCGACTTCGTCTCGTTCATCGCCTGCGCCATCATCTTGAGCGACACGTACTCGATCCACGCGTGGTTCTCCGGCGGCTTGCCGTGCTTCTGGGTGAAGGCCGCGGTGAACGCCTTCGAGCCGGGGGTGTTGAGGTCGTGCATCCACACCGTGGGCCAGGTGCCGCTCAGGTTGCCTTCGCCGGCCGCCCAGGCATCCGCGGTGTTGAGGTTGAAGCCCACCATCGGAAAGGGGAGGCTGAATTCGGCGTACTGCTTGACCAGGTTGGTGACCTGGTTGCCCGCCAGGTTGGAGCAGACCACGTCGGGCTTGGCGCGCCTGATCTTGAGCATGTAGGCGCTGAAGTCGGTCACGTCGGTCGCGACGAGCTCGTCGCCGATCACGTTGCCGCCGTTGCCGACGATGAAGGCCTTCGCCGCCTTGAGGAGGTCGTGGCCGAAGAGGTAGTCGGCCGACAGCATGAAGAAGGTCTTCCCCTTCACCCTGTTGTCGCGCAGCAGGGCGAGGCCCACCGCGTTCACCATCACGGTGACGGGGATGTCGACATGGAACGTGTAGCGGTTGCAGTTCTTGCCCCGCAGCACGTCGGAGCGCGCGCCGACCTGCATGAACAGGCGCTTGTTGCGCGCCGCCACCTGCATGATGGTGAGTGCGGAGGCCGAGTTGATCTCGCCCATCAGCACGGTCGCGCCGTCGCGCTCGAGCATGCGCTGCGCCTTGGTCGCGGCCGTGGCCGGGTTGACCGAGTCCTCCGACATCACGTCGAGCTGGCGCCCCATGACGCCGCCGGACTTGTTGATCTCCTCCTCGGCCATCTTGATGCCGAGGACGGAGTACTGGCCGAGCGCGCCGAGAAAGCCGGTCATCGGCGTGAGATGGCCGATCTTGATCTTGTCGGTCTGGCTGCGCACGATCGCCGGGAAGCCGAGGGCAAGTGCGCCCGCGGCCGCGGCTCCCGCCTGCAACACCTTCCTCCGGCCTGCGGAGGCGCCCGTGGGAATCCTCTCCTCCTGCCCGTCGCCGCTCATCGTCGTCTCCTCCTCGTTGGCCCCGCACGAATTGCACAATGCCGCAAGCGAATTCACAGTATCAAATAAAGCCGCGGAAGGCGCAAGCCGGGAGACCGCGCGGCGACAGCGGCCGCGAGCCCGCCGTGCACCCGGACGTCAAGCGACCCGGACCGCCTTCTTCTCGTTGTGGCCGAGCTGCGCGGAAACGCGCCCGGCGGCGGCGCGAACCTGCTGCGCCTTGTCCTGCAGGGATTGCAGCGAAAGACGCCAGACCGGGCCGGAGATGCCGACCGCGCCCGCCACGCGTCCCGCGAAATCGTGCACCGGCACGGCGACGCAGCGGATTTCCGCGTCGAACTCCCCGTCGTCGTAGGCCATGCCCCTCCGGCGCACCTCCTGGATCTCGCGCAGGAGAGTGTCGCGCTCGACGATGGTCTTGGCGGTGAACTTGCGCAGCGGCTCCGGGCCGAGGAACTGGCGGATCTGCTCGTCGCTCAGCGCCGCGAGCAGGACCTTGCCGAGCGCGGTCGCATGCGCCGGGCGCTGCGCGCCGGTGCGATCCATCATCTGCAGCAGCCCCGATCCCGCCGTGCGCGCGATGACCACGATGTCGTTGCCGGAGCGGATCGCGAAATGGCCCGCCTCTCCGGTCTCGCGGGTCAGCGTCTCCAGTACCGGCGTGGCGAGCGCGAGCAGGGCGTTCTCCTCCAGCGCGCCGGTGGCGAGCGTGAACAGCCGGCTGCCGATGCGGTAGCGCTTGGAATCGCGCACCTGGCTCACGTAGCCGAGCTGCGCCATCGTCTTGACCAGGTGGAAGGCGGTGCTGTTGTGCAGCCCGACGGCCTTGCTGAGGTCCACGAGGTTGATGCCCTCCTGGTTGCGCGCGACCTCCTCCAGGATGGCGAAGGCGCGCTCGAGGGACTGGATGCCGCCGCGCTCCTTTGGCGCCGCGGCGGGCACCACCTCCGGCACGCTCCTCTTTCTCGTCCCCGTCGTTCTCGTCCCCATCGCTGCGCCCTACGCGTCCTCGGCCGGCGTGGTGACGACGATGAACGTCAGGTCGGCGATGCCGTCGTTGCGGATCGAGTGGGAAACGCCGGGCGGAATGAAGATGACGTCGTGCCTGCGCACGATCTGCCGCCGGCCTTCGATCTCCATCGCGCCCTCGCCTTCGAGCACGTGGTAGATCTGCTCCTGCACCTTGTGGGTGTGCGTCTCCACGTAAGCCATCGGCTGGTAGGTCGAGATGCGATAGTCGACCAGCCGCGAGCCCGTCGTTTCCGGCCGCACAAGCGGCTTGGACAGCGCGCCGCCAAAGTGGCCGGGATACTGCTTCCAAGGCGTCTCGACGACGTTGCGGATCACCGCGGGGACCCGGCCTTTCTTCTTCGCCATCGTCGTCACCTCACGTGCTTCTTGCCGAAGATCGGCTCTTTGTGCGGAATCGGCGGCAGCGCCCAGGCGCCGGTGCCCGGCGGCCGGATGTCCGCGTCGACGTGCACGTCGATCAGGCAGGGCTTCCCGAGCTTCACCGCATGCTCGAGCGCGCCCTTGAAGTCCTGCGACTTCGTGACCGTAAGTCCCTCCACGCCCGCCGCCCTCGCCCACGCCGCGAAATCCGGGTTGTAGGGCTTGCGATCGGGTCCCTGGTAGAAGGCAGTGCCGTGCTCGCGGCCCTCGAAGTACGCGTACTGCAGGTCGCGGATCGCGGCCCAGGCGAAGTTGTTCCACACGACCCACACCGCGGGAATGTCGTATTCCACCGCCGTGCAGAGCACGTGCGACACCATGGTGAACCCGCCGTCGCCGCAGATCGACACGCAGGGCCTGTCCGGCGCCGCGAGCTTGGCGCCGAGGATCGCGCTCGGCCCGAATCCCATCCCCGAGTAGCCCCAGGTGTTCAGCATCGTCTGCGGCCGGCGCGCCTCCCAGAACTGCATGAACCAGTTGTGGTGGATGCCCGAGTCGAGCGAGATGATCGCGTCGTCGGGCAGCACCGCGCGGCAGTCGGCGACGATCCGCTCCGGGCGGATCGGCGTCGCGTGGATCTCGAAGTTCGGGCGGATGTAGCTCTCCCACTCCGCGCGCCAGCCGGCGATCTGCGCGTGCCATTCGCCGAACTGCGACGCGCCGTCGATCCTGCGGTTCGCGCCTTCGGCCAGGAGCTGGCGCAGGAACGTGCGCGCATCCGCGAGGATGCCGACGTCCGGCGCGTAGTTCCGGCCGATCTCGGCGTGGTCGACGTCGACGTGCACGAGCTTCGACGCCGGGATGTTCCAGGAGTAGCCGGGCATCCAGGACGACGACGAGCGGTCGTCGAAGCGCGCGCCGATCGCGATGATCAGGTCGGTGTGGCGTCCCGCCTGGTTCGCCGGGTACGCGCCGTTGCGGCCGATGAAGCCGAGCGACATCGGGTCGCGCATGTCGAGGCAGCCCATGCCGTTCGGCGAGCTGATGACCGGAACGCGGTACCGGGTCGCGAACTCGGTGAGCTCCTGGCCCGCCTCGGACAGGGTCGTGCCGTGACCGATGAAGAGCACCGGCCGCCGCGCGGCCTGCAGCATGTCGAGCACCGCCCGCACGTCTTCGGCTGCGGCGCCGCTTCTTCGTTTCTGAAAGCCGTCCCAGGGCGGTTCGAGCGGGACGGCGGCCTCCTCCTGGAAGAGGTTGAACGGAATGTCGACGTTCACCGGTCCGGGCCGGCCGCTCGTCATCGTGGTGACGGCCTGGCGCAACGCGAGCGGCAGCATGTCGACGCGTGTGGGCTGGAAGCTGCGCTTGACCACCGGGCGGATCACGTTCGGGAAATCGGCCTGGTTGTGCCGGTTCAGCTCCTGGAACGGCCCGCGATTGAACTGCGAGGTCGGCACGTTCGCGGTGATCGCCAGTAGAGCGGAAGAGTCGGTCTGCGCCACGGCGAGCGCCATGATGAGGTTCGCCGAGCCCGGTCCGGTGGAGGTGAGCGTCGCCACGGGCTGGTGCTTCACGCGGAAATAGCCATCGGCCATGTGGCCGGCAGTCTGTTCGTGGCGCGGCGACACGAGCTTCACCTTGTCGCGCACCTGGTACAGCGGATCGAGCAGCCCGACGTTGCCGTGGCCGCAGATGCCGAACACGTACGGAATCTTCTCCTTGACGAGGAATTCCGCGATGAGGTCACCGCCTTTCTTGGTCACGGTCTTGCGGCCGGGGTCGGCCGCGCCCGCGAGGCCTTTCTCCGTCGGTTTGTTCATCGCGCTGTCCTCTACGTTGCGAATGCCTGCGCCGCCGCCGACGAGGGGCGAACCGCGCGGGGCCGGACGGCGTGGAGCGCCGCCAGGTAGCCGAAGGTCATGCCGGGACCGAGCATCGCGCCCGCCCCGGGATATTCCCCGCCCATGACCGATTGCATGTCGTTGCCTACGGCATAGAGGCCGGCGATCGGTTCACCGGCCGCAGTGCAGACCCGCGCGTTCGCGTCGGTGCGCAGACCGAGGCTCGTACCGAGCGGCACCGGCTCCACGCGCACCGCATAGAAGGGCGCGTGCGCGACCGGGCCGAGGCACGGATTGGGCTGGTGCGCCGGGTCGCCGTTGTTGCGGTCGTACGCGTTCCCGCCCTTGCCGAAATCGGCATCGATCCCGGTCTGCGCGAAATCGTTGTGGCGGCGGACGGTGTCGGCGAGTCCCTCGGATGCGACGCCGATGGCGTCCGCGAGGCGCTCGAGGGTGTCCGCCGTCCGCAGGTAGCCAGAGGCGACGTACGGCGCGAGGCGCAGCGTCATCGGCCGGACCATGCCGAGGCCGTACTTCCAGACGAAGCGCCGGTCGCAGACGAGCCACGCGGGAACATTGGCGGTGCGGTACATCGCGCGCGTGAACTCGTGGTACGACACCGCTTCGTCGGTGAAGCGCCGGCCCGAGCGCCCGACGGCGATCAACCCCGGCTTGGCGCGGTCGAGCACGATATGCGGGTAGACCGCGGTCGTGCCGTCGGCCCGCGTCCCCACCGATCCGGGAAACCAGAGCGCGTTGTCCTCGCCGGAGGGGCCGAGCGCGCCGCCGGCTTCCTGGCCGAGCCGGAGCGTGTCGCCAACGCACCCTTCGTACGCGGGCGTGTGGCGCGCAACGGGCGGCCGGAAATGCTGCTCGCGCAGGACGGCGCTCGCCGGAAACCCGCCGCCTGCGAGCACGACGCCGCGGCGGGCGCGCACCCGCATCTCCTTGCCGCCGCGGCGGACGACCACGCCACGGACCTCACCGTCGACGATGAGGCGTTCGGTCTTCGCCTCGCACCACACCGGCACCCCACGGTCGAGAAGGTTCCTGTAGAGACGCGCCACCAGCGCATTGCCGAGCACGAGGCGCGTGCCGCGCGGATAGCGCAGCCGGTCGGCCAGAAAGCGGAGGCACAGCCGTGCGCCGAGCAGCGTTCCGTCGAGCGATCTTCCCGCCCGCAGCAACTGCGCCGCTTCGCCGCGCGTCACCATCATCCCGCCGAAGAGCATCAACTCGGGGATCGGCCAGCCGACGCGCGCGAATTCCCCCCCGAGCAGGCGACCGTCGAACTCGGGCGGCTCGAGCGGCCGCTCCCCGCTCGCGGCGCCGGGCAGGTCCTGGCGATAGTCGGGATGCACCGGGTACGGCCGGAACGCGAAGCCGGCGTGCTTCGCCAGCCAGGCGATCATCGCGGGACCGGCGCCGAGGAACGCCTCGCGGAGCGTCCGGTCCGCCTTGTCGCCGACCAGCGCGTCGAGGTAGGTCGCGACCGCGGTATCGCCGATCGGCGGGATCCAGAGCGTTCCCGAGGACCGCGCGCTGGTGCCGCCGACGTACGAGGTGCTCTCGAGCACGAGCGCGCGCGCGCCTTCGACGGCGGCCACGAGCGCCGCGGTCATGCCCGACGCGCCCGACCCGAGGACGACGAGGTCGAACTCGGCGTCGAATCGGTCGGCGGCGGGGTGGCTTTCGGCGTTCACAGCGCGGTCCAGCGTCGTTTCATTCCATACTATCGCATCTGACTTTGCATGGTGAAATTCCTTCCTGGAGCCGCCGATCGTCCCGAGCAGAGCGGGATCGCGCGCTACGCCGGTCGCCGCGCCAGGATCTCGACGATCGCCCGGTAGTTCCGCTGCCGCGCGTGCTCGAGCGGCGTGACGCCCTGCCGGTCGGCGATTTTCAAGTTGGCGCCCGCTGCGACGAGCAAGCCGACGATCTCGGTGTGCGCCGGCCCGCCGCTGCCGAGGATCACCGCCTCGAGCAAGGCCGTCCAGCCGAGATTGTTCACGTGGTCGACGTCGATCTTCGTCTTGAGTAACTCGCGCACCGTCTCCACATGGCCGTAGTGGCACGCCGGAATGAGCGCGGTGCCGCCGTAGCGGTTGGTGCTCTTGAGATCGGCGCCCGCGGCGAGCGTGAGCCGAAGAATCTCCAGGTAGCCGCTCGCTCCGGCCAGCAGGAACGCGCTGTTGCGGAGGTCGTCCTGGGCGTTGACGTCGGCGCCCGCGACGATCAGCAGGCGCGCTGCCTCGACGCGGTTGCCGTACGTCGCCGCGACGAGCGCCGTGCGGCCCTGCGCGTCGCGCGCGCGCACGCTCGCGCCCTGCGCGAGGAGGCGCTTCACCGCCGGCGCGTCGCCCGCCTCGGCGGCGCGGATCAGCTCGGTGTCCCGCGCCGGGTTTTGCGCGCTTCCAAGCCCCGGCACGAGGGCGAGGCATGCGGCCGTCATGAGCGTCCGGCGGTGCATCGGTTATCCTTTCACGCTAGCAAATACTGGAGCACGCACCATGGCCACCCGACCCGACCCGCGCGCCGAGATCAAGCTCGACCCCGCTGCGCTGTTTCTCGAAGAAGTCTTCACCGACCGCCGCGTCGGCACGATCCGGCGCCTGACGCCCGTCGACGGCAACGGCGCGCCCGACCCGGCCCGGAAGATCGTCTACATCGGCGAGACCCAGGTCATGAGCAACGTCGGCGCGCTGCCGATCGTATTCGAGATCGACGCCACCTCGCTCGCGGACGCGGCGACCAAGTTCGGCCCGCTCGCCAAGGACGCGGTCGAGCAGACGATGCGCGAGCTGCAGGACCTCCGCCGCCAGGCGGCCTCGTCGATCGTCGTGCCGCAGGGCGGTCTGCCGCCCGGCGGCCTGGGCGGCGGCGGCGGCGGGAAGATCCAGCTCCCGTAGCGGACCGCCCTTTCGACGGGGGTGTGTCAACCCCCACCGGCACCGCCGCGTTTCCGGCCGAGCGCGATTTTTCGCGCGCGGAAGGAAACGCTCTTGAACGCACCGCTCCCCCACGGCTTCGCCGGACCGCTCGAAGAGTCGATCACGCTCGGGCAGGCGAAGAAGCTCATCCAGTGCATGGCGCACGAGGCGAGCTTCCTCCTGCTCGCCCCGCCCGGCGTCGGCAAGTCCGAGATGGTCTATCAGGCTGCGCGGGAAGCCGGCCTGCCGTGCCGCTCGCTCCTCGGCACCCAGATCGCGCCGGAGGACGTGAGCGGCGTGCCGCGCATCGTCGGCGAGCGCTCGGTGTTCTGCCCGCCGCGCCTCCTGCTGCCGGAGCGGCCCGAGCCCTTCTGCCTCTTCCTCGACGAGCTGCCGGCCTGCGCGCCCGACGTGCAGAAGGCGTTCTACTCGCTCCTCCTCGAGCGGCGTCTCGGCGAACACAGCCTGCCCGCGGGCACGTGGGTGGTCGCCGCCGGCAACCGCATCCAGGACCGGGCGCTGGTGCGGTCGATGAGCTCGGCGCTCGTCAATCGCGTGACGATGCTCCACGTCCGCGTCGACATCGACGAGTGGCTCGCCTGGGCGCGGCGGAACAAGGTCCGGCCGGAAATCCTCGGCTTCATCTCCTACATGCCCGACGCGCTGATGCGCGGCGTGCCGCCCGAGCCGGTGCCGTTCTCGACGCCGCGCAGCTGGGCGCAGTTCTCGCGCGCGCTCGACATGGCCGAGGCGGGCGGCATCCTGACGCGCGAGACGCGCCGCGCGCTCGCCTTCGGGCGGCTCTCGGCCGAGGACGCCGCGATCTTCTGCGCGCTCGCCGAGGAGGCGATCGGCGCGATGCATCCGGTCGCGCACTACGTCGAGCACCCCGAGGCGCTGCCGCGCGGCGACGCCGCGCGCTGGTTCGTCCTGAACTGCATCCGCCAGCACGTGCGCGACGGCAAGCTCGAGGGGCTCAAGGCCCGCACGGTCAACCGGTTCCTGAAGAGCCTCCCGTACGAGCATCAGCTGACGCTCCTCGGCGACCTCGTCGACCGGTGGGGCGCGCTCGGCGCGGACGCCGCGATGCTCGGGCTCCTGAAGCAGGTCGCGAAGCTGTGAACTCGGAGGTGACCGAGCGCGCGCTGCTCGAGCGCATCGAGCGGGGCCTGCGGATGGTGACGGTGCCGTTCCCGCACCTCGCGGGGCTCGCCGCCGCCACGCGCGTGTCGATCGACGATCGCCTGCCGACGATGGGCGTGTTCGCGTCGGGCCGGCTCGTCGCCAACCCGGCGTTCGTCCGGCGGCTCAAGGACGGCGAGCTCGTCTTCGTGCTCGCGCACGAGCTGCTCCACCTCGCGCTCCGCACCCACGACCGCGCCCGCGGCGCCGACCGGGTGGAGTTCAACTACGCGCACGACTACATCATCAACGACATCCTGCGCACCGAGCTCGGGCAGGCGATCCCCGCCGGCGGGCTCGACATGCCGGGCGCACGCGAACGTTCGGCCGAGGAGATCGTGCTCGAGATGCGCCGCAACGCCGCCGCGCAGACCAAGACCCGCGTGTGGGAAGGCGAAGCGACCACGGCGCGCCGGGTGGCCGGCGCCGGCGACGAAGCGGGCGACGTGCTCGACGGCGCGCGCGAGGGGGAGCTCTTCCCCGGTGAAGCGGGCGAGCAGAAGGCAAACGCGGAGCGGATGAAGGCGCTCGCGGCGAAGGCCCTGAGCCTCGCCCGCGCGATGGGCCTCGCCAAGGGGCTGCGCGGGACCGATGCGGGCGCCGCGAGCCAGACGGTCGCGGCACTGCGGGGCGTCTATCGCACGCCGTGGGAGCTCGCGCTGCAGCGCTGGCTGGAGTCGGTCGCGCCCGGCGAGCGCACGTTCGCCCGTCCGTCCCGCCGTGGCGCGGAGCGCACCGACGTCGTGCTGCCCGGACGCCGACGCGAGGGCTGGATCCTCAACGTCGTGCTCGACACGAGCGGCTCGATGACCGACGAGATCCCGCGCGCGCTCGGCGCGATCGGCGAGTTCTGCGACGCCGTCGGCGTCGACCAGGTGCGGCTCGTGCAGTGCGACGCTGCGGTGACCGCCGACGAGCTGGTGCCGCCGGAGGCGCTCGCCGAGCGCCGGGTCACCGGCTACGGCGGCAGCGATCTCTCGCCCGCGCTCCGTCACCTCGCCGACGATCAGCACGTGCGCGCGGTGGTGGTCGTCACCGACGGCGAGATCGCCTACCCGCCTGAGCCCCAGCCGTACGACGTGCTGTGGGTGCTGCCGGCACGCGGGGCGGCGGCGTTCGGGCCGCCGTACGGCCGCGTGATCACGATGCAACCCGTCTGAAGGAACCAGCAATGAAAGTCGTGCAGGAACTCGTCGCCTATTTCGATCGCCGCGGCCGGCTCACGAAGAAGCAGATCCGGCACCTCCTCGACCAGGGGCTGCTGGCGGCGGATGCGCCGCTCACG